>NZ_AXBZ01000003.1:0-235580 GCF_000475295.1 Alcanivorax sp. P2S70
TGACGAGCATAAAGGCGCGGCTTGGAGCGCCCATCTGCTGCGCCTTGCCTCTAGGAAAGGGAACCACCCTTACCGTCGAGACAAGACACAACAGCTGCACGCTCCAGGCCACGCTCAGCGTGCAAGGCGTTATTCGGAGACACCTAGGGAAAATGCTCTGCCAGCAGGCCAGCCAAGCGATCCAGTTTCTGGCGACGTTTGGCCATGCCGAAAATATTGACCAGCCGGGTGGCCCAGGTGAATGCCGTTGCCAGAGTATCCCCACCCCGCCGGGGTATCACATGCAGATGCACATGGGGAACATGCTGATTGGCTTCCCGGCCATCATTGATGACCAGATTATGGGCCCGCACGGGCAAGCCAGCGCGTTTCTGGGCGCGAATCGTGCGCCGCGCCAGATCCATCAGATGGTAAGACATGGCGTCATCGAGCTGCTCTACCAGTGGCGCATGGGTCTTTGGAATCACCAGACAGTGCCCTTCGCGAACCGGAAACAGATCCAGAATGACCATCGCCTGCTCATCCTCATAGACTACGCTGGCCGGAAGCTTGCCAGCCTGGATCTGACAGAACACACAGTCTTTCATGACTACTGCACCGCAATCTTGCGTCGCTGACGCCAGACTTCCAGGCACGCCACCACCAGCGCCACGGCAAGCATGCCGAGCAAAGGACCGCCCGCGCGCCACAGGCTGATATCTTCCTGGGCGAGACCATCAAACAGGCTGACAACCCAGGCCGGCGCCCATTCATCGTGCTCAGGCGACACAGACCAGGGCGTCACCAGCAAGGCCGCCAGCACGATGCGTAACGGCACCTTGGCCCACACGGCTAACGGGCGGGTCAACCACCACCAGACAAACAGAACACCGGCACAGCCAAGAAGGTAGGCAAACCAGCCCCACAGATATGCATTCGTTGTCACAACGACTCCTGACGACTTTCGGGCAGCACGTTAGTCTACCCAGTGAATAATATGGTCTTCCCAATTGTCTTCGGGTACAAGCTGCTCAGACACTACCTTGCCGGCCACGCTGATCCCTGCCTTGGCGACACTGGCGCGATCACCACTCAGTAGCGGATGCCATTCTGCCAGAGGCTGGCCCAGGGCGCGCAAGCGATAGGCACAGGTTGACGGCAACCAGTCCGTATTGCGGGCAATGTTTTCGGTAACCCGGATACAGTCTGGCACCTTGCTGAAACGGTTGCTGTAAACCCGGCACTGGCATCGTCCGGCATCGAGATACCGGCACGCCAGATTGGTGAACACCAGCTCTTCGGTGTCTTCATCCTGCAATTTGACCAGACAGCACCGCCCGCAACCGTCGCACAGGGCTTCCCACTCCGGCGCCGACAGCTCCGCCAGAGGCAATTCCCAGAAACGGTCACGCAACCCGGCGTCAGGCATCCAGCCCCCGGGGCCGATCCGGGTGCCCCTCGGCCAGATACAGGTCTTCATCTGGCGGCGGAGGCATTTGCAGGTAAAAGCCCTGCTCGCGGATCTTGTCCATCACCTGTTGCACATCAGCACGGGCCAGCGGCCGGTCCGGGGAGAGAATCATGTCGTTAACATGGATCGGCGCACCAAACTGCTGCAGCAGTACTTCCGGCAGATCCTTGAGACCTTTCTGGCGGTCGACAAACAGGTACATCCCGGTCTTCTTGCGGGTCTTGTAGATCGAGCAAAACAACTTGCCCTGCAACATCAGAGTAACTCCAGCAACGGCTTGGTAATAATGTCCTCGCGCCAGCCCGTGAGGGGCTCCGGGACGCGCTCCGGGTGACGGATCAGTGCCTCCAGCCATCGTCGGCGCATCAACACATCCGGCTTCAGCCCCACCTGTTCGGCCACCTGCCCCACTTTGCCACGCAGGGTCTTGGCCAGCTTTTTCTCGCGGGCATCCGGCGGCCCGGGCAGCGGTGGGGGCGGCGTCACGGTGCGCCCCTCTTCCAGCAGGGCCAGCAGGGCTTCGCCATCCCGGCGGATGCATTTCGGGTGCAGCCCCACGTCCGCCAGCATCCCCCGGTCGGTGCGATTGGCACGGGCCAGCTCCAATAGCTGGGCATCCTTGATCACGAAGCTCTTGGGCAGGTTGCGCTCGCGGGCCATGCGGTTTCGCCACGGCGCCAGTACTGACAGGGCCGCCCGGGCATGATCCGGCAATAACGCCGCCCCTTTGACACTGCGCCAGGCTTTTTCCGGCTTTTCTTCCTTGCTGGCCTGCGCCAGCAGGCGATCGCACTCTTCCTGCCACCAGGGCAACCGGCCCAGTTCTGCAAGGCGATCATGCAACTGAGCCGCCACCTCCGGCAGGTATTTCACATCATCTTCTGCGTAATGCAGTTGTTCGTCGCTCAGGGGGCGCTTCAGCCAGTTGGTACGGGTGGCGCCTTTCGGCAGCTCAACCCCCATCAGCATCTGGACAATCTTCTGATAGCCCAGCTGCATGTCCTCACCACCAAGGGCTGCAGCGATCTGGGTATCTTCAATGCGGGCGGGATAATGGCCGGTAAAGGCCGCCACCGCCTCCAGATCTTCCGAGCAGGCATGCATCACCAGCGTGTGCGCCTGGAACAATGGTGACAGCGCCTCGGCACTGACCCGGGTGGTATCAATGAGACGGATGCTCTGCCCGTCATGCACCTGAACCAGTGCCAACTGGGGCCAGTAAGTCCGCTCACGCATGAATTCGGTGTCCAGATACACCGGGCTGCCCGGGGCCAGATCGGCCAGCCAGGAGCGAATTGCGTCGTCTGTGTCACACCAGAGATAAGCCATGAAACCGCCTGAAACTGAATTCGCGACGATTATACGACCTGTGGAACTCAATTTCCCGGCGGTTTTCTGCTACGCTTTGCGCCGCACTGAAAACCCGCACAGGAATGACCGAATGAGCACGAAACTGGTACTGGTCCGCCATGGCCAGAGCGTTTGGAACAAGGAAAACCGCTTTACCGGCTGGAAAGACGTGGATCTGACCGAGCAAGGCCGTGAGGAAGCCCGTACCGCTGGCGAGCTGCTGAAGGAAGCCGGCTTCGAATTCGACGTCGCCTACACCTCCGTGCTCAAGCGCGCTATCCGCACACTGTGGACCATCATGGACACCATGGACCAGATGTGGATCCCGGTCATCCGTGACTACCGCCTCAACGAGCGTCACTACGGCGCCCTGCAGGGCCTGAACAAGGCGGAAACCGCGGCCAAGTACGGTGATGACCAGGTGCATATCTGGCGTCGCAGCTACGACACCCCGCCGCCGAAGATGGAGCGTGATGACGAGCGTTACGCTGGCAACTTCCGTGTCTATCAAGGCCTCAACGAAGAGCAGATTCCGTTGTCCGAAAGCCTCAAGGACACCGTCGACCGCTTCGTGCCCTACTTCGAAAGTGAGATCAAACCGCAAATCGAAGCGGGCAAGCAGGTACTGATCTGCGCCCACGGCAACAGCCTGCGCGCATTGGTGAAGTATCTCGGCGACATCTCCGACGAGGAAATCGTCAAGCTCAACATCCCTACCGGGGTACCCATGGTCTACGAGCTGGACGACAACCTGAAAGCCGTGAAGAACTACTACCTGGGCGACGCCGAGGCAGTGGCAGCAGCGGCGGAAGCAGTTGCCAACCAGGGCAAGGCATAACAGTTAGCATTGCCTCATCGCAAAAAGCCCGCCCCGGGAAGCCGGGGCGGGCTTTTTTGTGGACATCTATCCCTGGCTACCCGAAACGCATTTCACGTTGCGAAAAATAGCCCAATCCGGCTTTCCGCCACAGAACCGCCTCAAGTCTGCCCGTGCTGAGGCGTCTCGCTTTCACTTCCGTGATCCTGATGTCCGGCCTCCCAGGCAGAACGCAGCACCGGGTCATGATAGGGATTACTGGCGCCCCACCAGGCGGTGAGCTGCCCCCGTTCATAGGCCACCTCCACCGTATCCGCTTCCGATGCCACCGGAGCCTGCCAGCGTGCCATCCAGCGACGCACGGCCACGCGCGCATCATGGCCAATCACTAACAGGCACGGGACCAGCAACAGGCTGACCAGCGTGGCGAACAGCACGCCAAATGCCAACGCCACTGCCATGGGGATCAGAAAGCGGGCCTGCACACTGGTTTCCAGCATCAGTGGCGCGACACCGGCAAACGTGGTGATGGACGTCAACATCACCGGCCGTAAACGGCCACTGACGCCTTCCACCACCGCATCACGCAGTCCCTTGCCCTTTGCCTTGAGCTCATTAATGGCATCAATCAGCACGAGATTGTCGTTGACCACGACCCCGCTCACCGCAATCACGCCCACCAGCGACCACAGGGTAAGGCTGTAACCCAGCAGAAAATGCCCCAGGAAAGCCCCGACCATGCCAAACGGAATCGCTGCCATCACCAGCAGGGGCTGGCCGTAACCGCCAAACAGCACGGTCAGGAGAAAGAAAATCGCCGCCAGGGCAATGACATAACTGATCGACAAATGGTCCAGAAAATCTTTCACCGCCGCCTGTTTGCCTGCCACGGTCCAACCCGCCGCACTGTCGTTAGCCATCATCGGGTCGAGCAAGTTGCCTCTCAGGCGTTGCATGACCAACGCCGGAGAGGTGGTGTGCTCATCGACAAACGCACTGACAGTGGCACTGCGGCGCCCATCGTAGTGACTGATCATGGCCGGCGCCTGACGACGGGACAGGTCTGCCACAGCAGCCAACACCGTCATATCGCCACCGGGCATCTGCACCGGCAGTTTTTCCAGGTCCACCAGATGGCGGCTGTCTGGCTGGGCAAGCCTCAACATGACCGGGACTTCCTGATCCTGTTCAAACCAGCGATCCAGCTCAATCCCGTGAAAGGCATTACGCACCTGCTTGCCGACTTCTTCTGCACGCAAGCCGGCCTGCTTTCCTGCCTCGTTCAGAGAAATATCCACGATAGTGCGCTTGGCATGAAGGTTATTGGCGACCTCGTGCACCCCCTCCATACGGGCCAGCGCCAGCGCCGCCTGTTCACTCATTTGCTGGAGGGTGGCCAGATCCGGATGGAACAGATTGATATGGATATCCGGTTTGACCTGCATCAGGCTGGCATGGAATTTCACCGACAAGGCATCCGGTATCGCCCCATGGGCATCACGCCATCGGGCGGCCAGTTCCCGCGGCGTCAGCGCGCCAGTATCCCCGCTGATTGCCAGGGTGACCCTGACCCGAAAACGGGCGCCAGGATCACGGGCATTGGACGTTTTCTGGCGTACCCCCTGCTCGGCGAACACCGCATCTATGCTCACCGGAGCACTGGCGTCGTTCAGCCCCTTCCCCAGTTCACGGGCCGAAGATTCCAGCGACTGCACTTCACGAAACAGACGGGCATCGCCGGTGCCTTGCGGAAACACCACTTCGGCCATGACCCGATCACCTTCCACTCGCGAGAACAGCACCATGGTAAGCCAACCGCTGTTCACCAACGCGCAGCAAAACAGGAACAGCCCAACAAACACCACCACCAACACATAGCGCCAATGCAGCGCTTGTCGCAGCAATGGACGAGCACGGACATCCAGCCACCGTTCCAGGCCAGCATTGATACGGTTAGCCAGTACCTCCGACTTCAACCAGATCCCCCGGGGAGCGCGGCTATGACTAAGGTGCGCCGGCAAAATCCATAGCGATTCCACCAGTGACAACACCAGAATGGCAATGGAGACCACCGGGATCACCCGCATCAAGGCCCCTTCCGGCCCGGGCAGGAACAACAAAGGAGCAAAGGCAAACAAGGTCGTCAGCACGGCAAACAACAGCGGTTTGGCCACGCGCTGCGCCCCGCTGATGGCGGCCTGGGAAGGCGTCATCCCCTGGCGCCGCTGATGGTCAATGCTTTCACCGACAATCACCGCGTCATCCACCACGATGCCGAGCACCAGAATAAAAGCGAACAGGGAAATCGTGTTGAAAGATTCCCCCAATAACGGCAACAGGGCACAGGCCCCGAGCATACAAACCGGGATGCCCAATGCCACCCAACCTGCCAGCCTCAGGGTCAGGAAAATTGCCAGCACGACCGTTAGCAACACCAACCCTTGCAGAGCATTGCGCCACAACAGATTGGAGCGCTCCTGGAATTGACGGGCATCGTCACTCCAGATTCTTACGCTGACCCCCTGGGGCAAGTCCGTGTCATGCATCCACTGCTTCACGGCATCGGCCACCGCAAGCACATTCTGGTCGCCAACCCGGTACACATCCAGAGCTACCGCTGGCTGGCCGTCCAGCCATGCCGCCTGGTTATCCCTCGAGAAACCGTCTTCCACATGGGCGACTTGCCCCAGCCGCAACAAATCCCCCTGATCCGACTGGCGAATCACCAAGGCTTCGTAGGCCTGGGCATCGCCCGGCTGTTGTCCAGTCTGTAGCAGCCAGTCGCCACGCTCGCTACGTAGCAACCCTCCCGCCACCCTCTGGACATTCTGCGACGCCGCCACGGCCATCCCTTCCAGGGTCAACTGATAGCGATAGAGATCATCACGAGAGACCTGCAAGGCCATTTCCCGTTCGGGAAGGTTCTCGATATCCACACTGGAAATCGCGTCATGGTTGAGCAATTGGCGCCGGGCCTGCTGGGCCAGCTGATAAATATCCTTGCGTGACAACGAGCCACTCATCAGCAACCGCACCACCCGGTTGCGCACGATCAGTTCCTGGACACGCGGGCGGTCGGCTCCTTGCGGTAAGCTATCCAGCCCTTCCAGACGGGTGCGAATCTGCTCCAGTACCGTGCGAGTGTCGTGGCCCTCCAACACATCCAGTTGCACGGAGCACAAGCCTTCGCGGGATTCACTGATCAGATCGGTGCCGCCCTCCACATCATCAATGGCGGTTTCCACTGGGGTACAAACGAGAGCTTCCACATTTTCAGGCGTGGCCTGGGGCCAGGCCACGTAAATGCCAATGCGATCCAGCGGGACGTTAGGGAGGGTCTCCTGACGGGTGTGGGGGATGGCTAACACCCCCGCCAGCAGCAGGGTCATCATCAACAGGTTGGCGACCGCCCCATTATTGGCAAACCATGCGATCGCGCGGTTCATTGACGCGTCCCATCCACCGTGGCCAGACCCGCCGGCGGTGGATTGGGATGAATACGCATCCCTTCGAGAAGTTGCAGATCGCCCGCCAGTACCGCCTGAGTGTCGGTCGTCACACCATCATGAACATAGAGGCTCTCGTTATCGTAGTGCAGGATCGCCACAGACTGGCGCCGCAGACGCTTCTCGTCATCCAGTACCCAGATACTGTCTTCACCGGCCTGGGCAGACCGTGGCAGCACGGCCACCGCCGCGGTAGGCGCGCCTCGCAACTCTGCCTGCACCAGCACCCCGGGCTCCAACGGCAGATCCTGTTCAAAATTTGCCACCTGGACGATCAGGTGCATCATTTGATTGCGGTTTAGCCCGCCTTCCCGGCGTACCACCTTGCCCTCCCAATGCCCCTGACGGCCGGCAAATCGTCCACTCAACCGGGCGCTCACCGTATCCAGACTGGCATCATCTCCGGGCACAATGCCCAGCAACGCCAGCCAGTCATCGCGCACCGGCAAGCGCACCTCCACGAGATCTTCCTGATACAGCTGCCCCAGTACCGCCCCTGCTTGCAGGTGCTGCCCGGGCATTACCTGAACCCCTTTCAGGCGACCACTGATCGACGCCACCAGTTCGGTCTGTTCGAGTTGACGCTGGGCCTGACGCAGCCCTGCCTTCGCGGCAGCCAACCGGCTACGGGCTTCATCCATCTGCGGCTCGAAGCGACCCAGCGCCGAGGAACGACTGGAGCCCCCCGCCACCCGGGCGCGAGCCTTGGTCTCTGCCACGTGCAAGCGTGCGGCATGGACGGCATTCTGCTGGGAAACCACTTCCAGTTCGAAAGGCTCAGGATCCAGACGAAGCAACACATCACCCGCCATGACCCGACCGCCATCTGCAAACGCCGGGGACACCTCTTCGACTCGTCCGGAGACTTCCAGACTCAGCGGCAATTCATGTCGCGCCCGCACCATGCCTTGTGTGTGCACGGGGATCACCACGTCGCTCCACTTCACCGACCAGGTATCCAGCGAGAGCACATTGTCTTGCTGCCGGATATCCGGCTGGGCGGGTGGCACCATGTACAACGACACCACCGCAAGAACCATGACCCCGGCAGCCACCAGGGCGACCAGCGTTCGCAAACTGAAAGGTACTTTCATGCATCAGCTCCCAGCCAGTTGATCCAGCGTTGCAGGCACTGTTCGGCCTGGGCATGGCCAGCGCCCAGAGAAGGATGAAGTTTCAGTGCCAGACTCATGCAACCGTTAACCACGGTCACACCATTGGCGACGGGGTGATTGGGACTACCCGGGCCACAGCAGGCAAACACGGTATCCGGTGCCATGCCTGCCGACATAAAATCCATTTGCCATTCGCCCAGACTGGAAAACGATCCACAATGCTGCGGACCGTTCAGCAACCTGCTGCACACCCAGTTCACTCCGCGCTGACCGATCCAGCGCCCAATACGGGCCAGATGCCAGTAGCGCCAGTGCACGTTGGCTTTCAGGTTCTGGCGTATGGTGCGGTCGATGCGCGAAGGGGTGTCGTTTTCGTCCACGGTTAAATAGAACGCGCTGGAGAGATTCATTTCCTGACGGGGAACAGTGACCGCATTGCGCATGTTCACCGGAAAGCACCAGCTGCCAGGCTGCCCTTTCACCAGCAAGGTATCGGAGACTGCACGGTGAAGCGCCAGCAACAGCAAGCTGTTTACCGACACCTTCTGTTGATGCGCACGTTGGTACAGTGCCCGGGTCTGCTGCGGGTTAAGCCACTGCACCAACGGCGCATTGTTCTCGCCATCCGCCACCCCGAAACGCCGCCATTGCAGCTCGGCAGGCTCGCGGGATTCAGCCGGTGACTGCCAGCGCTGCCAGAAGGGCGGCGCCTTGCGTCGCTTTCCCGAGGGCACCATGGGCATTCGCATGCCGACCTCCCGGGCCGCCACCAGAATCCCCGCCACGCCATCATAGTCACGATGTCGCAGGGCCACGGTTCGCCGTTGCCCGGAAGCCGGATCGATGAAGATGAACTCGATGCGGTCATCCACGCCCAGACGCGCCCGGGCGCGATACCACATCCCGATGTAATCGGTTGCTGCAGCACTCACAGTCGCGCCACCTCGACATACCAGGGGCGGTCACTATCCAGTTGCTCACGGGGGTCGCCATCAAAGCTCACCAGAAAATGTTCGCTGAGCAACAATCGCCGGCGGTAACGCGCCGGGACCTTCGCCAACGGATCATTGGCAAAAAAACCGCACACCAGGGCATCAAAACGGCCATGGAAAAAACTCACTGCATGATCGAGTAACAACCGCAACAGTTCCGGGTCATCGTTCTCGACGACCAGACTGTGCAGCGCCAGGTAAGACAGCACGCCACCGGGCGCAGGCAAACGCATACCGCCACGCAACATACTGTGCGAGTTATACAAATGACGCATTAGCCCCATGCCTTTGGCATAACCCAGTACACGGGTCTGCTTGATGGCTTTCTGGTCCCAGAAACCCAACAAGCCTTTCAATTCCCCCTTGACCCACAAGCCCAGAAAATTGCCAGGGCCCATGCCGTAAAAGTAGTCATCGCCACGCACCCGCTGGACATCCCAGTACGGGAAGAACTGTTTTTGCCGGCCCTGACGATTCAGCAGTGTTGCCATCTCTGGCAAATCCACTTCGTTGGTCTGGCGAAGGGTGATATCCGCCGGTAAGCGGGCTTTGCGGGCGCGGGTATAAAGCATGCTGGTTTCAATGGTGCCGGCCGGGTAATACACCGGTAAGCCGGCACGCCCACTGGCGACAGTGGACAGGGACGCCTGGTTATCGTGAAGTACGGTGGTCTGCATCCACTCCCCTTCAGCAAGCTGTTTGCGCAGTTGCCGAAACAGGCGATGCAAAATCATGCCATTACGGTATTCCGGATCGATACGCAGATCGTGGGCATAGCGCACCCGGCGAACCTCGCCATTGATCCACAAGCTCCGCCAACCCACGTTATAAACAGCACTGACCTTGCCGCGGGCATCGCGGGGTTCGGCCACCCACACATCCGGCTGTTCACAGGTCACTTTGGCGCCACGAAAATAATCCGGCTGCCGCTCAAAATTCAGGGTAACGGCGCCTTGCTGGGGCGTGCCTTGCAGCAGGGAGAGAATCGCTTCATTGTCCGCCGCGCGGGCAGGACGAATCTGGTAGCTCATCAGACAGTCTCCTGCTCAGCACCGGATTCACTCGCTGCCCGTGCCAGCCACAAAGGCAAGGCGCCAGGCCAGTGCTGCAGGGACTCCATCTTGATATTGCCCTCGATCATGCCCCGTTGCCGACACTGATGCAGATAACGCTCGCGCATGTTGGCGTGCACGATGCAGCGCACCGGCGCCAGTTGTCCGAGGTTACGGGCCAGCTGGTAATGGAAGTGCTCCTGAAGCGCGGCATCCAGTTGACGCGCCAGCGTCGGGCCATCACAGCCATACCCCTCGAGCAGCAGCAAGTAGCCTGGCTTACCCTCACCGGCATCTTCCACACCCACGGTACACACCGGGGTCGCCGTCGGCGGCAGCGCAAGACCGGCAATGGCTGATTCCACCACCGGAGCCGTCAGCTTCTCTCCTACCAGGTCGGTTGTGCCCGCCCGTCCAAGGAAGGTCAGCACCGGTACGCCCTGGCTCAACGCCTCCACCTTGACCAGGTCTTTCAGCCGATAGCGCAGCAACCCACTGCCCGTGCTCAGCAGCGGCATCACCTGCTGACCCGGCTCCAGCTCCCAGGGCGCATAAATACAGCCATCCTCCGGGTCCTGGAATTCGTACACATGGCTTCGATAAGCCAGTGTGTGCTGGCCCTGATAAGGAATCGTCACCACCCCTTCGGTGGCCCACAAGCCCTTGCCCTGAAACGCCGCCTGGGGAAGGAGTCCGTGAAGCTGCCTGGCCCAGGGCGCAGAAGCCGCCGTGTCCCAGGCACTGACCAACGCCAGTCGCGGCCATAGCGCCATGAAAAAGTCAGCCCCAAGGCGGCCATCCCATTGCCTCAGCAAACTGGCTGCGCGGTGAGAAACCGGACACCCGGCCCCCTCCACGCCCAACATGCGAGTGCCCCACTTCCCGGTAGCAAGCACCTCGGCCAGCTCCTCACGCCACTGGGCCATGGCCTTGAGCATGCCCAGACCAAAAGTCGGGCTCCAGATGGACATCATGGAAAGCGACTCATCCGCCGCCAGATAAGCCAGTGTCGAGAACAACGAATCGTCAGAGGTGCGCGCCAGCGATACCTCTTGCGGTACCGACTGTGTTGCCCCTGCCAGCAGACGTTTGCCCAGCGACATCAACTGCAGGTCATCGTTGATCTCATCGCTCATGGACTCGCGCAGTGCGGTGGGCACCCAGGACATGGACCAATAATGGCGGCCACGCTTGAGACCCGGAAACTGACGATAGAGGTCTACCACCCATGGACTGATGGCGTTGTCCAGTTCTGCCAGGAACTGGCGGGTGTAGGGTACCCATTTGATGGCTGAGGTGGAGCCACTGGTAGGCTGATAACGACTGACCGGCGAGGTCGTGAGCCCTGCCCCCCCCTGGAGACGGCTATGCTCGATAGCCTCACGCCAATGGTCGTAATCGGTTACAGGCTGACGGGCAGCAAACTGCTCCCAGCGCATATCCGCCTGCAACGTTCCATCGGCGTGATGCGCAGAAGCACAAACCTGTTTCAGCAGTGCCGCCAGATTATGACGTTGCACCTGTTCCAGGTTCTCACGGGAATGGGCGAAACGCCGCTCGCCGGGCCAGGTGGCCAGCTTGAGCAGTTGATGTCCGAGCATGGGAGCCCCCGTTTTTTCTAATTATTGGCCGGGACCGCAGAGATCGTTTCGCTGGTTTTGCGGCGCAGTTTTTTCCACAACATAAACGGGTAATGCAAAATCAGGGAATAGCTGACTTCACCGATACAAGGCAACTCCGTTCCCCGTTCCCAGGTCGGGTTACGCTGCTCAAAAAAATTGATTTTTACGTTGCGCTGGCGCATGTCATCGGTGATCCCTGCCACGTCGGATTTGAGGTGGGTGTAACCATCACCAAAATCGAGAATTTTCTTTTCGGCACGATAATAATCGCTAAAAAGGCGCTCACAATAATTATCCACCAACCCTTCCAGTTTCTCGCAGTGACGCTCCGGACTTGGATAATAGTTGTGGAAATTATTTGCCATCAGCAAATAGGTTTTGTATCCCTTGGAAATCAGCAACCAGAACAACGGTTGAAAAGGATGGCGAAGTTTTTCGCGAATCATGCGGAAGAAAAAGGCAACATGCAGCGCCTTGTTACCCCAGTATTCCTTTTCGAGAATCGTGTCACCACTGAACACCCCCTTCACCACGCGGTTGCCCGCTTTCATGTGCAAGGTCTTCATGGTCGAAAAACCTACCACGCGCTTGGTAGAGCGATCTTCCACCAAAAACACGCCATTTTTTTCTCCCAAATCCTGGCAAAACAGTTCCAAGCTTATATTTTCGTAGTACCCAGAATATATCTCATACATTCTTCTCACTACTGGAACTGATACTTTAGAAATAGGTACATAACGTGCCTTAAGACAAGCAGCCTTTTCCCTTTTCATTTTCTCGCTCCATGTTTATTTTTATGCGATAAAAGCGGCCGACATCATGGCCATCTATGGTCAATGGCTTAATAGTTAAAGCGGCCAGTTTTTTGTTAAAAAAGGCAAACCTCCTTTTTGCTTTTTGTTAAAATCGACATAGTGAGACCCGGTTCTCACCTATAACAACAACAGGTTCCAGGGAGTCTCCACAAAACTCCCAGGTAAAAAAGTCGGGTAAAAAAATGAAGAACAATGGAATGGCTCTCGACGTTCCGCTGATTTCCGTTCGTTATGCCCGCCGGTATTTACGGTTTGTCCAGAAACGCGGAATTAATGGAACGATCGTGCTCGAAAATGCCGGAATTGAGTCCGCCATCCTTGAAAACCCTGATGCCTACCTTTCGGTTAAACAGATTTGTCAGTTACTGGGTCAGGGCGAAAAACTGCTGGATGATGTGACCTCCAGCTTTCGCTTTGGACAGGAACTGGATTTGCAAGGACACGGCCTGTTCGGTTTTGCCTTGCTCGGCCAGCAGGATTTTCGCAAGCTGGTGAACATGGTAGTGCAATACCTGCGTGTATCCCTGCCCTTGATGGACATGGAAATCCACTGCTCCGGGGACCTGATTTCCATCCGTCTGCACGACAACTGGGATTTCGGAGAGCTCAAACCCACCATCGCCAATATCTATATGGGCAGCATCCATGCCCTTGCGTCATTGGTATGCCGCCGCTTCACTTTCGAGTTCGACTTCCCGTGCCCGGGCAAATCCCTAGGCTGGCAGCAACTGGCCAACGATGTGGCTGTGCGCTTCAACTGTCCGGCCAACCGTGTACTGATGCCCCTGTCCGGTCGCCAGATCCGCGACGACGATGCCAGCGTCGCAGGCTACCTGGCTGCCGCCCGCTCCCGGGAAGACCTCGAAAAAACCGACAGCCTGCGCGTTGCCACTCTGGTACGTCAGGAAATCATGCGTGAGCCCGGTCGCAACAGCAGCCTGGAACGTATCGCCCAGAAACTGGGAATGAGTCCCCGCTCTGTCCGCCGACACCTGGGGCTCGCCGATCAGGCCTTCAGCGCCATACGTAATGAAGTTCGCGAGACCTTTGCCACTCGCTATCTGGAAGAAACCGACATGCCGCTGGAAAAAATTGCCGAGCACCTTGGCTACAGCGACCAGGCCAGTTTCAGTAAAGCCTACCGGAGCTGGACGGGCCATACCCCCGGCGAAATACGCAGGTCAAGGCGTAGCTGAAAGGTTCCCTGACCGGATTGACCCAAATGCTCCATAATCTGACGCAAGGGGTTTTTCCTTTCCTTCTGCTAATCTCTAGTATCGAAACCAGCCGCTGCGCATCAGCAGACATACCAGTAATAACAAGCAGGAAATACTGATGAAGAAACTGTTCACCTCCCTTGTGGCCGCCTGTGCCCTGACACTGCCTTTCTCCGCCCAGGCCGCCACCAAGACCAAGATCTGTGTTTTCGATATCGTCGGCAATGTGGGGCCCATGATGGGTGCCATGAAAGACTGGCAGGCCGCCGCTCTGGGCTGGGGCCTGGAAGCCGAACTGATTCCTTACACCAATGAAGCTATCGCCGCCGAAGACCTGAAGGCGGGGGTATGTGAAGCCGCTCTGATCACCGGTATCCGCGGCCGCGGTTTCAACAAGTTTTCCGGTACAGTGGACTCCATCGGCGCCATCCCGACCATGGATCACATGCGTCTGGTGCTGCAGGTGCTGTCTCACCCGCAAAGCGCCGGCAAACTCTCACAGGGCTCCTATCAGGTGATGGGTATCGCCCCGGCAGGTGCTGCCTATGTCTTCGTTAACGACAAGGAAGTGAATACCCTGGCCAAGGCAGCGGGCAAGCGCGTAGCGGTACTCGAATATGACGAAACCCAGGCCAAGCTGGTCTCAAAGGTGGGCGCGACCCCGGTGGCATCGGACATCACCAACTTCTCCACCAAGTTCAACAATGGCGTGGTCGACGTAATCGCAGCACCGCTGGCGGCCTACGAGGCACTGGAGTTGTACAAGGGGCTGTCTCCGGATGGCGGTATCATTAACTACCCGCTGGTTCAGCTCACCATCCAGCTGATTGCCAAGAAAGAGGCCTTCCCGGCAGAAACTGCCCAGAAATCCCGCGAGTATTTCTACAACAACCTGGACCGCATCCTGGATCAGCTGAAGAAAGAAGAATCCAAGGTCGATCAGCGCTGGTGGGTAGAGATTCCGGATGCCGACAAACAGGAATACGAAGTGCTGATGCAGGAAGCCCGCGACCAGCTGCGTACCGAAGGCTACTATGACCCGACCATGCTCGACATGCTGCGCAAGGTTCGCTGCAAGCTGGATCAGAGCCGTGCCGAGTGTACCTGAGAAGGCCAGTTGAAAGTTAAAAGTTGAAACGCGGGCAACGTTAACCTTGTCCGTAAGCAACGAGGCCGCGCCCAGGGTTTGGACGCGGCCTCGTTGATTTCAGTCACTGACAAGCTTCAATCGCGCTATAGCTTGCCGCCTGCCACTCACAACCCCATCTGTTTGGCAATCACCTCATTCATGATTTCGTGCGTGCCCCCGCCAATGGAAAGAATGCGATTGTCCCGGTAGAGGCGCTCAACGATGGTGCCGCGCATATAACCGCTTCCACCGAACAGCTGAACGGCATCGTAGGTCACCCGGTCGGCACAGCGGGTCGCCACATTCTTGGCCATGGACACATCCAGAACACAGTTTTCCCCGGCAGCAATGCGTGCCGCCACCCGATAGGTGAACTCGGTGCTGGCACGAATATCCGTGGCCATTTCCGCCAACTTGTGGCGGGTCACCTGAAAGCCCGCCAGCGGACGACCAAAGGCCTCACGCTCTTTCACGTAGCGCAGGCATTCATCCAATGCCAGCTGGGCGGTACTATTGGCGGTTACTGCCAGAATCAGACGCTCCATCTGGAAGTTGCTCATGATGCAATAGAAACCGCCATTCTCTGGCCCGATCAGGTTCTCTGCCGGGACCCGGCAGTCTTCAAAGAACAGCTCGGCCGTATCGGATGCCCACCAACCCATCTTCTTGAGCTTGCGCCCCACCGTGAAGCCGGGAGTGCCTTTCTCGATCAGCAGCAGGCTGATGCCTCCGTACCCCTTGTCACCGGTACGCACCGCCACAGTGTAGTAATCCGCCCTGACGCCACTGGTAATGAATGTCTTGGCACCGTTCACCACATAGTGGTCGCCCTCGCGGACCGCACGGGTTCGAAGGTTGGCCACGTCCGAGCCGCCATTGGGTTCCGTGATTGCCAGGGCCGAGATCTTTTCACCGCCAAGCACCTCGGGCACCACCTTCTGCTTCATGGCCTCACTGCCCCACTTCCAGACTGGCGGCAGACCGATATCCAGGGAACCGAGGCTGGCACACAGGCCACCGGAAGAGCTGCGTACCAGCTCCTCACAGGCGGCAATCTTCATGAACACGTCCTCACCGGTGCCCCCCAGCTCCTCGGGCGCATTGATGCCCAGAATCCCGGCCTCTGCCGCCTTGCCATAAAGCTCACGCGGAAACTCCCCCGCTTCTTCCCAGTCATCTACATGGGGAAGAATTTCACGCTCCACGAACTTGCGGACGGTGTCGCGCACCATCTGGTGAGTTTCATTGAAATAGTCCAGTGCGCTCATAGGGCCTCCCTCGCAGAAAAGATATAAACCAAGCGCTTGCTCGGCTGAAACCTTAACAGAGAATAACGGACAAGTGCAGCTGCGCGCTTTCAGCTGCGAGGAAAGGCAAAAGACCAAGGCCGGAGCGGTGCCAAGCCAGGCCTTGCCGCAGAAGCGTTCGCCTGCGGCACGATTGTTCGGGTGGGTTGGTCTCTCAAGTGCCTGCACAGAGAGAGTCTGGCAGCCATGCGCAGCTCCCCCTTCTGGCCACACAGCGTGCGATGCGTCTCTCCCGCTGCGGCCTCACCCGTAGGGCGGAAATCGCTCAGGCGATCTCCGCCACCATCATCGCGGTGGAACCACCGCTCCTACGGAGTGCTCGGGTTATTTCTTGGCGCCGAACTCAACGACCTGACAGGCGTTTCCGTTCTTCAAAAGCCGGGAACTATTTTGGGTTTTCCATTCCAATCGAGCAGTAGCTCGTAACTGCTAGCTACCGAAAGGGCGGCGGGCTTTGAGCGCCTGCGCGAGGGTGGCGCCGTCGACGAACTCCAGGTCTCCCCCCATGGGCACGCCCTGGGCGATACGGGTCACCTGCACACCGGCATCCTGGGCGATATCCAGCACATAGTGAGCGGTGGCCTCTCCCTCCACGGTAGTCCCCGTCGCCAAAATCAGTTCGCGGATTTCTCCACCCTGCAGGCGCTGTTCCAGCACATCCAGGCCTAACTCACGAGGGCCAATCCCGTCCAGCGGCGACAGCTCGCCCATCAGTACGAAATACTGCCCCAAATACTCTCCGGACTGCTCGAAGGCCAGTACATCGGCCGGCGTGGCCACAATGCAGATCAGTGAACTATCCCGCTTTGGGCTTTCGCAAATGGGGCACAACTCGGCTTCGGCATAATTGCGACACCGCTGGCAATGCTGCACCCCGTCCATGGCGGCATGCAGGGCATCGCCCAAACGGCGGCCCTGTTCACGGCCGCGATCGAGCAAGGCATACGCCATACGCTGTGCAGAACGCGGCCCCACGCCGGGCAGACAGGTAAAGGCATGTATCAGCTGGTCGACCAGCGGTGCGTGTTTCACTTGGCCGCCTTACAGCTTGAAGCCTGGCGGAAACGGAAAGCCCCCCGCCATGTTCTGCATATTGTCCTGCTGCTGCTTTTCCACCCTGCGTACCGCATCGTTCACCGCGGCTGCCAACAGGTCTTCCAGCAGTTCCTTGTCTTCACTCATCAGGGAATCATCCACGCTCACCGACTTCACGTCGTGGCGCCCATTCATGATCACCTTGACCAGGCCCGCGCCCGCTTCGCCGGTCACTTCGGCGTTGGCGGCCTCGTCCTGCATTTTCTTCATTTTCTCTTGCATGGCCTGGGCCTGTTGCATGAGAGAGTTGATATCGAAATCCATGGTTATCTCCTCCCCGTTGCGGGTTATTCCACCGTTTCTTTCGGGGTGACGCTGTCTTCATCCAGCCGACCGCCAAAACGACCAACCAGCTGTTGCACCACGGGATCCTGGTGCAGGGTTTGGGTGGCCTCGACAAGCAGTTCCTGCCGTCTGGCCTCGGCCATGGCCTCCGGGGTATCCCCGGCTTGCTGCTCATATTCTACCTGTACCTGGATGCGACGCTGAAAGTAGTTACCCAGTGCCGCAGACAGTTCATCCAGCCGTTCCCGGTTCACCAACACCTGGTGCCCGGTGCTGATTCGCAAGGTCCAGTGAGGATCATCCCGACTCACGAGCACAGCATTGCGGGCAATGTGGCGCACCGTGCCATCGAGATCGAGGCGTTGTAGTAACGACGCCCACCAGGGGGCCACCTCGCTTGGCGACGACGGCTCCGGTAACGGCGCCAGAGGCTCCGCCTCGGGTTCTGGCTCGGAACTGGCCGTGGGATCAGGCGCTGTGGGGTTGGGCTCCGGCATCTCTGCGGGTGCAGGTGCGTCATCCTCCCAGGGTGGCGGTTCGTCCTCCCAGGGCGGCGCCTCTTGCTCTGCGGTAGAAACGGCATTCTCTGGTGACGGCTGACTCGCTGAAGCAGAGTCTGCAGGGGGAGCCGGAATCGCTTCTGGCGATGGCGCCACCGCGGGTTCCGGCACGGGCGGTGCAGTCTGAGTCTCTGCCGGTGTCACCACTGTCGCTGAGGGGGGCGCATCCAGCAAGGCACGCAGGTCCGGACGCCCGTCAGCCGTGGCTGACGCTACCGCCGCTTCAGGCTTTTTTGCCGGAGTGCCGCCCCCCTGGGCAGGCAGCACACCTTTGGGGGTGAACAGCACCATGCGCAGCAACAGCATTTCCAGTGCCGCACGGGTATCCGGTGCATCCTGCAAGTCACGCCGGCCACGCAAGGCAACGTCGTAATAGAGTTGTACCTGTTCTGCGGTAAGCGCCGCGGCCAATTGCGATACGGCCTCATCATGGTTGCCCGGCACCGCCTGGCACACGGCGATTTGATGGAGCTGGGTGATCAACTCATCCAGCAATGCCAGCTCACCGGGGCTGTGCTCACACACTGATGCCAGTGCAGCCAGCACCCCTGCAGGCTCCTGCTCGGCCAGCGCGACCAGCAAGGTCAGTACATGATTACGGTCCACCGTACCCAGCATGGCGTTGACCGCCTCACTGCTGAGCTGTTCGCTGCCAAACGCAATGGCCTGGTCCGTCAAGCTCAGGGCATCACGCATGGAGCCTTGAGCCGCCTTGCCCAATGACAACAAGGCCGGTTCGTCGTAGCGAATCATTTCCTTGTCGAGCAGCGCCTTCAAATGGCCTGCGATCTGCTCGGCAGGCAGCGCCTTGAGACTGAACTGCAAACAGCGGGACAGCACGGTAACCGGCAGCTTCTGCGGATCCGTGGTGGCCAGCAGGAATTTCACATGGGGAGGCGGCTCTTCCAGGGTCTTGAGCAGCGCATTGAACGAATGCGCTGACAGCATGTGCACCTCATCGATCAGGTACACCTTGTATCGGCCACGGGTCGGTGCGTATTGCACGTTATCCAGCAGCTCGCGGGTATCTTCTACCTTGGTGCGGCTGGCCGCATCCACTTCAATCAAATCGACAAAGCGGCCGTCAGTAATTTCCTGACAGGTCGGGCACACACCGCAGGGCCGGGCGCTGACGC
Source organism: Alcanivorax sp. P2S70 (assembly GCF_000475295.1). Taxonomy (NCBI): domain Bacteria; kingdom Pseudomonadati; phylum Pseudomonadota; class Gammaproteobacteria; order Oceanospirillales; family Alcanivoracaceae; genus Alcanivorax; species Alcanivorax sp. P2S70. The sequence continues at coordinate 19,449 of NZ_AXBZ01000003.1, forward strand.
CCTGCTCACAGTTCAGGCAGCGCGACAGAATACGGGCAATGGTGGTCTTGCCCACCCCGCGGGTCCCCGTGAAAAGATAGGCGTGGTGCAAACGGTCCTGATCCAGTGCATGCATCAGTGCCCGCGAGACATGCTCCTGCCCCACCAGTTCATCGAAGGTACGGGGGCGGTATTTCCGGGCAAGGACCTGATAACTCATAGCACTCCAGCAGCTTTCGCAGCCACCACGACAAAGGAATTGAAATTCAGTCGCTTATGCTAACGAAGTTCCCGAAGCGAGGACAGTGCGAGCAACGGTTTTGGGAAGCGTGTTTGGGGAGTGTATTTGCGAGAAGCGGTGAAGCGGGATTAGGAGGTCTTCCCGCCAGCCACACCCCGGCACACGAGTCCACTGCTACCGTTGCTCCCTTCCGGGCCTGGCGGGGTTTACAGCTTGTCGTTGCGGGGGGACCGACGGGTCGACCATAACGCGCGCGCAGCGTGACAGCCGCACAGCGAGCGCGCATTGTGGCCAAAGCCTTGTGGCTTTGCAAGGGCGTCTCGGCAAAACACCGGATCCTGCCGTCCATCTGAACAAAGCTTGATCAGACTGGCGGCAGAATGGTGCCCGGGTCTACACTGGAAACGGATGGTAGACGGAGCCTGAACGATGAATACAGACAGGACATTTCGTATTGCTATCAATGGCTTTGGACGCATCGGCCGTTGCATTGTCCGCGCCCTGCAGGATCATCCGGCCAGCCCTCGTTTTGAGCTGGTGGCCATCAATGATCTGGCCGACTTTACCGTGCTTGCCCACCTGCTGGCCTTCGACAGCACCCATGGGCGCTGGACTCACTCGGTTCACTATGACGGCAGTCATCTGGAAATTGACGGCCACCGCATCCCCTGTTTCTCTCGTGCGGAACTCTCCACCCTGCCCTGGGCCAGCCTGAAACCGGATCTGGTGATTGAAGCTGCGGGCAAATTCAAGCATCGCGCCGAGCTCCAGCACCACCTGGACGCCGGCGCACCACGGGTGCTGGCCAGTTATCCTGTAGACGATGCCGATGCCATGGTGGTCTACGGGGTCAATCATGAGCAGCTGACGGCAAGCCAGCAGATTGTCTCCAATGCGTCCTGTACCACTAACTGCCTTGCTCCATTGGTCGAGGTACTGGACCGGGCCTTTACCGTACGCCAAGGCCTGATGACCACCGTACACAGCTACACCAATGACCAGAATCTGGTAGACAAGGCCCATGGCGACCTGCTGCGCGCCCGTGCCGCCGCGGTCAACATGATTCCTACCAGCACCGGAGCCGCCCGCGCGGTGGGCAAGGTCTTGCCACATCTGGCCGGCAAGCTGGACGGGCTGGCGGTCAGGGTCCCCACATTGAATGTGTCGCTGGTGGACCTGACGGTGACCCTGGAGAAACCCGCCACGATCGACGCCGTGCACGAAGCCCTGAGCAACGCCGCCCACGGCCCGTTACAGGGTGTGCTGGCGATCAATCACCTGCCGTTGGTGTCCGGGGATTTCAATCACCAGCCCTATTCCTGCATCGTGGACATCAACCACACCCAGCAGATTGGCCAGCAGTTCAAACTGCTAGCTTGGTATGACAACGAATGGGGATTCAGTCAGCGCATGCTGGATGTGGCAGCCACCTGGCTGGAAACGGCATAAAGGCGCCCAGGCTTCTCCCACAGGAGGAGGACAGTGGAGGCCCCCGAACTGCGGGCGTCAACCGCAGAGAGAACCTCCCACAAACCGTTCCTGTGTTTCCAGACGAAACACACTCAATCGAACGGGCTGAAATGCTCCTCACGGCCGGCTTCTTCGGCTTCGTGGCGGTGGTTTTTCATCACCTTTTCCACCCTGCCCGCCTGTTGGTCGTCATCGGCATCCACCATCATCAGGTAGTCTCCCTGCTCCACCCGATCCAGGTAAGGCGTCAGATGGTGATTCTGGGAAGACACCCCACGCAACCCTCCCAACCAGGCACCAAAACAGGTACCAAACAGGGTGGCGCCAATGATGGCCCCGCTTTCCAGTTGCATGCCCCAGGGGTCTGCCCCGGCGATCAGGAATCCGGCCAGCAAACCGACGCCCATCCCGATGAGCGCGCCCATAAACCCGGAATGCATGATGTCGGTTTCTTCCCAGGTGGTCGTGCCATGCACGTGGGCCTGGGCAATGGCCATGGTATCGGTGCCCATGACATGCATGCGATTTTCGCCGATACCGACTTGTTGAAGATCACGGGTAATCCCCTGAACGGACGTCAGGGACTTGGTGAAGTAATAAAGACGTTTCATTGCATGCCTCTCCCTGTGGCTGACAATGTTCGGACCGCACGGCCTTCCTGGCCGTCCCACAAGATGTGGCTGCGATACGTACCCAGACACCCCCAATCCAGCAGTTGTTCAGCGACTCCTTGCAGAAAACCACTGAAATGGCGGATCGGCGCCTGAGCTACCCTTTCGACGCTAACAAAAAGGGGCCTTACCGGCCCCTTTACTGTGTCACAAAATACGCGTCACAGACTGTTAGCGATCAATTACTTTTTGTAGGCGATGGCGCGCCATCCACCTGGATCACCCGGGGCTTTTTTTCCTCGGGAATAATACGGTTGAGAGTGACCGTCAGCAGCCCATCTTCAAGGCCTGCGCCATCCACTTCCACGTGGTCGGCCAGCTTGAAAGTGCGCTCGAAGGCGCGGCGGGCAATGCCACGATGCAGCCAGGTCCGTTCGCTGTCATCCTGGCTGGCCAGGTTACCGCGAATCTTCAGTTCGTTTTCCTTTACCGTGATTTCGATATCACTGCGGGCAAACCCCGCCACCGCCATCACGATGCGGTAACGTCCATCACTCTCGCGGATGATGTCGTAGGGAGGGAAACCGTTGGACTGATCCGCACGCAGCGCGGCATCCAGCAGCTCATCAAAACGGTCGAAGCCCACGGAATGGCGAAACAAAGGGGCAAGAGAAAATCCGGTATTCATACACACTATCCTCATTCCATCGTCAGCAGCAGACCCCGCAGGCATCCACTGATTCACGGTTTAACGTACAGGTTTGTGTGTGACAGACATGCACTCTCAGAGCAGAGCACAATGTCAGACCGGTCTGTTGTCACAATTCAGAAAATGGGGATAGCCAACCGGCTTTCAAGAGGCATCTGTCTAACTTTTGTCGCGCGACGGACAGACGGTCAGTGAGCAGGATTAAGCTGTGTGGAGGCGCGCTGTGTCGGCAGCGAGAAGCCCTGTGGCGCACCAGCAGGCTGAGTACGGGCGATGACGGTGACGGTGCGTTTGCTGCCGTCAAATGCCACCGGCACCCGCACGCATAACAACTCTCCGGCCACCACGTTCCAGCCCGGGCTACTGCCGGTTTGCCAACGCTCACTGTCGCCGGAACATTCCCGGTCCATGAGCAGCCCACTGACCGCCTCACTATTGCTGGTAAAGTGCACCTGCCCACTCACCGAGGCATGGTAGCGGAAGGTCAGCACCGCCTTGCCACCCACGGGCACGGACTGGGAGGCCGCGCCCTGCCACTGCGGCAAGGTCACCAGCCCTATCGCCAACGGGCCGGAATGCCGGTCCGGAGTCGCCGTCAGCGACCACTCGAGCTGTTTCCCCTGTTGTTTTGCGGGCGCTCGATTCAACACCGGCAGCGCCGGCAAGCGCTCTTCGTCCGCCAGGGTCAAGGACAATCGCAAGGACTGACCGCGACTCTCCGCCTCCGACAAACGCAGGCTGAACTGTCCCTGTCTGTCCGTAGAAACGGTCTGCGGGCGGACACCGACCCCAGTCAATCGCAGCTGCCGGGCAACGACCGGTTGTTCGCCATCGTCAAACCGGGCATTGAAGGCCTGGGCAGGATCCGCCGCGCCGTTATCCAGAAACAGTCTACCGGAAATCCAGTGTCCCGCCGGACGACAACGGAAACCGGCCTGAGCGCCTGACAATGGAAAGGCGGGAAAACCTTCCCGGCCATCAGCAGACAAGCTCTGCCCTTCGCCGCCGTTGCCGCCACCCGCGGCTCCAGCCCCCCCGGACACATCCGCTTTCAGCGACAACGACACGTCAGAGGGCATATCCAGCCACAGGGTACCGCCGCTGCCACCACCGCCTCCGGCCTTGCCCGCTGCACTGCCGGGATTTCCCCGCAAGGTCAGAGCGCCAGGGCCGGTCACCGCCGCCGCCCGAATCAATATCAGGCCGCCACCGCTACCGCCATCGCCACCCGTGCCCACCGAACGGGCTGCGGCGCCACCGCCACTGCCCAACCAGGGGCCCGGCGGAGCCTTGTGACCGCCCAGGCCACCCCCTGACTGCGGCTGGCCCGCCTGACCGGGTTGACCGTTACCCCCGCCACCACCACTGGCGAGCAACCGATGGGACATATCCATGGCGTTACCGCCGCCACCTGCGGTGGCTGGCGCGCCTCGCGCCATGCCACCCTCCGGATAGCCTGGCTGTTGCGGATCGATCATGACCGGGGTCCCGGCGATCCCTTCCCCCTTGCTGCCATGGTGACCATAGCCCAACGCCTGATCCTCCGGGTTTGGCGCGCTGTAGCGCCAATCGTCCGGATTCCCCAACGCACCCTGCAACGACACCGCCGGCGCCCCTCGCAAACCTGCCCCGTCCACATTCAGGGCATGGCCTGCCAGGGCCAGGCCGCGACGCACATCCAGTGCCAGCACACCGCCGGTAAAACCATCCCACGGCAACGCCAGTACATCCTGATCCAGGGTGAGGGCATCAAATTGGGGCACCCGCACAAGCTGCCAGCGGGCACGCCCATGATCCGGACCGGCGGGCTGGTTGTGATAGGCATGCAGCAATCCACCGCCTGCCCCGGCGCCCTTTACCTGCACCCGCCCCCCGTCAACCCTGTCGATACGCAGCCATTCCGCCTTCAGCGTGTGGGAGGCCAGCACGCCATAGCGACGGTCATTACGGGTACTGATGGTCGCCCCTTGCACCTGCATCAACAAGGCAAGATCGCCGGGAAGCAGCGGATAGGAACCACGGGCACGAGTCAACACCAGCTCACGGCTTCCCGCCGCCAGTGAAGCGTCATCACTTCCCGTGAAATAACTGTTGAGAATGGGGTCGGAGATCGCCTGACCGTCTCGACCCGGCTCACCACAGAGCTGGGCATGGACAGGCGCAGCCCCCAGCAGGAAAGCCAGGATCAGCGTGGTGGATCGAGCCAGTCGGCAGTAGTGTTGTTGCAGCGAAACCATCCGGCAATACTGTATCGTTCCCGAGTAGCTGCCAAGACTTCGTGGGGAATTTTCTCGCTCAGAAAGGCCACCAGAGTGCCCCCATGGGGTTCAACCTCTGTGTCTGCCAGCTTGGCATCAGGGCTATTCCAGATACGCAAGCGCCCATCCCACTCACTCTGCCAATCTTCGTTGAGGTAAAGCACAACAGACAACAAACGCCCATTGTTGCCCGCAAACGCGTCCAGGTGGCGCTGGTAGTAATCTCCAGGGCCATAAATGGCGAAATGGGATTCCAGCTCGAACAACCCCATGAACAAGGCCCGGTTCACTTCGAGCCGAAGCTGCTCCATGGCCTCGAACCACTGTGCTTGCGCCTGCGAGCCGCCCTTGAGCCAGCAGGTCCGATCACTGCGTATACGGGTATCTTTCTGGAATTCCTGCCGGCGACCAATGCCTGCAAGCCGAAACTCTCCGAGACCGTCACGTGCCTGCGCTTCGTCACGAAGCTGCCGGACCAGAGAAGGAGGGCAATACCCCGGAGCGACGCAATAGCCGCGCGCCACCAGCTCCTGAATCAGATATTCATGGAGGTCCGCGCCAAAGCCTTCGGGCCAATCCACAGTCTTGTGCACAGGAGGCTCCTAATGCAGGGCATCACCAGGAGCAGCATCACCATCCATTTCGTCCGGCCAGATCAGCCAGTGAAATTGCTGACATTCATCCATCAGTTGCAGGGTGGCATCCACGGTGGCTTGTACGAAGTAGATAAACTGGTCAAACGTAATCCCCCTGCGACCCAACAACAGGTCACAGGCAACCAGCCTGGGCAGGGAATCATCATTGACGTCAAGGAACAGCTTGATGGAGGGAAAGGCCATATTCAGACGGCTCAACTCTGCTTGCACTGCAAACAGCGCCGCCGGCCGAACTTCCAGTTCCGTGGTCAGCAACACGCCATCCTCTTCCACAAACAGCCGCGCATCCACCACACCTTCTCGCCCCTGCAATTCTGACAGGTGCAGGCCGTGGCAGTGCTCACAGATGTAATGCTGAATATTCGCCTGTTGCAACCATTGCTTGATCTGGTCTGCATCCGCGTGGATGACGCCTAACATGTTTTCTCCTCACCCCGGCAAACCCGGCAATGGCCGCGAATCATCAGCCATTGCGCCACAAAAAGAAATAGAAACCCGGCAATTTTGGTCATTGGGTCGGCAAATACCCATGGGTATCATCCTTTCCTCCAGTCATCGGGAGCCGAATAATGACAAATCCTCATGTGGCCTTTCAGTCCAGCGAGACTCTCCACACCAAAACCGACGCTTTTATCCGCGATATGCAGGGTGGCGCCAGCAAGCCGCAACCCAAGGAAATCGAGGAAATCATGGCCATCTTCATTGATGAGGCACTGCAGGCGTTCATGCTGCGCGCCTCGGAAGCCGCCAATCTGTCTTCCGGCATGCTCAAGGTGGTCAACATGACCTGTTCCACCATCAGCAAAGCGACCGCCCTGGTGGTCGGCCGTAGCGCTCGCAAGATGGACCTGAAACAGAACCAGGATTCTGCCAGTTACATGGACCAGGTGCGCCAACCCGGTGAGGACGGGGAAACCTGGTATGTAGCATTCCCGGTTAACGAAGGGCTCGCCATGAAGGGGGCCAACCTGCCCCAGCTGTGCGAGAACGGGGATTTCGAAGAAGCCCGCCGGGAACTGGAAGAATACCTGCTGGAAGTCACCGACGAATCCATACACTGGTACTTCGAAAAGCCCATGGCGCTGCTGAAATTCGGTCCGGTGCTGCGCAAGATCGCCAGCGTGGGGGTAGAAACCACCCGTAAGGCCTCCCGCAGCCTGATCCACAATTTGATCCCCAAACTGACCGAAGAGCAGCTAACCGCCTCCTGTCGATACCAGGCCAGCATGCTGATGGATTTCCCTTCAAAACACTGATGACAGCAACGCGACACCCGTTTCGATTCAAGACCACTTGGCCAACATAGTGCATGCCTTTTAATAACAAATACTTACACTGGCGCGCTCTTGTTGGCTAACTTCACCAAGTTTTTACAAAACTACTTATTCAACGGATTGCGCTGCAATAACACGGCTCTCTACTATCAATCTGGTATCAAAACTAAAAGAGATTGCCGAGGAGTCAGCCGTGTCATTGCGCCATGCCATACTTGTATTACTACAAGATCAGGAAGCCAGCGGTTACGACCTCGCTCGCGAATTTGCCAACAGCATCGGGCTGGTATGGAATGCCACCCACCAACAGATTTACCTGGAACTGGGTAAACTGAATGAGAAGGACATGGTGAAGTTTCGCCATATTCCCCAAGACGGCAAACCGGACAAGAAAATGTACCGGATCACGGAAGAAGGTCGAGACGAGTTAATCCGATGGCTGCGGAAACCCGCTGCCCCGCCCCGTATCCGTGATGCGTTTATGGTCAAGATTGCCGGAGGGGCGCTGAGCGATCCTTCCTCTATCCTTCGGGAACTGGAAGATCAGGCCGATCTGCGCCGCGAACGCCTGAATACTTTTGAAGACCTGGCTCGCAAGCTGGATGACCGTGACAGCGACAAGAACATGTACACCTACCTGACCCTGCGTCGCGGTATTCTGGACCAGCAAGCGTGGCTCAACTGGGCAGAGGAAGTCCGGTCCGAACTGCGACGACGTGAAGACCTGACCACCTCGGTATGATCGGCGCCCCGCCTGGCGGGGCGGTGATGACCCAGCTCCAGTGGCTGGTTCAAGCCCCGCCATTGATCCCGGCATCCCCCTGGGAAGATGCTGGTTGCTGGCTGCTGAGGGAGTGGCAACGGGACCCTGCCTTGCCCTCCCGTGCAGCTCACTTCCTGATGGGCCAGCCTCAGCCGAGCAGAATTGGGCTTCAATTCGAAAATCAGGTCGCCGCTTTGGTGGAACACAGCAGCGGACTGGAACTGGTGGCGCGAAACCTGCCCATCCGGGATGAACAGCGCACCCTCGGTGAACTGGACTTGTTGGTACGTGATCTGGATACCGGCAAACTATGGCACTGGGAACTGGCCCTGAAATTCTATCTGGGAACACCAGACCAATGGTACGGGCCTAACCGTAGAGATACCCTCGCCCGCAAAATTGCTCATCTGCATGGGGAGCAACTGCCTCGCAGCCAAAGCAGCCAAGCCAGTCGCACGCTCAGCGAGACAGGCTGGAAGGTCGACGGACAAGCATTATTGACCCGCGGCAGGCTCTTCTACCGCAGTGGCCATCCCGAGCAGCCGCTACGACACCCCCGCCACGAACGAGGTTGGTGGCTACCTGCCCGCGGACTGCCATCACAACAGTGGCACACCATACCGCGGACTTTCTGGTCTTGTCCGTCCATGTCGGACAAAAGTACCAACACCATTGATACCCGCTCGCTCATTGACTATGTTGAGGAACATTCTCGCCCGGTCATGGTGCTGTCAGCTTTGCGCCCGGAACCGGGCTTTATTGTTCCTGTCACTTGGCCCAACACATGAATTTCCAGCCACAACCCGCCACTCTGGTCGACGATCAGGGCCAGGTCGCCTTGGGCGTTTTTCCGCATACCGTTGCTCATATCAACGGCCGGGAAGCGGACTATCGCACCCCCATGGGCAAACCAGCCTCGCGTTTCGCCCGGCATTTTCATTACAAACAGTTCCAGTATTTCGGCATCATCAGTGACCAGCTTCTGGCCGGTTGCGCCTTTGCCCATACGGCCTATCTGGGAATGGCTTTCTTCTATATTTTCGAACCGAAAACCGGCGAATTGAAGGAATACACCTGGCGCTCGCCTCTGGGGCGCGACCTGAACATGTCCGCCTCACCCCGGGTAGGCGAAAGCCATTTCAAACAAAAAGGGGTCGATATCCGACTTGGCTACCAGGACAACCAGGGTTCACTGACCAAGACCCTGAGTATCAGTCTCGATGGCCTGTCACTGGAAGCCGTGCTCAGTGAGGGTGACCAGTATCAACCGATGTCACTGTGCACCCGCACCGGCGTCAATGGCTGGGTGTATGCCAACAAGGTTGCCGGTCGCACCGTAACCGGCAACCTCACTCGCAACGGCCACCGCCAGGATCTATCTGAACTGGGGGCCTGTGGACACCATGACTTTTCCGCCGGTTACATGCGCAGGGAAACCTTCTGGAACTGGGCCTGCCTGTCCAGCAAGGTCGGCGACACCCGTATTGGCCTGAATCTGTCTTGCGGTGTCAATGAGACGACTTTTTCCGAAAACTGCCTGTGGGTAGATGACGTCATGGTACCTACCGCTGGCGTGATATTTGATTACCACCGCGATGACCTGATGCAACCCTGGCAAATTCGCAGCCTGTGTGGTCAGGTCAATCTGCGCTTTACCCCCAGCGGCAACCACAAAGAGCGCCTCGATCTTGGCCTCTTTGCCAGTAATTTTAATCAGCTGTTTGGCCGTTTCGATGGTGAATTGACACTCAAGGACGGTCGCACTATTCCCATCCAGGCACACTACGGTTTTGTCGAGGAGCAGTACGCAAAATGGTAGATAAAAAAGAGAATGCGGCGCCGGAAGTGGCACCGAAGAAAGTGAATGTAAAGCTGCGCCGCGGTTTTTTCTGGATCGTTCAGTACTGGCGCGAACTGTTTAACTTTCGCTTTGATAAATACATGATCATCCAGGTGTTGCCGGGAGTGTATGGTATCGCCCTGTTCGGTATCGGCCTCGGCCTGTTATACCTTTGTGTGGAAGCCTTTATGGCATCTACCTGGCGTGGTCTTTTCTACTTTTTCGTGGCAGCGCCAATCACCTTCCTGGTACTGGCTTCCGTGCTGCGAGCTCTGCTTGAGTTCTACATGGTGGTGTTCAAGATTTCCGAACACGTGGATGAACTGGTAGGCCTGCGCGATACCGTGGATCGTCTGTCCGGCATTGGCGACACGGTAGATGAAATGGTGTCTGTCACCCGCCGCATTCCTTTCTGGCGAGTGCTCTCAGGCCGCTCCGGCCCTGCAGCGCGCAAACCGGTAAAACCGGAAGAGCGCAAAAAAGACAAACCGGAATAATCGCGCCCTGCACCGCCCCGTCGAGAAGCCATGTTCACAGGACATCCTTGTCCTGTGAACAGGATAACTGACCGTCAGCTGTCAGTGGCTCACTGCCTCAAGTGCGGTGAGCAGTAACCGCTGGTAAACATGTTCACGGACCCCCTCCGGCGTTTTCATGTCCATCCGCTCCAACTCGCGCTCAAATTCAGCCTCACTGCCTTCGTTGAACAGCGCGTCACGCCCCAGCTCCAGGTATTCCTTGTGGCTGACTTTTTCCTTGAGCCATGTCAGCGCCTTGAGCAAGCGCTGCTCTGTATCGGTAAAGTCACTCCCCAACGGGAACAAGGGGAAACTCTGCTCACCGTTGTTTGCAGCAATCTCATGCAGGTGTTCGGGGTTGTTACGGCGATAGGGCTCGGGGATCTGATAGTCCTTGCGCAGTTTGCCCGCGGCCTGGGCCTGCTCCATCAATTCAATCTGGAAGCGACTGTCAGCCACATTGAGCATGGCCATGATCACTTCCTCATCGGTCTTGCCACGCAGGTCCGCCACCCCATATTCGGTCACGACAATATCACGCAGGTGACGGGGAATCGTATTATGGCCATAGGAGAACACCACATTACTCATGGCCTCACCGCCCCGCTCTCGCCAGGCGCGTACCATGATCACAGAACGCGCGCCCTCCAGTTCATGAGCCTGACTGACAAAGTTGTACTGCCCGCCGACCCCGCTGAGCACACGGCCATCATCAATCTGATCCGCCACCGCGGCACCCAGCAAGGTCACCGTAAAGGCAGTATTGACAAAGCGTGCATCCTGACGCTGCAGACGTTTGAGGGTCTCATCACCGTACAGATGATTGACATAACTGATGCGGGTCATGTTGATGGCCGCCCGTTCCGCGTCATCCATCCCGCGCAGCCGGTCGTAAAATGCCTTTGGCCCGAGGAAGAAGCCTCCATGCATGACCATGCCCCCCTTGAGCCGGTCGCCAAACACGGCTTTCAGCGCCTCGCGAGTGGCACGATCATCCAGATCATTGGCCACCGCAACCTCATTGGGCAGCAACAGTTGCTCGCCCTTCTTGGTCACGCCCTCACGGAAAATCCCGAAGCGTTTCAGCAACCGTAACTGGGCGCGATCCAGACGCCGACTGATCGCAGACTGCTCACGCAGCGCATCCAGCAGGGCCAAGCCGGGTTCGGCCGGGTTATGCATTTCCAGCTGTTGCAGGGGGGCCCAGTCATACACAGGCCGGCGAATAATCTTGTCGTCTACCAGCTGCAACAGACCGTGGGTCACCATTTCACTGCACCCGTACAGGCCTTCCTGAAAGCGTGCGGTACCCCCCTCCTGATCAATCAGAGCCTGATGCTCCCCGGGAATCTGCCAGGCTTTCAAGGGAGACAGGTAACGTTGGTTATCCTGTTCGCGCAGGCGAAGATGGTGCACCAGGGCATCACCCAAAGCACCGATGCCAATCTGTAACGTGCCACCATCCTTGACCAGCGTGGACGCATGCAGCCCAACAAAATGATCCTGAATATTCACCGGCATGTTCGGGGTGCTGAACAGGCAACGATGGCCATCAGGGTCATCCACCAGCAAGTCCATTTCCGGCAGCCAATCACCCACCATGGCATCGTTTTCCATAAACGGCAGATCACGATGCAACTGGCCCACCGCCACGATCGTCTCTCCGGCCTCCCGGCGCGCCTTGAGCAACGGCAGCAGATCCAGCGTCACCTCAGGGTTGCAGGAAAAGCTGTACTGGTCCTCACCGTCCACCACGCGGTGCGCCAGCATTTGCGCCACCACATTGATCTTGCGGGCATTGAGGTCTCGGGCCACGTGGGTGTAGTTACTGCTGATGTAATGCTGCTGCGCCACATCGCTGCCCAGCATGCTGCCGGGCTGCACAAAGAATTCGAACACCCGGATATTGGCGGGCAACGCCCCCTTCTTCTGGGGTTTCAGGTAGGCAAGGGGCTCGTAATCCGCAAAGATCCGCTCGGCGAAAGGGTCGAGAAACCGTTTTTCCAGATCACTGCCCGCACCAGGCTTGCCCAGTGACAGCGCCGTGAAAATATCCAGCGACAGAGCAGGATCGTGTTCAACACGCTGATAAAGGGCATTCAAAAAACGGTTGGGCTTGCCCAGTCCCAAGGGCATGGCCAGGCGAATCTCCCCGCCGGTCTTCTCAATGACGTAATCGACCGCCTTCTCAACGCTATCCATTCGCTCTGTCACGGCTGCTCCTTATGTTGTCGCGGTGTATTGGGTTGTGGCTGAGGACACAATTCAGTGGGCGCCGGTACGGGACACAAACGTCACCAGCACCACCCCAACGATGATAAACGCCATCCCGATCATCGCTGGCAAATCAGGTTGCTGTTTCAGAAACACCGCCCCGACCAGCGCAATCAACACAATACCAACCCCCGCCCAGACGGCATAGGCGATTCCCATGGGAACGGTGCGCAGCGTTAGCGACAACGCATAGAAAGCAATCCCGTAGCCCAGCAAAGTGATCACCGAAGGCCACAGGCGGGTAAAACCCTGCGACGCATTCAGCGCCGTGGTCGCCACGACTTCGGCAAGAATCGCAATGGAGAGGAAGAGATAACCCATGGAGAGAGCGTCCTGTGTCAACCCAGCTGTTGCAGCAATGCCTGCCAGTGTGCCACCTGTTCATGAACAAAGTCAGGATTATCGTGACGCACAATCACCACCAGCCGGGTGGTGGTATCCCCGTCCGGCCACGCGTTCATCGGTGATAACGCCGGCTCCCCTTGTCCGGTCCACTGCACCAGCAAGGGCCCATCAAGGCCTTCTACCTTGAGCAGCCCTTTGAGACGGACCAGAGATTCACCACACTGGTTCCCAAGTTGTTGCAACGCCGCCTGCCAGTGGGGCCAGGACAAGCGCCCCTCCCAACGCAATGAGGCACTGTGGAGTTGATGTCGAGACACCGACACTGACGACAACTGCGGCTGCAGGCTAACGCCGGTGGACAACGTCAGGGGCCCCGTGATCCGGCAACGGCGCGGGAAAACCTGATCGAGCAAGGACGTCGGTCCGGGTGACAACAGAACGCTTGCGTCAGGGTTCAGAAGGGCAAGCTGCGCTTTCAACTCGGCCAGAGAGTCGGGTGTGCACAGATCGGACTTGCTGATGAGCAGTTGATCCGCCCCTTGCACCTGCTCCAGACACTCAGGATGACGCTCCAGTGCCGCGACACCGGCCTGGGCATCCACCAGCGTGATCACCGACTGGCAGACAAACCGTTTTCGCAGCCACGGATCCTGTTGCAAGGGAGCGACCACGCCAGAAGGTTCTGCCGCACCAGTGGTTTCCAGCACCAGCCTGTTGAACGGCGGGATCTCGCCATTCTTGCGCGCCATGAACAGATTACGCAGGGTGGAGGAAAGCGAGCCCTGCACCACACAACAAACACAGCCACCGGCCAGCAGGGTCACGGGGACGCCCTGAGCCTCAGTCAGATGCTGATCAATGCCGATATCGCCCAGCTCATTGATCACCACCGCAAGGTCTTGCCGTTGCGATAGCCAGTGGTTCAGCTGGGTCGTCTTGCCACTGCCCAGAAAGCCGCTCAGGACAATCACCGGCAGGCGATCATCCTGAATGTCAGGAGAATGCGTTACCTGAGGCATTACGCCAGAGACCAGGGCAGCTCCTGACCGGCATAAAACGGCACCATGGCTTCCCCGGCGGCATCAATTACCTCCGGCACCGACCAGGGCTTGCGCACCAGGGTGACGGTATCGGTGTGACGCGGCAGCCGATAAAAATCCGCCCCGAAATGGCTGGCAAACCCTTCCAGCTTGTCCAGCGCATTGTGCTGTTCGAGGAAAGAGGCATACAGCGGCAACGCCGCGCGAGCGGAATAGCAACCGGCGCAACCACAGGCCGCTTCTTTTTTGTTACGGGCATGGGGAGCGGAATCGGTGCCCAGGAAAAAGCGCTCATGGCCTTCCAGTACCGCTTTCTGGATGGTTTCCTGATGCTGACGGCGCTTGAGAATCGGCAGGCAGTAGTTATGCGGGCGCACGCCACCCACCAGCAAGTCGTTGCGGTTCATCAGCAGGTGCTGCGGCGTCACCGTGGCGGCCGTCAACGCACTGGCCTCACGCACAAAGTTCACGCCCTCAGCAGTCGTGACATGCTCAAAGACAATCCGCAGGCCAGGGAATTGCCGACGAATCTCGTTGAGGTAGCGGTCGATAAACACCTTTTCGCGGTCAAAGATATCGATCTCTGCATCCGTCACTTCGCCATGAACCAGCAGCGGCACATCGTGCTTTTCCATGGCCTCGTATAGATGCATGATCTTGCCCGGATCAGTGACCCCGCTGTCGGAATTGGTTGTTGCCCCGGCGGGATACAGCTTGAAGGCATGCACAAAATCACTTTGTGCTGCGCGCGCGACTTCCTCCACCGGCGTGCTGTCGGTGAGATACAAGACCATCAACGGCTCAAAGGTTACCCCGGCCGGGACCTGCGCCATGATGCGTTCACGGTACTCGGCCGCCTGGGCCACCGTGTTCACCGGCGGCGTCAGGTTCGGCATGACAATCGCGCGACCGAAGACATTGGCCGTGGCCGGCACCGTTTCCGCCAGCAATTCACCGTCACGAAAATGCAGATGCCAGTCGTCCGGGCGGGCAATGGTCAGGGTATCGGTCATGGGGTCACCTTAAGCCGTAAAAAATTCGGGGACGTAGTGTAGCGCATGTTGGCGCACAGGCGCAGGGATCAGCTGCCGGGCGACCACTGAGGGAAAGGCCATCGCCCCAAACGAAAAACGCCCCGCGATGCGGGGCGTTTTGGAATATGGCGGAGAGGGCGGGATTCGAACCCGCGATACGGTAACCCGTATGGTTCCTTAGCAGGGAACTGGTTTCAGCCACTCACCCACCTCTCCGGAATGCGGAACTGCATGTTGTCAGGGAATTGGTCGCTCTTGGTTGGCGCTGTTTCCCGACACGCCGCGCATCATAACGATTTTACGGAGAAAATACAGCCCAAAAATCAGGCAGACTCACCGTCTGTTGATTTTTCGTGCTGAATCCGTTGATAGATTTCTTCTCGATGCACCGCAACTTCTTTCGGCGCGTTAACACCGATGCGGACCTGGTTGCCTTTGACGCCCAGAACAGTCACGGTGACTTCGTCACCGACCATCAGGGTCTCTCCGACTCGACGCGTAAGAATAAGCATAATGATCCCTCCTGGGGTCCTTGATTTCCGTGAGCGCAATCCGTACCCGAAGTTACCGGGCTGCCGTCCATGACGACTCCTTGGTGCGAGGACCATTTGCCCACCGCAGGCACGGGGGCGTAAGTATGCATGAATCGAATTCTCAAGTCTTGCCGCAGGACGAGGCGGAACCTACCGGTCGTCGCCCCATCCTTCCGAACAGTATGTCCGTTATGCGACAGGCTGGTCCAGCTCGAACGCGGAATGGAGGGCACGAACGGCCAGCTCCAGATACTTCTCGGCGATGACCACAGACACCTTGATTTCAGAGGTGGAGATCATCTCGATGTTAACGCCTTCTTTGGCCAGGGCTTCGAACATCTTGGAAGCAACGCCCGCGTGGGAGCGCATGCCCACACCCACCAGAGAGACCTTGGCAATCTTGTCATCGCCAATGATTTCCGGCTGCCCCAGTTCTTCAGACGCATTGCGCAGGGCTTCCTGAGCACGGCCAAAATCGTTGCGGTGAACGGTAAAGGTGAAGTCGGCAGCGCCGTCCTTACCCACGTTCTGTACGATCATGTCTACTTCAATATTGGCTGCACTTACCGGGCCGAGGATCTTGTAGGCAATGCCCGGGGTATCCGGGGCGCCACGCACGATGATCTTGGCTTCATCACGGGTAAAGGCAATTCCGGAGATTACCGGCTTTTCCATATCAACCTCGTCGTCGACGGTAATTAGGGTTCCAGGACCATCCTGGAAGCTGGAGAGAACACGCAGCGGCACATTGTATTTGCCGGCGAATTCCACAGAACGGATCTGCAGGACCTTGGAGCCCTGACTGGCCATTTCCAGCATTTCTTCAAAGGTAATCGTGTCCAGCCGGCGAGCATTGTCCACCACGCGAGGGTCGGTGGTGTATACGCCATCCACGTCAGTGTAGATCTGGCATTCATCCGCCTTCAGCGCTGCCGCCAGAGCAACAGCAGTGGTATCAGAGCCGCCACGACCCAGGGTGGTAATGTTGCCGTCCGCGTCCACGCCCTGGAAACCGGCTACCACGACCACACGGCCGGCGTTGAGATCGGCGCGCATTTTCTTGTCGTCGATTTCTTCGATACGGGCTTTGGAGTAGGAATTGTCCGTACGCAGGGGAATCTGGGAACCGGTATAGGAACGGGCATCCAGACCCAGTTTCTGCAAGGCCATGGACAACAGGGAGATCGTCACCTGCTCACCGGTAGAGACCAGCACGTCCATTTCCCGTGGAGAAGGGCTGTCGCTGATGCCTTTGGCCAGCTCGATCAGTCGGTTGGTTTCGCCGCTCATGGCAGAGACCACCACCACAACCTGATCACCCCGTTTATGGAAGCCGGCTACCTTGTCGGCAACGGCTTGTATGCGTTCGACCGTACCTACCGAGGTACCGCCGTATTTCTGCACGATAAGAGCCATATAGTCGCTTTGTCTGCAAAAAAGAGCGCGTTACTTTAGCAGAAACGCGCCCGGATTTCATGTTGGGGTGGCGGGAGAGCCTGCCAGAGAGCCTGTAAGTACCGTAACCGACGGGGCAAACCGCCCCGTCACGACACCGCAGAATCAGCCGGCCACCCAGTCCTTCACACTCTCCAGTGCTGCGGGCAGGGCCGCAGGGTTGTTGCCACCACCCTGCGCCATATCCGGGCGACCGCCGCCACGACCATCGACCTGCTCGGCCACATGCTTGAGCAGATCTCCCGCCTTGAAACGATCGGTCAGGTCTTTGGTAACACCGGCCACCAGGGCCACCTTGTCACCCTCTACTGCCGCCAGCAGAATCACCGCCGAACCGAGCTTGTCTTTCAGCTTGTCCATGGTGACCCGCAGGGTCTTGCCATCGGCACCGTCCACCTGGGTGGCCAGCACCTTCACGCCATTGATGTCCTGCACGCTGTCGGTAAGGTCGCTGCCCGCCCCACTCGCCAGCTTTTGCTTCAGGCGTTCAATTTCCTTTTCCAGCTCACGCACTTTTTGCGCCTGGTTGCGGACCCGCTCTGCGGCATTATCCGGCGTGCTTTTTACCGTGGCGGCAATATCACTGAGGGCCTGCTCCTGCTTGCGCATAGCGGCAAGCGCATTCTCACCGGTGACCGCTTCGATCCGACGGACTCCGGCAGCTGCCGAGGCTTCCAGAGTAATGCGGAACAACCCGATGTCACCGGTGCGGCTCACGTGCGTTCCCCCACACAGTTCCTTCGAGAAGCCATCGCTGCCCATGGTGAGGACACGCACCTGATCGTCGTACTTCTCACCAAACAACGCCATGGCGCCGGCGTCACGGGCGGCGTCGATATCCATCAACTCAGTGGACACCGCAGTGTTGGCCAGAATCTGGCGATTGACGATGGTTTCGATCTGCTCACGCTGGGCGTCGCTAACCGCCTCGCCGTGAGAGAAATCGAAACGCAGATAGTCTTCGGCGACCAGCGAGCCCTTCTGCTGTACATGCTCGCCCAGCACGTCACGCAGCGCTGCGTGCATCAGGTGAGTTGCAGAGTGATTGCGCATGATGGCCTTGCGACGCTCTACATCGACATAAGCCGATACCTTGTCGCCCACGTTGAGGGAACCACTTTCCATGCTGCCCAAATGCACATGCGCCGCCTGACGCTTTTTGGTGTCGGCCACAGCAAAACGGCTGTCACCTTTCACCAGAAAACCGGTATCGCCGACCTGGCCACCGGACTCGGCATAGAACGGCGTGCTGGCCAGTACCACCATGCCCTCCTCGCCCGCTGCCAGGCTGTCCACCGCTTCACCATCGCGATAGAGACCGACGATTTCATCGTCATCAGCCAGTTTTTCGTAACCGGAGAAGCCGGTTTCCGCCTCGATATTCAGACGATCGCTGTAATCGTTGGCAAAGCTGCCGGCACCGCGGGCGCGCTCACGCTGGGCTTCCATCGCTTTCTCGAAGCCGGCCATGTCCACTTCCAGGTCCCGCTCCCGGGCCACGTCGGCGGTGAGATCCGGCGGGAAACCATGGGTGTCGTACAGGTTGAACAGCACCTCGCCGGACAGGGTCTTGCCCTGCAGCTCGGCAATGGCCGCTTCCAGTACCTTCATGCCTGCGGCCAGCGTGCGACCAAACTGCTCTTCCTCTGCCAGCAGGGCCTTTTCGATACGGGCCTGCTCCCGTGCCAGTTCCGGGTACGCCTCACCCATCTGCTCGACGAGGGCTGTTACCAGGGTAGAGAAAAACGGCTTGTCCTGACCCAGCTTATGGCCATGACGCAGCGCGCGGCGAATGATCCGCCGCAGCACATAGCCACGGCCTTCATTGGACGGGATCACCCCGTCGCAAATCAGGAAGCTGGAGGAGCGGATGTGATCGGCGATCACGCGCAGGGACTTCTCTTCCAAATCATTGCAGCCGATGGCCTGGGCCGCGGCCTGTAGCAACGCCTGGAACATGTCGATTTCGTAGTTGGAATGGACGCCCTGCAGCACTGCGGCAATACGCTCGAGCCCCATACCGGTATCGACACTGGGCTTGGGCAGCGGTTTCAGCTCGCCGTCTTCCTGACGGTCGTACTGCATGAACACCAGGTTCCAGATCTCGATGTAGCGGTCCAGGTCATCGTTTTCCGAGCCAGGAGGGCCGCCGGGGACATCTGCCCCGTGATCGTAGAAGATTTCCGAACAGGGACCACAGGGACCGGTGTCCCCCATCTGCCAGAAATTGTCTTCATCAAGACGGGAGAACCGTTCGGCACTCACGCCCATTTCTTTCAGCCAGATATCCGCGGCTTCATCATCAGAAATATGCACCGTGACCCACAACCGCTCTTCCGGCAGGCCCAGGGTGCCCGTCAGGAATTCCCAGGCGAACTTGATGGCTTCGCGCTTGAAGTAGTCACCGAAGCTGAAGTTACCCAGCATTTCAAAGAAGGTGTGGTGACGGGCGGTATAACCCACATTTTCCAGATCGTTGTGCTTGCCACCGGCGCGAACACAGCGTTGTGAGCTGGTGGCACGGGTGTAATCGCGGCTTTCACGGCCCAGGAACACGTCCTTGAACTGGTTCATGCCTGCATTGGTGAACAGCAGGGTCGGGTCGTTATAAGGCACCAGAGAGGAAGACGGCACCTTGGTGTGTCCCTGGCTGGCGAAGTAATCCAGAAAGGCCTGGCGTAGTTCAGCACTCTTCATAGGAAAAACGGTATCTTGGCTGGCTATCGGAAAGCGCCGAGTATAGCGCCCATAGGGCGCAGTTGCGATGGGAATAGAAGGCAGGGGGAGTTCAACGTCCAACGTTGAAAGTTCAAACTCGGGTGAGGCCGAGGGAGGTTGCGAAGCCTTGCCCACGGCCCCGGGATATCGGTGCTGGCACGACAGATCCAGGCCAGACATACCCGGCCCGCGCTTTTCAGCTTTGAACGTTAAACTTTCAACTCAGCCCCTGATCGCGGCGGCCAGACAGACCGTCAGCACCATCACCAGCAACAAGCGCTTGAGCACCACCGGGGATACCCGATGGGCAAATCCCACGCCTAGCCGAACCCCTACCAGCGTCCCGGCAGCCACCACCAGGCCAGGCAACCAGGCCACCTGATCCCGCCACATGAAGATGCCCAGCGCCAACACCGTGAAGCTACCGGTTATCGCCAGTTTCAGGGCATTACCCCGTAGCAGGTCATAGCGCATCTGGCCGACCAACACCGCGATCAGCACAAAACCCACCCCCGCCTGCACAAATCCCCCGTACACCCCGGCGAAGAACAGGCCGAGCCAGGCAGGCAGGGATTCCCCTGGCACCTGCGGCACCTCATCAGGACCGGGGTTCATCTGGTTGGGTTTCAGGACCATCAACAACGCCACCACCACCAGGGTACCCAGCAATACTGGCTTGAGGATGGTTTCGGGCAGGTAAGCTGCTGCCAGGGCGCCGACCAGGGTTCCCAGCAGACACGGGACCAGGATCGCAGGTAACGGTTTGAACGGCATGGTGCCACGCTTGTTGAACTGGCGGACCGCCTCAATGCTTTGGATCAGCACACCGACCCGCATGGTGCCATTGGCCAGCGCCGCCCCCATACCGCTGAGCATTAGCAGCGGCAGAATCAGCAACCCGCCCCCGCCCGCCAGCGTATTGATAAACCCCGCCAACACACCGGCCCCCAGCAAGGCAGCGACCAACCAAGGGTCAGAAAGGTATTCCATGGACACTCTCACGCAAGCGGAAAGCGGCAGGATACGCCGCGAACCTAATTCAGGCCACTACCTCCTCTGTGCAGAGCCCAACGTGGCAAGGCTCTCTTTTGGTTCATCGTGGATTAACGGGAGTTTGGGATCGCGCCGCCACCGAGCGCAGCGAAGGAACGCCCGCAGGGCGGCCCCGAAGGGGTGAGCAGAGCGAATAACCGACGCTCCTACGGCAAGGGAAGGGATTAAATCAGGCCTTTCCCGGAAATCCGAGATGAGCCTCTATTTTCAGGACAGGACTACGCCATCTCCTCGTCGCCCGGTACCAACGCGGCAAAGCTTTGTTCAGCGTCAAAACCGCGCCCTTGCAGGAAACGCAATTGTCTGGCTTTTTCTTTCTGGTCCTGGGGATATTGCCGAAAGCGGCGGGCGCGCACTTCCCTGGCCAGGGCAAACCAGTCCACCTCGGTCTCCTGCAAAGCGGACTCGATCAGCTCGCTGGCAACCCCGCGTTGCTGCAACTCCTGACGGATACGCAACACCCCCTGGCCCCGGTCGATGCGCGAGCGCACAAAAAAACCGGCAAAGCGCCGGTCATCGATGAAGCCATGTTCTTCACACCACTCGATCACCGCCGCCAAGGCCGGATGATCGCCCACCTTGCTGCGCAGCTTGGTTTCCAGCTCGCGGCGGGCGTGATCCCGACGCGCCAGCAGGCTCACCGCCCGCTGACGCAACTCGGATTCCGTGAGCGGTTTATTCATCGCCCAGTTCGGCTTCCTCTTCCGCTTCTACCGGTGCCTCGCCCGGTACGGCCAGCAGCCGTGCACGGATTTCTTTCTCGATTTCCTGGGCAATGGCCGGGTTTTCGCGCAGGTGCTCACAGGCGTTCTGCTTGCCCTGGCCAATCTTGTCGCCCTTGTAGGCATACCAGGCACCGGATTTGTCCACCAGCCCCTGCTGCACACCCAGATCCAGGACCTCGCCGAGCTGGTTAATGCCCTGCCCATAGAGAATCTGGAATTCGGCCTGACGGAACGGCGGCGATACCTTGTTCTTCACCACCTTCACCCGGGTTTCGTTACCGGTGACTTCGTCGCCCTGTTTCACTGCACCGATACGACGGATATCCAGACGTACGGAGGAATAGAACTTGAGCGCATTACCGCCGGTGGTGGTTTCCGGGTTGCCGAACATCACACCGATCTTCATGCGGATCTGGTTGATGAACACCACCAGACAGTTGGCATTTTTCACGTTACCGGTAATTTTCCGCAGCGCCTGGCTCATCAGACGAGCCTGCAGGCCCACGTGGGCATCGCCCATTTCACCTTCGATTTCTGCCTTCGGCACCAACGCCGCCACGGAGTCAACAATGATCACATCTACCGCACCGGAACGTACCAGCATGTCGGTGATCTCCAGCGCCTGTTCACCGGTATCCGGCTGAGAGACGATCAGGTCGTCCACGTTCACGCCCAGCTTCTCGGCATAGTCCGGGTCCAGCGCGTGTTCTGCATCCACGAAGGCACAGGTCGCGCCTTTTTTCTGGGCTTCGGCGATCACGCTCAGGGTCAGGGTGGTTTTACCGGAGGATTCCGGACCGTAGATTTCCACGATACGGCCTTTCGGCAATCCGCCAATGCCCAGGGCGATGTCCAGGCCCAGGGAGCCGGTGGAAATGGCCGGAATCCGCTCACGCTTCTGGTCGCCCATACGCATGACAGAACCTTTACCGAACTGGCGTTCGATCTGGGACAGTGCGGCGGACAACGCCTTGGATTTATCGCTCATTGTGACCCCTCTCCTGTGTCGGCGTGACAGTCATTGCATCGCCGGTATCTGTGTCGTCGAAACTGACCTTTCAGCCAGCACTGACAATATGGACAGTATTATGAACAGGTATTCCTGTCCTTTGCAACCCTGTTTGTCAGATCCAGGGATGCGTACGATAAAGTCCGTCTGATTGTGGCTACTGGAGGCGCGCGATCAAGCCCTTGAGGGCTTCCAGAATGGTCTGCTGACGAACGGCATCGCGGTCACCCTCAAACTGGAAACAGCGGGCCTCGGCATACCCCAGCTTCTGACCCCAGGCGATCCACACCGTGCCCACGGGCTTGTCAGCGGTGCCGCCATCCGGCCCGGCCACGCCGGTCACAGCCACACTGATATGGCCGCGGGAATGCTCGATGGCACCGCGGGCCATCTCCAGCGCCACCGCTTCACTGACCGCTCCGTGGCTGGCCAGTGTCTGCGCCTGCACACCCAGCAGGTCCTGCTTGGCGTCATTGGAATAGCACACCATCCCGCGCTCGAACCAGGCAGACGAGCCAGGTACGGCCGTCATGGCCTGGGCGATACCGCCGCCGGTGCAGGACTCTGCCGTCACCACCATCAGACGCTGGCGGGTCAATTGAAGGGCCAGGGATTCAACCGCGTTGGGAATGTCTTGCGGGTTCACGCATCGCTCCAGTGAGGATTCTGGAACGCACTGTAGCATTTTCAGAGCAACGCAAAACGCTCTTCTGTTGTATATCGCTCGGGACGATACCCCCACACCTCTTCGATTCGGTGCGGGGTGAGTACAGCTTCCGGCTCTCCATCCGCCACCAGCTCTCCCTCTGCCAGCACCAGACAGCGCATGCCGTAGCGCAGCACCTGATTCAGGTCGTGCAACACCGCCAGGACGGTAATGCGGCGCTGCTGCGCCAGCCGCACTGCCAACCGCAAAATATTGTGTTGCTGCCCCAGATCCTGTGCAGACACGGGTTCATCCAGTAACAACAGTGGCGTCTTCTCGGCCTGCACCAACTGCACCAACACCCGAGCCAGGTGCACCCGCTGCTTTTCACCACCGGACAGGCCGGGAAAGCTGCGCGCAGCCAGGTGCAGGCAATCCGCATCGATCATGGCGGCCCGCACCACATCGGCGCCGGCCTGGCGCGACAACGACAACGGCATCAGCCCCATCTCGACCACTTCACGGGCACTGAACGGGAACGTCAGGCTGCTGGCCTGGGGTAGCACTGCCACATGTCGGGCCCGCTCCTGAGTGTTCCAGTGTCGCAGTGATTGACCATGAAAAAGCAACTCGCCACGACAAGCCACCTCGCCACTGATGGCCTTGAGCAAGGAAGATTTCCCCGCACCATTGGGCCCCAGCAATGCCACAAACTGCCCCGCGGGCAAGGTCAGATTGTCCAGTTGCAGCAAACGCCGACCACCGGCTTCAACAAGCAGATCACAAAGCTCAAGCACCGGACAGACTCCATTGCTTACGCTGTTGCAGCAGCAGGATCAGAAAGAACGGCGCACCCAACAAGGCGGTCAACAATCCCACGGGCAATTCAGCCGGGCTCACCAGGGTGCGCGCCGCCAGGTCCGAGAGCATCAGCAGCACGGCCCCGGTCAGTGCCGACAGCGGTAACAGGCGGCGGTGATCCGGGCCGCAGGACAAGCGCACCAGATGCGGCACCACCAGCCCTACAAAGCCGATAATGCCGCTGCACGCCACCGCAATGCCCACCCCCAGCGCCGCCAGCACAATCAACTCCAGTTTCATGCGCTCCACCGGCACCCCCAGATGGCGCGCCTCGGATTCCCCCAACAAAAAAGCATTGAGCGGCCCGGCACGGCGCTGAAACCAGGTCGCCAGCATCACAAACGCCACCAACGCCAGTAGCACCTGCTGATGATTGGCCCCATTCAGCGAGCCCATCTGCCAGACGCTGAGCTCCCGCAGCCGGGTATCGTCGGTGAAATAACTGAGAAAGCCGATCCCTGCCCCAGCGAACGCCGCCACCGCCACCCCGGCCAGCAGCAGCATCACCACTGAGGTCCCAGCCGAAGAACGCGCCAGCGAATACACCAGTAACGTGGTCAGCAGCCCGGCGACAAAAGCCGAAGACGGTACCGCCCAGACCTGCCACGCCACCGGTAACAGCACGATCGCCAGCACCGCACCTACCGCTGCCCCGGAGGACACCCCAATGATACCCGGGTCTGCCAGGGGATTACGGAACAGCCCCTGCATCACCGCACCGCACTGAGCCAGAATGGCCCCAACCAGCATGGCCAGCAGCAAACGCGGCAAGCGGAGCTCCAGCACAATGATCTTCTCGTGGCCGAGTAACCCGGAGCGCTCACTGTTGAACAACGCATCCCAGATCGCGGCCAGGCTGCCGGAGGCAGGCATGGACACCGCGCCCTCGGTCAGGGACAACACCACCCCCACCATCAACACACCGCACAGCAATACCGCCGCAGGAGTCGCCGGCAATCGATTCATCATGACACTGCCTTAGTGACCAGACGGCCGGGAAGGTTGTACTGCGTTAGCGACGCGCTCTGCCTCATCCAGCGCCGCCAGGCTCAAGCCTGCCACCAGGGTGGCACCGTCCACCGTGAAGATATGCCCCGCCTTACCGGCTGGGGTATGCGCCAACAGAGGCTGATTTTCCAGAAGCGCCGCCGCGGGGTCGCTGCTCATCTCGCCGGCCACCAGAATCACATCCGGCTCCATGGCCAGCAGGGACTCCATGGATACAGAACGATAGTTCTCGAAATCTGCCACGTTATCCGCGCCAAGCAAGTCAATCATCGCCTGCCCGGCATTACTGCCCGCACCAGCAAGACGAAATCCGCCCCGCGCACTGAGAATGAACGCCACCTTATTGCCCTTCAGCGAATGGGTCTGCAACTCGGCAGTCTGGGCAGCAAAACGGTCCAGCAGGCTCTGCGCCTGCGCCTCTCGACCCAGCGCCTCAGCCATGGCCTGCAGATTGCTTTTCAGGGCCGGCAGAGAATAGGCCGCCGGCAGACGGATCAGCTCAACCCCGGCGCCTTCCAGCACGCTCAAGGTGGTGTCAGGGCCCATGTGATCGGTTCCCACCAGATGGGTCGGTGACAGACTCAACAAGCCCTCTGCAGACAGGTTGCGGTGGTAGCCAATGCGCGGCAATTCGGCAAGATCGCCAGACGCCGGGCTGGTCACATCCACCGCCACCAGCGAATCTGCCAGTCCCAGCGCCACAATCATGTTGGTGGCGCCGGCATCCGCACTGACCAGCCGTTTTGGCTCAGCCGCCTGCACCTGCATTGCCAGCATCACACCCAGCGACAAGCCTGCGATCATTTCAAGAATTCGCACCACAACTCCCCTTTCCGAGGCTGAATTTTCGGACGCGACGGCCCGCGAATATGACGGGATGCAGATCACAAGAGGCATACCCACACCCTTAATGTGGTGCAAATACTGGCAGCCTGAGCCATAAACGTCAATGGGAATGATTCCTGTTTACAGACGACAATCAAATGCATATGCTTGCGCCCCAATCCTGATTCCTGCCAAGCCAGCCCTCGCACGCCAGGCAGATTCGCTGTCCTTTTTGGCTTGTGAGGAAACCCACATGTATTTGCGCAAACATGCCCTGTCTCTGGCAATCGCACTGGCGGCCAGCCCGGCTCTGGCTGACACCTCTACTGAAGAACCTATCGTGCTGGCCGAGCTGGCACCGGTCACCGTCACCGCGACCCGCGATAACAAAACCGAAAAAGAAGCCACCCGCTCCGTGGCCACCGTCAGCCCGGAAAGCATCGAGAGCCGTCAGGCCAGCTCGGCGCCGGAGCTGGTCAAAGACATCCCCAATGTCACCACCGTGGGCGGCCCCCGCTCTGAAAACCAGAGCATCAATATCCGTGGCCTGGAAGGCGCGCGGGTACTGCAACTGGTGGATGGTGCACGTCAGGTCTTTGAATCCGGTCACCGCCCCAGTTACTTCATCGAGCCCGAGCTGATTCGCTCCGCCGAAGTCATTCGTGGCCCGGCCAGCAACCTGTGGGGCTCTGGCGCGGTCGGCGGTGTCGCCTCGTTCAACACCGTGGATCCCACCGACCTGATTCAGCCCGATGCCAGCGTCGGCGGCTTCCTGAAAGGCACCTACAACGACAACAACAATGACAAACGCGGCAGTGCCGCCGTGGCAGGCACCACCAAACATGTGGATTGGCTGGTCAGTGGCTACAACCGCGAGAGTGACGACATGGAAGTGTCCCACGACCAGGACCTGGCCAACTCCGCCAGCCGCGAAGATGGCGGCATGGGCAAACTGGTCTGGCACCTGGCCGACAACCAGAACATTGCCTTTACCGCACGGCAGGCAGACTTCTCCGGCGGTGTGCCTTCCAACGGCAGCGCTCCCGCCAATGGCACCAGCAATTTCCTGATCCAGCGCGACCAGACCACCCGCAATGCCGTCATCGACTACCGCCATCTGGGCAACGGTGACGGCACCAACAGCCAGGCCATGTTCTACTGGAATGGTGTGGAGATGGATGAAACCCGCAAAAGTGATGGCCGCCCGGACAGCACCCAGCTGGACCTGTATGGCATCAACCTGAACCACACCGCCATGCTCGGCAAACTGGAATTGTTGATGGGGGTAGATGGCTACCAGGAACAATTCAGTGCAGAGCGAGGCGGCAGTAACCGGCCCACCCCGCCAGACGCTACCACCGATGTCTGGGGCGTCTTTGCCCAGGGTACCTACCCACTCACCGGCGCGCTGGATCTGGAGCTCGGCGTGCGCTATGACGACTTCGCCACCAAGGCCGACAACCTCAGTGAAGACCGCAGCGACAGTGCCGTCTCCCCTTCTGCGGCGCTGAGCTGGCAAGCGGCCGAATGGGCCCGTGTCACCCTACGTCACGATCAGGCCTTCCGGGCCCCAAGCTCCGAAGAGCTGTACAGCACCGGCACCCATTTCTGCATGGGCCCGGGGTTCTGCAACACCTTTGTTTCCAACCCGGATCTGGACCCGGAACAAGCCGCCAACAACGAACTGCTGGTGCGCATGGACTGGAGCGAGCTGGCCGGGGGCGACAGCCTCACCGTCAAGGCGGCTATCTTCCAGAACAAAGTGGACAACTTCATCGAACAAATCGTGACCCCGCCTGTGTTCTTCCCGCCGCCGGCCATGGACCCGGGCAACACCTACTGGGTCAACGTGGACAAAGCCACCCTGGAAGGCTTCGAACTGGAGGCGGAATACCGTCTTGAGGCGCTTGGTGTTCGACTCGGCTATGGCCAGACCCGCGGCGAAGATGAAGATACCGGTGAAGACCTGACCAACATTCCGGCAGATACCCTGAACGCCGGCCTGTTCTACGGCTTCTGGGATAGCCAGTTCACCGCCGGTGTGCGCATGATCCACGCCCGTGAACAGGACCTGACCGATTACGCCACCAACACCGGCAACACCACCTACGACGGCTACACCGTCACCGACCTGTATGCCAGCTGGACCCCGAAAGCCTGGCCAGCCATCCGTGCCGATGTGACCGTGAACAACATCACCGACCGCAGCTACCGGGTAGCCTGGTCCGAACTGGACAGCCCCGGCCGTGCGATCATTTCCTCACTGCGCTATCAATTCTGATAGCACCCGGAGACGCTCATGACCCAGCCACAACTTTCGTTGCCAGGCAGTGACGCCAAAGCCTTGATGCAGCTGCTCGCCACCTGGGACAACACCACCACCATCGTGCTGCACGGCGGCTGTGTGTTCGAATTCAAGGGCCCCTTCCCCGCCGGCAAGGAAGGGGAAGGGTATTTCAATCTGGATGGCCCGGTTCCCGGCTTCCACGGCCATATTCGCCTGGATGCCGTCGACCATATCTATTTGCAGAGCCGCCAGCACCGTGGCCGTGACAGCCATGCGTTCTGTTTTCAGGACAAACAGGGCGACAACATTTTCAAAGTGTTTCTCGGTCGCGACGGCAACGGCCAGCTGCTGGAGAACCAACTGAAAACCTACCTGAACATTCGTGACACCCTCAGCCTGCCCAACACCGGAGCCGACCAATGAGCAGTGAACGTTTTACCCGCAAGATCAACCTGGAAGTGGTCGACTTCATCCACAGCCGGCGCAGCTTGCAGCTGGCCAGCATCCGCGATGACGGCGCGCCCTTTGCGTCCTATGCGCCCTTCGCCATCGGCGACGAATGCCTCTATGTGTTGATCAGCGAAATTGCCGTGCACGCACGCAACCTGCTGGCCAATCCCCTGGCCTCTGTGCTGATCGTGGAAGATGAAGACAGCGCAGAAGAACTGTTTGCCCGCAAGCGCGTGAACTATTTGATGGATGCCGAAAAGCTGCAGGAAGACAGCCCGGAGTGGAAAACCGGTGTAGACACGCTTCACCAACGTCTGGGCGAGCGTATTCTCAACCTGAGCACCCTCGGGGATTTCAAGCTGTTCCGCCTGATTCCGCGCGAAGGTCGCTACGTAAAAGGATTTGCACGCGCCTATCAACTGGAAGGCAAGACCCTGGCCGGTGAAGCGGTCAACCACATGCGCGATGGTCACCGCAAACGGGAAGCCTGAGCCCTCGGCCCGGATGGCAGCTCAACGCGACAGCGCTGCAACGGCGTGTTGGGCTAGCCAACGGGAAGGCGTAATCCCTGCCTCTCGACGAAAAGCACGGGTGAAGTTGGCACTGTCCCGGTAACCCAGTTCCAGGGCAATCTCCACCATGCTCATCTGCCCTGCCTCCAGCAAATCACAGGCCCGCTGAAAACGAATCCGCCGTGACAGTTCCCGGAAGCTGGCCCCTTCATCCTGCAGGCGCCGATCCAGGGTACGCGGCGAAATGTTCAACAGATCTGCCAGCTCCTCGCGAGTAGTGATCACATCACGGGAATAGGTCAGCATGGCCGTCACCCATTCGACCAGCCTTCCCTCTCTCAGAGTTTGCCGGGCCTGCTCACTGCATTGCCGTTCTGCCAGCTGCAGCGCTCCCGGATCAGCCATTACCAGCTCTCGCCCGACCAGCCCTTTCGGATACAGGATCCGGAATCCCGGCTGGATAGGCCAACCGAAGTGCCAACGTGCAGGTTTCAATACCTGATAGCGCTCCACATGGCGAGGAGCGGCGATGGAGAGATACAGGTCATAGGCAGGCATGTCTCCCGGCAGCAACGAGAGGATCTCCCAGTGCCAGGCCACCGCAATGGTTTCCACATGAAACAGCAGGTTCTGGGCAGATAACGTCGCCGTCGCAGACAGCACCACCTCCTCGTGCTCACTGGTGCGGCGATACTGCAGACGAAACGTCGGCATGATGATGCGGAAATAGCGGGCCAACAGTTGGAGCACATAATCCAGGTTAGGGCTGCTCAACATGGCGTACCCCAACATGCCATGGGAGCTCAGCTTTAGGCTGCGCCCCAACTCAAAAGCCCAGGGAATATCGGGAGCCTGCCGGTATACCTCGGCAATCAGCGCCTCCACCTGAGGAAGCGTAAGACGGCCATCCGGATCGGCCAACACCCCTTCGTTGATCTTCGCGACCGCAATCACCGCCCCGGCATCCAGCCCCCTTGCCGCCATCAACTCAGCCAGCCGGGCATAGTAACGGGCGGGAATAAAAGGTAGCTCAGCAGACGTAGTCATCCCGAACTCTCGTGTCAATAAATGACAACACTCTGGCAATAAATGACAATTCACGCAAGCCCCACTCTGGGACTCTGCCTCCACCGATTCTTCCAATAACGGTGACTTGCGAGGCCAACAACGATGACAAACCACGCCCAACACACAGCACCACCCACCCCGTGGACCGACCAGAAATACCTGCTCTGGCTGGCCAGCCCTTTTCTTCCCCTGCTGGGTTTTCTCAGCCTTATGGCGGGTTACCTGTTCGAACAGCCAGCCCTTTACTGGCTCATGCCGGTGTTTTTCTACGCCGTATTACCGCTACTGGACTGGCTGGTGGGCACCGACATCAACAACCCACCGGAAAGCGCAGTGGCTCAACTCGAAGCCAACCGCTACTACCGCGCCATCGTCTATGCCTACATCCCGGCCCAATACGCCAACACCATCATGGCGGTATGGCTCGCCACCCGTGGTGACATCAGCATCGCCAGCATCATTGCACTGATATTCTCAGCCGGGCTCATCAACGGGGTCGCTATCAACACTGCCCATGAGCTCGGCCACAAGCGTGCCGATCTGGAAAAATGGCTGGCCAAGATCGCCCTGGCTCCGGTGGCCTACGGGCACTTCTTTGTGGAACACAACCGCGGACACCACAAAAACGTGGCCACGCCCCGCGATCCAGCCAGCTCGCGCATGGGCGAAACTTTCTATGCCTTTCTGCCCCGGACCATGGTTGGCAGCCTGCGCTCCGCCTGGGAACTGGAAGGCGAACGGCTGGCGCGTCAGGGCAAGTCGGTCTGGTCTTTTGACAACGAAAACCTGCGCGCCTGGGCCATGACCGTGGTGCTATTCGGCGCCCTGACCCTGTGGCTGGGCACCGGCGCGCTGGCGTTCCTGCTGATTCAGGCGTTCTTCGGCGCGGCCTTGCTGGAAGTGGTGAACTATCTGGAACACTACGGCCTGCTTCGTCAATGGGACGAACGCACCCAGCGCTATGAGCGCTGCGCCCCCAGCCACTCCTGGAACAGCAACAATGTGGTGACCAACCTGCTGCTCTACCAACTGCAGCGTCACTCCGATCATCACGCCAACCCGACCCGACGCTTCCAGTCCCTGCGCCACTTCGATGAATCGCCGCAGCTACCGTCAGGTTATGCGTCCATGCTGATCCTCGCCTACTTCCCGCCGCTGTGGTTCAAGGTCATGAACCCGCGGGTCGCAAAGCACTATGACGGCGATATCCGCAAGGCACACCTGTACGGCCCGAAACGGGAGCAACTGATCAGAAAGTGGCAGGCCGCAGCCACCTCCAGCCCGCAAACCGTTGCCAATGAGAAGCCTGCACAAGCGCAACACCGTGCTGACGAAACAGCGTCGGCAAGCCGTCATCGCTGTACCAACTGCGGGTATATTTATGATGAAATTCATGGCAACCCGAGCGAAGGCTTTGTGCCCGGCACTGCATGGAAAGCGATTCCTGCAGAGTGGTCCTGCCCGGAATGTGCAGTGAGGGACAAGGCAGACTTTGTGCCCATTGCCTGACGCCCCCACCAAAAAAGAGGTTCATAGCAAAGAGCATTCCGTAGGAGCGTCGCTCGCGGCGCGATTCCAAGACCAGGATCAAAAGCTGTCTCAACACAGAAGTCACCGAAAAATCAGGCTTTCACTCTGTGTGCTCTGTGCCCTCTGTGGAGAAGATTGTTTTTCAGATTTGGGCTATCGCGCCGCCAGCGACGCTCCTACGCAGAGGGGGATTGAATCGGGATGTTCCCGGAAATCCGCGATGAACCCAAAAAGAGCCCGTAATGGGCTCTTTTTTTGTGTCGAGGCTGGTTTCGATTTTGGTGTCGCCCCACAAGGAATCAAGCCCCCCCTGCAAATCAGCCTTCCAGCTCTGCCAGCGACTCTTCCAGATAATCCAGCATGCGCTGAATCCGTGGCAGGGTTTCGCGGCAGGCGATGATGCCGAATTCCAGGCTGTCGCAGTAGCTGAACACGGTGATGTTGAGCGCATAACCGTGCATCACCAGCGACACCGGATACGACGCCAGCATTTTCGCATCCCCCATGTACAAGGGTTGCTTCGGCCCCGGCACATTGGAAATCACCAGATTGAACAGCGGATTAATGCGCCCGGAAATCCCGGTCATCTGCCCCACCGACAACGGCAGGTTGGAGATCATGGTGAAGATATCGATCTCCGCTTTCTCCATGGATTTGAGCCGGCCCTTCACGCCGTTCATGGAATCCTTGATGGCTTCAAGACGCTCCAGCGGATCATGCAGATGGGTGCCCAGACTCACCTGCACCGCGGTAATGGCATTGCCGCCATCACCCGCCTCCTCTGCCGAACGCAGCGCCACCGGCACCTGAGCCACCAGCGGATCATGGGGAAGCTTGTCCAGCGACAGCAGGTAGCGGCGCATGGCACCCCCACACATGGCCAGGAAGATATCGTTGACCGTCCCGTCGTGCTTCTCGGCGGCGGCCTTGATGCGCTCCAGCGACCAGGACTGGGCGGCGAAGCGTCGCGCCCCGGTGACCCGGTGATTGAAAACGGTCTTGGGGGCCTGATAGATGGTTTTGATATTGCTTTCTTTGGGCTGGCGCATCAGGTCCACAAACTGCCCGGTACCACGCTGCAGGTTACGCAGAGATTTCACCAGCCCGGCCGGGGCCGGCCCCTTCTTTTTACGCTTGTGCGGCAGTCGGGTATTCCACTCGGAAGACCAGGGCGGCGGGAAATGATCATCCGGACTGGTGGCCATGCGCGACTGCAGCAGGTTCATGCCGCCAGCACCGTCCATCATGGAATGGTGCATCTTGTTGTAGACCGCAAAGCGATTCCCTTCCAGCCCTTCGATCAGATAGGTCTCCCACAGCGGCCGGCGGGGATCCAGACGCTGGGCGTGCAGACGCGACACCAGCGCCAGAAGCTCACGCACCCGCCCAGGTCGCGGCAACGCCGAATGACGAACATGATAGTCAATGTCGAAATTGGGGTCGGTAATCCAGGACGCATCGAGCCGCCCCGGCACCCGGGAGTGCAGTTTCTGGTTGAACGGACGGCAGATCCCTTCCACCTCTACCATGCGCCGGTACACCTGCTCCATGTAATCCGCCGGGGCATCATCCGGCAAACCATACAGCTGCAACATGCCGATATGCATGGGGGTTTCTCGGGTTTCCATTAACAGGAAACCCGCATCAAAAATGGATAGCTTCTTGCCCAAGGTGTGCACTCCTGCGCGCATTCATCAACGAAGGGTTATGCACACCACGTTACGCACCGCGCAGGCAAGTCACCATGACACTGAAAGGAGCCTCGTGATCAAAACGGACAAAATATACAATTTGTCTCAATTTGGCTGCACGTGGGCTACGCCTGGCTCTCCAGCTCTGCAAGAGAGGCTTCGAAATAATCCAGAAAACGCTGAATATGCGGCAGCGTGTCGCGACACCCGATCACCCCGAACTCCAGACTATCCTTGTAACTCACCACCGTGATGTTCAGGGCATAGCCATGCAACACCAGCGAGACCGGATAGGTGGCAAGCATCTCGGCGCCATTCAGGTAAAGCGTCTCTTTTGGGCCTGGCACATTGGAAATCACCAGATTGAACATGGGGCTCACCCGCCCGGAAAGTCCGGTCACCTGCCCTAACGATAGCGGAACATTGGTGAGCAGCGTATAGACATCAATTTCTGCCTTCTGCATGTCCCCCAGACGGGATTTGACCCCCTTCATGGAATCCTGAATGGCATCCAGGCGCGCCTGGGGATCGTCGATATGGGTTCCCAGACTGACCTGCACCGTAGTAATCGCGTTGCCACCATCCGCCGCCTGGTCTGCGCTACGCAACGCAACCGGCACCTGCGCCACCAGCGGATCATCCGGCAGGGAGTCCTGACTCAACAGGTAGCGGCGCAGTGCGCCACCGCACATGGCAAGAAAGATGTCGTTGACGGTACCACCATGCTGTTTTGCCGCCGCCTTGATGCGAGGTAGCGACCAGGATTGCGCGGCAAACCGGCGAGCGCCGGTGACACGTCGGTTCAACTGGGTTTTGGGCGCCCGGTAGATGGTTTTCACATTGCCATCGCGGGGCTGACGCAACAGATCCACCAGCTGGCCACTGCCCCGGCGCAGATTATTAACGGTGTTTTTCATCCCGCTCACGCCCGACACCGCAGGGGCACCACTACTCTTGCGTGGCTTGCGCCCGGCCTCCCACTTGCCGGACCAGGGCACCGGCAGGCGATCCTGCGCGCTGGTGGCCAGCCGCGACTGCATCAGGTACATCCCGGCCACCCCGTCCACCATGGAATGGTGCATCTTGGTGTAGAGCGCAAACCGGTTCCCTTCCAGCCCTTCAATCAGGTAGCTCTCCCACAACGGCCGGCCAGGGTCCAGACGCTGGGCATGCAACCGCGACACCAGCGCCAACAACTCGCGCACGCGCCCTGGCCGCGGCAAGGCAGAATGACGAACGTGGTAATCAATATCGAACGAGGTATCTTCCACCCAACCGGCGTCCATTCGCAGCGGCAAGTGAGACTGGATCTTCTGGTTAAACGGACGACAGATACCCTCCACATCCACCAGATAACGGTAAATGCTTTCCATGTAATCCGCCGGCGCCTCCTCGGGGATGGCAAACAAGGCCAGCCCCCCCACATGCATGGGCGTCTCCCGGGTTTCCATCATCAGCCAGCCGGAATCCATGATGGACAGTTTCTTGGCCATTAACAGGCTCCTTATTGTTATGAATACACACCGATCACCCCGACCATCATGCGGGTTTTACCGCAAAAAACACTATGGAATTGGTTGTATTTGGTAAGTGACGCTCCAGTCATGAACAAGCCTGTAACCGGTTTCCAGGAAGCAGAGATACCCCACCCGGCGAGTCTCTCGACGTCGCCCTTCCTGCCCAGCCTTGACCGAAAACACCACTGGACAAAAAACACCGACCGGCTAATCTGGCCCCATGACAACCCGCTTGATTCACCGTCGCCCTCCTTGCGACCTGAACTTTTCCTTTTCCGCTTTCATGTCTTTGCAAGCGGTGAGCACCCCTGCCCGTCATTCCTGACGCCGAACGCCCGTGATGCTGGGAGTTCGGCGAAGCCCACATCCCTCTTTTCGGCTTAATACTCAGGAAAATATCATGACCACCCTACCCCCGATTACTGTTAGCCAGCTGGACAGGAACCGGCTCTATGCGTTGCTGGAGCGGCTCGACGACGAATCAGAGCAGATTGAGTTTCTGTATCGAGAGCTTGAGCGGGCAACCGTTGTCGCCCCCGATATGCTACCGGCCAACGTCGCCAGCCTCGGCAGCAAATTGACGTTCCGCAACGAAGACACCGGCAAGGAGCACGTTCGCATTCTGGTGATGCCCCGCGAACTGGAGCACTATGCTGACGGCATTTCCATCCTCACTGCCGCTGGCGCGGCAATGCTGGGTCTGGAAATCGGCGCCAGCATCCTCTGGCACCACCGGGGAAAACCGTTAAACCTGACTCTTCTGGCCGTCAGCCGCAGCTGACATTGTAATGATACCCATTCCCATCTAGAATTCGCTTTCATTATTGCCTGACCGCACTGGAAAAAAGGGTATGCCCGGGATGACACCACAATCGCTGTCAGTGGAAACGCTGTATAGCGAGCATCACGGATGGCTGCAGAATTGGCTTAGCCGTCGCCTGGGTTGCCCTTCATTGGCGGCTGACTTGGCCCAAGATACCTTCGTGCGCCTCCTGTCCCACCCCCGGCAGCTGAATAACCTGGGTACCCCCCGCAGCTACCTGCGTACCGTCGCCGGGCGACTTTGCGTCGATTTCTGGCGCCGACAGTCCGTAGAGCAGGCCTGGCTTGAAGTGCTTGCCTCTCGCCCAGAACCTCTGGCCATTTCACCAGAAGAACACGCCATTATTGTGGAAACCTTCTGCGAAATTGATGAGATGCTGCAGCGTTTACCCAAAAAAGTGGCGGCAGCCTTCATCCTTTCCCAAATCGAGGGTCTAAGTTACAAAAAGATCGCCGTAAAGCTGAACGTGTCGGAACGTACTATCAAGAATTACATGGCGAAGGCCATGCTGGAATGCATGCTAATCGAAGCCCGTTACCACCATTCGGTGACGTGAATGCCAAGTCGCGACCTTCCCCCCTACCCCGTCCTGCAGCAGGCGGCCGAATGGTTTGCCCAACTAGCGGATCACAACGTAACCCCGGAAGAACAACGAGAGTGGCAGACCTGGTTCGATCAGGACCCACAGCATCAGCAAGCCTGGTTATATGTTGAGCAAGTCGGCCACCGATTTTTCCAGGCCAAACAACAAGCCGGCGGCGAAGGAGCCAACCGCATCCTTGAGCAGACGCGCAACCGCCGGATCAGCCGACGCAAAGTGTTGGGCAGTGGCCTGGCTGGCGTTGGCGCCTGGCTCACCTGGCGATACACCCCTATACCAGAAGCGACTCGCCAACTTGCCCTCAGCCTGGGGGCCGATTACTCCACGGCCACAGGAGAGCAGCGCCAGATTAGTCTGCTTGATGGGGGGCAGCTGTGGCTGAATACCGCCAGCGCCGTGGATGTTATCTACAATGATCAGCTGCGCAATATCCAATTGCAGCGTGGCGAGATTTTGATTGAAACCGGTACAGACTCGCACAACCGACCCTTTGTGGTCACCACTCAGGAAGGACGCTTGCGTGCGCTTGGCACGCGCTTCAGTGTGTATCAAGGCGATGGGCAGACACAGATAGCCGTCTACCAGGGGGCTGTGGAAATCAGAACAGCGGGCGGCCCCGGGCTTGTCCTGAAAGCGGGGGAAAAAACCACCTTTACCCGCCACCACATCGATCCTCCCGGCAAGGCAAACACTGCGCAGGTGGCCTGGCAACATGGCCTGATCATCGCTGACGCGATTCCGCTAAAGACCCTGGTGACAGAACTCAGTCGTTATCGCCACGGATACCTGGCCGTGGACCCCACGATCGCCAATCTGAATGTGATAGGCACCTACCCCATCGACAAGCCGGACCATGCTCTCGCCATGCTGGAAAGCGCACTCCCCATTCAGGTAACCCGGCATTTGCCTTGGTGGGTGACATTACAGCCCAAGCCGTGAATCTATCTATTCCTGAAAAAAAACCTGTTGAGGCTTCCCCTTTTTGTTTCTCGTCCGTGTAGAGGGAAGAGCGAGAAATATTAACCCCTCAGGGAGTCTTGAGAATGCCACTTGGTCATTTACCGAATGTTGCGCACCGTGCACGCCGCAGCATCAGCTTGTTACTCACCACTCAACTGGTAGTCACCGGGATGGTCGCCGCCACGTTGACGGCAACGATGCTGTCAACGCAGGCCGCCCATGCCCAAACCGCCAGCGAGAGCCAGCAACGTACCCGCTTTGATATTCCTGCCGGTACGCTGTCCAGCGCCCTGAACCGTTTTGCGCAACAAACAAACCTCTACCTGACCGGTTCCGGCGAGCTGACTCGCAACAAAACCAGCGAAGGGCTGAAAGGCGACTACACCGTCAGCGAAGGTCTGCAGCAGCTGCTATCCGGTTCGGGAATCCAGTTTCACTTTAATGGTGAAAACACCGTCACCCTGACGAGCGCAACAAAAGATGCCGTCACACTGGCACCGGTCGTGGTCAGTGATGACGCGGTTGCCGAATCCGCCTATGGTCCCGTCGAAGGCTTTACCGCCACCCGCAGCGCAACGGCCTCGAAGACAGACACCCCCATCATTGAAATTCCACAATCCATCTCCGTCGTCACCGCCGATCAAGTAAGAGTGACAGGCGCCACCACCCTCAAAGATGCACTGAGCTATACCCCGGGAGTCAGCACGACCCCGTGGGGTAACGACTCACAGTATGACTGGGTATACCTGCGCGGGTTTGACGCTTATTCCCCGGGCTTCTATCAGGACGGCCTGCAGTTACGTAACACCGGCAACTGGGCCGTCTGGCAAACTGAAAACTATGGCATTGAGCGTATTGAATATCTGCGCGGCCCGTCTTCCGTACTGTATGGCCAAAACTCCGCAGGCGGACTGATCAATGTGGTAAGCAAACGACCAACCCGCACCGCCAGAGGGGAAATCAGCGCACAGATTGGCAGCGATGACCGCAAACAAATTGCGGCAGATGTCTCAGGACCGGCAGACAGCGAAGGGAAATGGCTCTACCGCCTGACGGCCTTGCAAAGAGATGCCGAGCTATCCGTCGGGGACGGCCTGCCCAACGACCGTACCTATATTGCCCCTGCACTGACCTGGCGCCCATCCAACGACACACAGCTGACCCTGTTGGCTGAATATCTGGATATGAAGGTTGCCTCGAACTGGAGCAACTTCCCGGTACAGGGCACCTTGCTACCCAACCCAAATGGCGAGATTTCCGCTTCAACGTTCTGGGGTGAGCCCGACTTCAGTCGATACAACCAGGAACAATGGATGGTCGGATACCTGTTTGAGCACCACATCAACGACACGTGGACCGTTCGCCAGAACGCCCGCTACGGTGAATTCGATACCCGATATCGTTCCTTCTACAGCCCGCGATTCGTCACCGTCAACGCGGGCAACCCCAGTGCAGCGGAGAATTTCCGGCTGGTGGCGCGCACCCCCTTCGGCAGCAACGAATCCGCCGAGCAGCTAACGCTGGACAACCAGCTAGAAGCTAACTGGCTTACCGGACGCTGGAAGCATACCTTGCTAGTTGGCCTTGATTATCAGCGTTCCGATTTTGACACCGTCGCGTATTGGGGCGGAACCGTGGCACCGATCGACGTATACGACCCGGTCTATGGGGCCGACGTGACACTGACACCAGCACCTTTCATCGATGCAAACACCGTGCTCAAGCAAACCGGTGTGTATCTGCAAGACCAAATCAAGTTCGATGACCGCTGGGTGATCGCACTGGGCGGGCGGTTCGATCATGCCGTCATTGAGAACGATGACCGACTCGCCAGCGCAAGCGAAAAACAATCAGACGATCATTTCAGTGGACGAGCAGGACTGGTCTACCTGGCAGACAACGGCCTGGCGCCCTACCTCAGTTACTCCGAATCCTTTTCTCCGACCGCCACCCTGGACCCGGCCACCGGCAACCCCTTCGACCCGGAAACAGGGCGACAGTACGAAGTCGGCATGCGCTACCAGCCGCCAGGCACCCGGAACACTTACAGCATCGCGGCTTTCGATCTCGCGCGGCAGAACTATGTGACTTACGACACCAGCTTTGCCCCCCGCAATACCGGCGAGGTCACTGTCCGGGGTATCGAACTGGAAGCCACCCTGGAAATCCTTACCCGAATGGATCTCAAAGCCGCTTACAGCTGGACACCGGAAGCCGATGTCACCGATAGCGCCAACCCGGCAGAGATTGGCAAGCGATCGTTCAACTACGCGGAGCATCAATTTTCACTGTGGACTGACTACACCTTCCGATTTGGCATGAAACTGGGAGCGGGAGCGCGTTATACCGGCTCGACCCTTGGCGCCAATGAAGAATCACCCGCCAAAATACCCGACTACACCTTGTTTGATGCACTGATCGGCTATGAGGTTGGACAGTGGGAATTTGCCGTTAATGCACGCAACCTGACCGACAAGGAATACGTGTCTAACTGCAACGACAGTGAGTGCTATTACGGGGAAACCCGAAGTGTGCTCGGTACCGTCAATTATCGCTGGTAATCCACTGCCGCCTGCCGGGCTCCCTCAGCGAGCCTGGCAGGCAAGCGGCAACACGCCGCTCAAACAGTGCCATCATGGCCTCCCGATTGACCATTGTAATGATACCCATTCCCATTTAGACTGCCCGTTCATTATTTGGTCACAGACTCTGGGGGCGTGATCATGTCCGGGGCGATACAGGACTCCCTGTCCGTAGAAACGTTATACAGCGAATACCACGGCTGGCTGCACCAGGTGTTGCGGCGCCGGCTGGGCAATACCGATGATGCCGCCGACCTCGCGCACGACGCCTTTATTCGTCTACTCACCAAACCCCGGTACCTGAATCAGTACACCGCCCGCGCCTACTTGAGCCGGATGGCACGGGGACTGTGTGTGGACTTGTGGCGACGCCGCGAAATCGAGCAGGCCTGGCTGGATACGCTGGCCAGCCATCCCGAGCAGGAAGCCCCCTCCGCCGAGCAACAGACCGCCGCCATGGAAGCCCTGATCGAAGTGGATGCCATGCTGCGACGCCTGCCCGAGCCCGTGGCCGACGCCTTCCTTCAATCCATGGTGCATGGCCTTACCGGCCGTGAAATCGCCCAACGGCTGAATGTTTCAGAACGCACCGTGCGCAACTATCTTTCCAAAGCCATGCTTGCCTGCCTGCGCCTGCAGGCGCGACTGGAAGGACACATCCTTGGCGACTCTCCCGCAGAAACGATTGGCAATGCTGAGAAACGTATCTCGTGATGACAGACCACGCCCACATTGACCATCAGGTACTCAGCGATGCCGCCGACTGGTTCGCCCTGCTGCGTTCCGGCGATGCCAGCCCCAAGGATAACCAGCGCTGGCTGACCTGGCTGAAACAACACCCGGACCACGTTTTGGGCTGGCAGCTGGTAGAGCGGATCGAACAGCAATTCAGTGCCGCCACCGGCAACCACCCCGATCACACCGAAGCCACCCTGCAACAGGCCAGAACCAACCGGCTGCAACGGCGCACCATGATCAAGGGCATGGGCGCAGCACTCGGCACGCTGGGGCTGGGCTGGTTCGGCTGGCAACAGACATCGCTGCCACAAATCGCCGCAGCCTGGCAGGCGCAGTACCGCACCGGTACGGGCGACATTCAGCAGTGGACGCTGGCTGACGGCACTCAGCTTTGGCTCAACACCGACTCCGCCGTGGACACTTTCATGGAAGGCCCGCTGCGTCAGATCCAGTTGATTCGGGGTGAGATACTGATCCAG
This sequence comes from Alcanivorax sp. P2S70, assembly GCF_000475295.1. NCBI lineage: Bacteria > Pseudomonadati > Pseudomonadota > Gammaproteobacteria > Oceanospirillales > Alcanivoracaceae > Alcanivorax > Alcanivorax sp. P2S70. Next base: position 60,532 of record NZ_AXBZ01000003.1, read on the forward strand.
ACAGGAGCAGACACCCGCCCGCTGGTGGTCTACACCCCGCAGGGGGAACTGCGCCCGCTGGGTACCCGTTTTTCTGTTCGCCGGGGCGACCATGAAACCTTCCTGTCGGTGTACGAAGGCGCCGTGGAAATCACCACCCGGCACCAGCAGCGCACTGTCGTGAAGCGGTTTGAACAGACCCGCTTCCGCCAGGGCCACATCGCCCCACCGGAACCTGCACGCCTGAGCCAGCAAGCCTGGCACAAGAAAAGGATCATCGCCGAAGACATCCGTCTGGCAGACCTGATTGATACATTGGGGCGTTACCAACACGGCCATATCCAGCTGTCACCCCGGGTGGCCGATCTGCGTGTGTTTGGCGGCTTCCCGCTGGACAATCCGGAGCAGGCACTGGGCATGCTGGAGAAGGCACTACCGATCCGCATCGACCAGCCCCTGCCGTGGTGGACCCGCATCGAACCCGCACCCGCAACACCCTAGGGCGGATATGGGCGCGAGCCCACCTCTGCCAGCGTGGTCAGGATGACGGATAGGATCGGCATTCGCCGATTGCCACCCTGCCGCAACCATCGGCCACTCGCTCAACGGCACAAAAAACCTGAAAAAAATTTTCCGCTTTCAGCCGCCTTGTTCGATATGTCAGTTAAACCCCGTCACAAGGATGCGCCGGGGACATCCCATACTGACAAGAGGAGATACCGTGAAACGCTTTCAACATACCCCTGCCGCCATGCGCGCCCTGACATTGAGCCTGGCCATGGGCCTGAGTGTGCCGCTGGCTTTGCCGCTGGCCGCCCATGCCGAAGAATTTGCCGGCGCGCAGCAATACAATATTCCGGCCGGTCCGCTGAACACCGTCCTCACCCAGTTCTCCAGCGCCTCCGGCGTACTGATCGCTGGCGACATGCAACTCGCCGCGGGCAAACAAAGCCCCGGCTTGCAAGGCAGCTATACGCCAGAAGAAGCCCTTACCCGTCTGCTCTCCGGCACCGGTATGACCGCCAGCCGCCAGAGCGATGGTTCCTTTGCCCTGCGTGGTGCAGACGACAACGCCGCCAATGTCCTGGACCCGGTTAATGTGACCGTGACCCAGCAAAGCCCGCAAGACATCGTCGATTACGATTATGCCGACATCACCCGGCTGCAGCCCCAGGACACCAAGGACCTGTTCCGTAACGAAGCGTCTGTATCTGTGGGTGGCTCCATCCCCATTAACGAAAAAGTCTACGTACGTGGCGTGGAAGAAACCGCCCTGCTGGTGACCGTGGATGGCGCACGCCAGAACAACAAAATCTTTCACCACAACGCCACCACCTTGATTGATCCGTCGCTACTGAAATCTGTCAGCGCCTCTGCCGGTGTCGCCGCTGCCGACGATGGTCCCGGCGCACTGGGCGGCGCGCTGAAGTATGAAACCGTCGACGTCGCTGACATGCTTGCTCCCGGCGATAATCTGGGAGGATTTCTGCATGGTCGCTACGCCTCTAACGGCGATGCAGTAACCACTGCCGGCTCCCTGTTCGGCCGCAGCAATGGCTTTGAAGCGCTCGGCTATGTGAAGCAGGTAGAAGGCAACCACTACGAAGATGCCAACGGCGACAACGTCCCCTACACCGAGCCCGGCTTGCTCAGCGGCCTGGCCAAATTGGCCTACGAAAACGAAGACATGGGCCGCATCGAATTGAGCCACGAGCAGGTCAATGACGATTCCGAACGCCCCTATCGCGCCAACTTTTCCGGTCTCACCGCAGGGCGTCCCGTGCCGGATTCGCGCAACTATGACCTGACCCGCCAGAACACCGTGCTGGGATACAGCCGTCTCACCGGCAGTGGTTTATGGAATCCGGAAATCACCGTTGCCAACAATGAAACCGAGCTGAAAACCAGCGAGAACCCATTGGCCGCACCCAGCACCACCGTGGTCTATACCGGCATTACCGAAAGCACCTCGGCTACGGCCAAGAACACCTTCCACACCGGTTTCGTGGATATCACCGCCGGCCTGGATTACTACGATGACAGCGCGGTGTTCCAGTTTGACGGCGCCCCGGATCTGGAAGAAAGCGCTGAAAACACCGGTGCCTTTGTGCAGTTCCGTCAGAACCTGTTCCAGCGCCTGGACCTCTCTTACGGCCTGCGCTATGACCAGCAAGACTTCACCGGCACCGACGACTCCAAACACGACGACGAAGGTACCAGCTCCAATGTGTTCGCCGAATTCCACTTCAACGAGCACTTTGCTATCAATGCTGGCTATGCCGATGTCTGGGGCGGTACCGCTCTTGCCGAAAACTTTATCCTCAACGGCGCCTGGGTTTATGGCGATATGATGCCGGTGAAGGCCCACAACCACACCGTCGGCTTCAAGGCCAACTGGAACGGCTTCTTTGTCTCGGCCAACCAGTTCGAAACCGGCATTCGTGATGCCCGGGTACCCACCTGGGGTGGCGGCCCGGATCTGTACTCCGATTTCGACATCGACGGCTTTGATGCCACTCTCGGCTACAACGCGCCGCGCGGACGCCTGGCAATCACCTATGCCGACATCGATTCGAAAATGGACGATGAGTATGCCACCTCCTATGACGGCAACTACTTCACCGTCCCCTTGGGTGAACAGATTGCCATCAGCGGTGAGCTGAACTGGCCCAACACCCAATGGGCACTGGGACTGACTACAGAAATTGCTCTGGAAAACGACGACCTCGAATCCCGCGGTCTGGGTGAAAAGCAGGATAGCTACACGGTCGTAGATGTGTACGTGAACTACACACCGATTGATGCCCTGTCACTTCGCCTGTCTGTAGACAACCTGAATAACGAGGAATACACCGAACGCGCCAGCTACGGCCAGGAATTCCCTACTGTGGAAACCCTGCTGGAACCTGGTCGCTCTATCAACATGGACGTACGCTACAACTTCTGATGCAAGGTTAATCCGTTGTCGAAACGAAGGCAGCCTCCGGGCTGCCTTCTGCGTTGTGTGCCGCTCACAAAGTCCAGTGTTATGCCGCTTGTACCGGCAACCGCTGGGAAGCACAATCTTGACTACGGCTTGGCGCATTCATGGATGACACCTCCCTTCGCCATCAGCGTTGTCTGGATCTTGACGAAATCGTCACTCCATCGGGCTCACTTCAGGAAATCGCCAATGACACCACGCAGGTTAACCGCAAACCTGCGCCAACACGGTCGTCGCTGTCCAACACATTTGCCGGGCGCAGCCCTAACTGATGCCACCAGAGGAATCGCACCGTATGAGCAAAACTCGTATTGAAAAAGACAGCATGGGAGAACTTCACGTCCCGGCAGACGCGCTGTACGCCGCCCAAACGCAACGAGCCGTGAACAACTTCCCGGTCAGTGGCCAACCTCTGCCCGCGCCTTTCATTCGGGCCCTTCTACTGGCCAAGCGTGCCGCCGCCACTGCCAACGGTGCACTGGAACAAATCCCATCAGACATGGCCGATGCCATCCGCAAAGCAGTAGACGACCTGATAGACAGTGATTTCATGCAACACTTCCCGGTTGACGTGTACCAAACCGGATCAGGCACCAGCTCCAACATGAACGCCAACGAGGTACTCGCCACCCTGGCAACCCGCATTTACGGCAACCATGTAGGCGCCAACGACCACATTAACGCTGGCCAAAGCAGCAACGACATCATCCCCTCGACCATCCATATCAGCGCCGCCATCGAGCTGGAACAGCAGCTACTCCCCGCCCTGACCCACCTGATGGAGACCACCCGCAAGAAAGCAGAGCAGGTGGACCAATATGTGAAAACCGGCCGCACCCATTTGATGGACGCCATGCCCGTACGCATGAGCCAGAGCCTCAATGCCTGGGCTGATCAAATCGAACACAACATCACGCATCTGAAACAACTGCAGCCGAGCATCCAGAGCCTGGCCCTGGGCGGCACTGCCGTAGGCACAGGCATCAATGCCCACCCGGACTTTGCAGCCGTTTTTGCCCAATGCCTCAGCGAACACATCGGGATCACCTTTACCCCCGCCAGGAACTTCTTTACCCACATCGGCTCCCAGGACATCGCCGTGGCCGTATCCGGTCAGCTCAAAACCACCGCCGTCTCCATCATGAAGATCGCCAACGATCTCCGCTGGATGAACTCCGGCCCACTGGCTGGCCTGGGCGAAATTGAACTACAGGCGCTGCAGCCTGGCTCCTCCATCATGCCAGGCAAGGTCAACCCGGTAATTCCAGAAGCCGCTACCATGGTGGCAGCCCAGGTAATCGGCAACGACAGCACCATCACCGTCGCAGGCCAATCCGGCAACTTCGAATTGAATGTCATGCTGCCGCTGGTGGCGAAAAACCTGCTGGAAAGTATCGCGCTGCTGACCAACATCAGCCACCTTCTGGCCGACAAGGCCATCGCCACCTTCACCGTGCGAGAGGACAAGCTCAACGAAGCCCTGTCCCGCAACCCGATTCTGGTCACTGCGCTCAACCCCCTCATTGGCTATTTAAAAGCCGCTGAGATCGCCAAGCAGGCCTACAAGGAAGGACGCCCCATCGTCGAAGTGGCAGCAGAAAACACCGACCTGAGTCATGAGGAACTGGAGCGCCTGCTTGACCCGGCCAAGCTCACCAAAGGCGGCCTGTAAAACAACGGGATGACGTTAAGGAACAGGGTTAGCAGCCCTTCAGCTCCCACGCCAACCCTGCGACATCCTCTGTATAAACGGCCTGTTGATCTGCGAGGGAGCTGACCATTCTCTCCTGCTAGCAGTTTTCGATGGAAGCTTGCACACAGCCAATCCAGCGACAGAGAGCCGCTGGATTCAACATCCATTGTCCACAAAACATGCCATTGCAAACGGCATTGACGGCAACCATCCAAAAACCACAAAAAAAATCAGGATTGTCTTCACCTTTTTCTCTTCTCATTCGTCTATGAGATACGAGGGCAAGAAAAAAACAGCCTCAAACCTGATATGCCCTCGGGCAAGCTCCTTTGACAAGCAACGCCCCGGCCAGCCGGTCGGGGCGGTTTTTTATCAGCAATTCAATAATACGAGGTCATCCCGCGGGGTATGAAAGAAGGTTTCCGACAAAGCATGGCCTGGCTGCACACCTGGACCGGACTGGTGGTGGGCTGGGTGCTGTTTTTCATGTTTGTGACCGGCACCGCCGGGTATTTCCACTACGAAATCACCCGCTGGATGGAACCGGAACGACCGTTGGTAGAGGCCCTGCCAACCAGCGGCCGTGACGCCATGATATCGCTGGCGCTGGACCAGCTGGAACAACGAGCCCCCCACGCCGCGCACTGGCAAATCACCCTGCCACATTACTCTCCGGTCAACCGAGGCTGGCAGAATTTTGAAATTCGCTGGGAAGATCTGCCCGAACCCGGCCATGACCATGGTGCCCGTGGCAACGCCACCCTCAATCCACTCACCGGTGAACATCAGGAAAGCCCCCCGGTACGAGCCACCGGGGGCGGCGAGCTGCTCTATGAAATGCACTATCGCCTGCACTACATGGACTTGCTGCTGGCTTATTATCTGGTGGGCATCTGCACCCTGCTGATGTTCATGGCCATCATCACCGGGGTCATTACCCACAAGAAGATCTTCAAGGATTTCTTCACCTTCCGCCCGGGCAAGGGACAGAGAAGCTGGCTGGATGCCCACAATGTGATCAGCGTAATGGCCCTGCCGTTCTTCATCATGATCACCTACAGCGGCCTGGTGTTCTTCGACACCACCTACATGCCTGCCGGTATGGCCGCCCTGTATGGACCGGACCGCGAAAGCCGCGACCGTTACTTCGACGACCTCTACGCAGAGAACCATGATCACCAGGCTGCCACACGGCCACAGGCTACCCTTGCCCCAATGCTGGCCAAGGCTGATCAAGCCTGGGGAGAACAACAAATCCAGTCCGTCTTTATCCAGCATGATACCGGCGAGAGTCCACGGGTGGAGATCCAGCGCATCCATATTGATCGGCTACGTTGGTACGACGGCGAAAAACTGGCCTTTAACGCCACCACCGGTGAGGCCTTGCCTACGGGCCCCTACGGCACAACCACCTCCCGCACCCGGCAAATCATCACCGCCCTGCACGAAGGCCGCTTTGCTGGCCCATGGCTGCGCTGGCTGTATTTTGCTGCGGGACTGCTGGGCTGTGCCATGATCGCCACCGGTCTGGTGTTATGGACCGTGAAACGTCGACGACACCAGCCCCTTCCAGGGCACGACAGCATCAACATGCAGCTGATAGAAGCCCTCAACGTGGCCACTATCGCCGGCTTGCCACTGGGGGTTGCTGGCTACTTCTGGGCCAACCGCCTGCTGCCGGTGGATCTCGCCGAGCGCGCCAATTGGGAAGCCAATGTGCTGTTTTTATTATGGGGCGAAGCCTTCCTCTACGCCTGCTTCCGGGATATCCGCAAGGCCTGGGTGGAAATTCTCTGGCTGGCCGCAGCCGCCTTTTCGCTGATCCCGCTGCTGAACCTGCTCACCACCGACAAGCACCTGGGCATGACGCTCACCGCCGGCGAGTGGGTACTGGCCGGCTTTGATCTGACCATGCTGGGCCTCGGAGCCGCCTTTGCCTGGATGGCCATCAAGGTGCGACGACGCTGGCTCTCCGACATTAGTCAGGGGACATCAGTATGAGCGCCCTGTGTAACCGTATGTTCAGTGATAGCGCCCGCTACCGATGGGCCGTTTTCTCTCGGGTTGTGGCCGCCTTTGTCGGTGGCTATGTGCTTTCATCGATGGTGCTGTTGTTGCTGTCGCTGATCTTGCCCCTGCCACAGGCCGAAGCCATCGCTACCAGCACCATGCTCGGTTTTATCTTGTATGCGCTAATCATCATCTGGGCCTTCAGCAGCAAACGGCTACGCACCGTGTGGCTGGGCTTATTGATCGGCAGTCTGGCGTGTGCACCGTTGATCCTGTGGCTGATGCCAGAAGGTGGCGCATGACCCTGTTAAATTTGACGCTACTTCTGATCACCTTTGCCGGTTTTACCTGCCTGGCACTGGCCATGCCCCGGCACAGCAAACATCTGTTGCAACGCTCTCTTTCAGCGCAGGCCTCCCGTCTTGCCAAAATAACAGGCTGGGCCTTGCTTGGTACCGCCCTGATCCTTGCCACGGTGCAGTGGCGTTTCAGCATTGGCTCTGTCACCTGGTTCGGCTGGCTGTCCCTGGCCGGTGTCGCTCTGGTCTTTGCCCTGCCCCGCTGGCCCTGGCAACCGGTCAAACCCCAGCGCCCGGCGCGAAAAAACGCCGCAGGTAAAACGCGCATTCCCGTGGCCCCCGACCCGGTCCCGGCCGGCCCGGCAAAAATCGCCGTGGCCCTGACCGTCATTGCCCTGCCGCTCACCGTATTCGCCTGGCAACTGGCCGGCTCCGGCCAGAAGCCGCTGCTGCGAGACGATGCCTTAAGCGGCGAGATCGGCCCCTGGACCTTCGTGATCGCAGAAAAAGAGCAGGCAGCACCGGACATTCTTGCCCTGGACGTGCCCCTGAAACAGTTCGTGATCCGCTTCTGCGAGCGCTGCGAAGGCGAGATTCGCCAGGCCTTTCTCAAGGTACGCGAGCCACGCAGCACTACCGCCGCTGGCAATGCCTTCTTTGGTCGCGGCGAAGAAAAGACCGTACAGATCCCCATCCCTGTGGCTGCCACCCTGGCCGATGACCTGTGGCTAACGGTGGAAGGCAACGACGGCACTTTTCACCATCAGCCACTCGCCATCGAACGTCTGTCGCCGAGCCTGGCCACCTTTATCAAGGAGCGACCATGAAATTCGTCCCGCGGTTTTCCGCCCTGATTGTCACCTTGCTGCTGTGCGGTCCGGCGATCGCCCACACCCCGGTATGCCGCTGTGAACTCACCGGCACAGACATTACCTGCACCGGCCAATTCCATGACGGCAGCGCCGCCAATGGCATCGCCATGACAGTGCTGGACTACGACAACACCATCCTGGTGAACGACAAACTGGACAAGCAATCGCGCCTGCAATTCCCCCTGCCGAAGCAGCCCTTCTACATCATCATGGATGCCGGCCCGGGTGAAATGTTCGAAGTGGACTGGAAAGACGTCAAAGGCCTGGCGCCTTCGACCTATCCGTAACCCATAGTTTCAGAACACGCCTAAGCCGGGGTCCAGCACAGAGCGAAAATTTTCCTTGAAACCGTTATCGGGTTGCGCGACCATCAATCGACAATGATTATCAACAATAACAACATCTCCGGTTATTGCCGGTGTCGACCCTCAGGAGAGCCACATGGAAAAGTGGAAGTTTGATACCCAGGCAGGCAACGCGGCCTTTGGCCAGGGCCACTACGACACCGCAGAGCGCCATTACCTGAGCGCCTGCGAACGGGCCAACACCCTGCTCCAGCACTGGCTGGACCCGGAAGAAATCGTTGCCGCCCTGGTTGTCGGCTACCAGAACCTGGCAGATCTGTACCGCCTGCAAGGCCATCACCATGGCGCCCTGGCCGCGCTACAAAAAGCTCACTCCAGCCTCACCCATGCCTTGGCGCAACCCAATCTAAGCCAGGAACGGCAGCAGGCCCTGACGCGGGGCAAAGGCCAGACCCGGCTGGAAATCATGCATACGCTGCACCGGTTAGGCCTGAGCACCCGGCATGTCAGCCAGGCACTCACGAACCAGCAAGAGCATTCCCCAACGCTGCAATAGCAGGCCGGACTGGCAATCGTTGCCATTCACGGCATAGCAATGCCCCTTGGCCAATGCCTGCTATTGCTGGAGGTACTGCTGACAATCATCACACCGCTATCGCACACGCCAAGGCTCGAGGTTGCTGCCGTATTTTCGTTTCAAAGAAAAGCCTGACATCAGGCCTGACCATGGCCAACGCGCGGTTCGCTGGCAGCACCACGCTTGGTATGATCGTGTGCTCAGACTGTAGTGGGCACCGGGCAGCCAAGGCGTATTTACAACGCAAACAGTGATTGGCTCACAGCGAGCTGCCTGCCCGAATCTACCCTCAATGCCGTACCAACCACTGGCCACATAAAACGATAAGCCCACCGTTTTCCCGGAAGCACGGAAAGATTCGCGAGCGTGTTTGGTGCTATTCTGGCGCTCCACAAGAACGAGAAATGATTGAGTGAGCATGCAACTACTCACTGGCTTCAGTCTGGGCTGCCTTGCGGTTGTGTTTCTGGTAGTCCTGCGCGACTTCAGACACCTGCTGGTCGGCAAGGTCTTTCTTTGGGTGCTGATCGCCGCCGCCGCCTTCCTGCTGAGCCGTGTTGCAGAACCCGAATTCCAGTGGCTGCTGGGCGACGTGATGACAACCTTGCCTGCCGCATTCTGGTTGTTGTGCTTGCTTGCCTTTTCCCCCAAGCCTGAAGCAAAAGCGCACCGGGCCTGGGTAGCCCTGGCCCTGTACAGTTTTATTCCTCCAGCCTTGAGTCGGCCCTTCGGTGCGGCGGATCCTGACGCGGCCTGGTGGCTACACGGGCTGGGTTTCAAGATTCCCCAATTCGCCGAGTACCTTCTGATTCTCTGCGGCTTGTGGATTACCGCTGCGCACTGGCGCAACGATCTGGTCGAGGGCAGACGAAAACTGCGCATCGCCCTGCTGGTGTCCGTCGGCGCAACCCTGCTGTGCGTAACCGTCTCACTGAATCACGGGCTGGATACCGGTCAACTGGTGGCCGGAACGGTAGGCGTTGCGACCCTGCTGGTGGGCTTCCTTTTACTCAAAGGACAGGAAGGCGTGTTGCTCGATCTGCAGCGCTCCCCTGCCAGCCCGGACGATACCAAAGCTGAACCGCTCCCTGTTGTTGTCGAAACAGCGCCCGAGCCCAAAGAAGAGCAGCCCCTGGCGATGGCAGCTCAGCTCAAGCAAATCATGGAAGAGGAACACTTCTACCGGACCGAGAAATTGACCCTGAAAATGCTGGCGAACCGAATGTCCCTGCCGGAATACCGGGTCCGGGCGATCATCAATGTGACGTTCAACTATCGCAACTTCAACGACTACGTGAATCAGATGCGAATCGAAGAAGCCTGTGAGCGGCTTGTCACCGAACCCGAAACCCCCATTCAAAACATCGCGCTGGATATCGGCTACCGAACCCTGAGCTCATTCAACCGGGCCTTCAAAGATATCAAACAGCAAACCCCAACAGAATATCGCCAGAGCCAGCAACCCAAATAGCCTTGCAGCCTGACGGCCGCCCTCCCCAACCGCCGTTTTCACGCCGAACACCTGATTCTGATCACTCTCAGAGCCCATCTGAAAACCTTTTTAAATACAGTCAGTTGAAGAATTTGATCAGCCCAATTTCAACTTTTGCATAACCCTTGTCAGGTATTGCACAGCACTTTTCAGGTTTGCACAGCAGTTGTCTTTGGGTCGCTCTCCCAGACGCGGGTAGGTTGTTTTTCTTAGCACCAACGCCTTAGGGCTTCCGGGCGTTATAACGATAAATCGGGAGAAACGATCATGATGAAGAACCGCACCGGCCGAAAAACAATCCCGGCCATTGCCGCTGGATTGTTATCCAGCTCACTGTTGCTGTCTGGCTGTATTGAAGTGAACGATGGGGACGAAATCACCCAGACAAAAGGCTCTGGGGACAGCGGCAATTCCGGCACAGTCGACACCTGTGAGGCTGGGGGAAGCACCTCGGGCTTTACCTTCCCCTGTGACGCAATCTTTGTCGCCCCGGACGCCCAGCAAGGCGATGATATTACCGAAGCGCTATTAGTTGCACTGTTTGAAATACCGCAAAATGCCGTCGTAGTACTGCCCAAAGGCGAATTTACGGTCTCGGAAACCATCACGATCAACAGCGCTAGCGGCGTCGTCTTGACCGGTCACGGAATCGAAGCGACCAAGCTGGATTTCAGCAATTCCACCGGTGATGACTCCATCCGCTTTGAAGGCGGCACCAACCTGACCATCCGTGACTTTGGCGTGTATGAATCCAACAAGAACGCCATCAAGGTGACCAACGCCAGCGGCGTGCATTTCGCTTACACCGCCACCGTCTGGGAAGGACCGCTGGAATCGGATAATGGCGCCTATGGCCTGTATCCGCTGCAATCCCAGAATGTCCTGCTGGAAAACAACTATGCTGCGGGCTCTGCAGATGCAGGTATTTATGTCGGCCAGTCCAGGGATGTGGTCATTCGTGACAATGTTGCCGTGCGAAACGTCGCCGGGATCGAAGTCGAAAACACCATCAATGCCGATGTGTATAACAACATGGCTACCGGGAATACCGCGGGGATCCTGGTATTTGACCTGCCAGGCCTGACCAATGCCTATGGTGGCAATGTCCGTGTCTTCAATAACACCGCCTATGCCAACAATGCTCCCAATGTCGGAGCCGGTGCGGTAGGCATTGCACCTCCGGGTACTGGCATCCTGGTGTTCGCCACCAGCGATGTGGAAATTTATAACAACGACATCACCGATAACGAAACCACCGCCATCGCCATTGCCAGCTATCTTCTCGCTGACGATGACCTGGCCAATTACCCCAGCAAGTATGGGCAGGCCATGACCAATGGCTGGACCCCGCTGGTCCGCAACGTTTATGCGCACAATAATTTTATCGCGCGCAACGGCACCAACCCCCAGGGCTCCCTGCTGGTCGACATTATCAACGGTTATACCTCACCGTATAACGCTAGCGGCATGGCCCAGGTATTCCCCGCCATTCTTTATGATGGTGTGGGCGAACTGCTCGCCAATGCGGGGCAACTGGTAGCGTTTCAGGACTTCATTCCCGCTGGCTCTCAAGCTGAGGCAGACGGTGTGAGCTATCAGCCCTACGGCCAGGAAGACCAGATCTGTGCCAACGATAATGTCAACGGCAACCCGGCCACGAGCTACGACGACGTTAACACCGGCCAGGTTTTCGGCACCGACCCATTAGACCCCAACAACTGGAATGCAGGTTTCACTGCCCCCGTTCCCAGCTTGCTGATCGAGCCCATGATCGGCTCCTCACTCCTGAACTGCGCGCACAATCGCCTGCCGCCCTCCACCGCCAGCATCAACGGTGTGGTCTATGGCTGCACTGGCGATGACCTTTCTGAAGCGGCATGCGCACTTTAATCCCGCTGGCATGTGCAGGAGGCGAACCAACGTTCGCCTCTAATCAGCCACACCATGCGCAACGAGAATTGATTGAGTGAGTGGTTACCATGAGCAACTCAAAATTTAGCAACCCAGCACGCAAGGCCCTGGTCTTTGCAATAGCGGTGTCTGCTCTCGCAGCCTGTGATGTCGACATCGGTAAAGACGGGCTCACCATCAACAAGGATGATGACGTCAACTATGTTCCCGGCACTCCCGATGAGCCATCAGAAACCGCTGAATGCGGTGGCACCCGATCAGGCGTGAACTGGGGCGCTCTGCTGAGCGAGAACTGCCCCAAACTGTCGGACTACAACTTGTTCGCGGAAAGTAGCGACCCGACCCGGAACCCGAACACCGGCGGCATTCCCTATGACCTGTCCACCCCGCTATTCACGGACTACGCGAGCAAATACCGGTTTGTGTTCATTCCTGAAGGAGAAAAAGCCACCTACAGTGAACACGAAGCCTTCGATTTCCCCGTGGGCACCGTGCTGGTGAAAACTTTTGCCATGCCGGCGGACACTGCCAACCGTGGCGAGAACGAAACCATCATCGAAACTCGCCTGCTGATTCACCGTGACAACGGCTGGGTCGCACGCCCTTATTACTGGGACTCGGAAGCAGATGCGTCTTTGGCCATCGCTGGCAAAAGCGTCGAGAACATGACCACGCAGCATAACGGTCAGACACTGACCTTCACCTATGCGGTGCCCAAGGCCTCCTCCTGTACCTCCTGTCACTCGGTGGTACCGCTGCTGCAAGGCTCGGAGGATCAGCGTCAACCGATCTTCAAACCCATCGGTCCAAAGGCCCGGTACCTGAACAAAGACTTCGACTATGAAGGCTACAACAGGAACCAGCTGGCTTACTGGGAAGAACAGGGTGTGTTGGAGGGTTTGCCTGAATCCATGAGCGAGGTGTCACAAGCACCGCTCTTCAGCAACGCCCAGGACCCCGCACTGCTGGCGCCGGAAGCCCTGCATGATGCCGCCAAGGCCTATCTGGACATCAACTGTGCCCACTGTCACCGCTCCGAACTGACCCTGCCTGAGCCCCTGTACGCAGGCCCGGCCGGCAGCAGTGGTTTGCAGATGGAATACAACCGCGAATACGCAGATGACCCGACCCGATTCGGCGCCTGCAAGATTCCGGTTGCCGGTGGCAGCCCGGATTACCCCCTGGGCGATGTCGTCCCCGGCGCAGCGGAGGAGTCCTACCTGTTGTTCCGCATGAACACCACCGACCCACGACACAAGATGCCGGAATTGGGCCGCAGTGTGATCCATCAAGAAGGCGTTGCCCTGATCCGTGAGTGGATCAATCAACTGCCGGATGCGGCTTGTTCACCCTGATTAACAAGGATGAGGACGCGCGCTGCGCGTCCTTTTGATTTTCAGTCACTGAGTGAGCATGAGAGCGGACCTGAGCCAGCATACGCTAATGGTGCATGGGTGTGTTTAGGTTGATTCTAGTTGCTTGAGGAAAGACCTTGATAGTTTGCTATGCCAAACCTTACACCTGCGGCCTGAATTGTGGCGGATACGGATGGATCGGTATAGACAACCAAGAGAACTGCCGAACACAGCGGCAGACGCAGTGGTAGTAAGACGTAAAATCCAAGGGTAATTGGGTATAGCGGGCGCGAGTTATGGGTGGCCTTCCTTCTTTCCCATACCTTAAAGGTACCGGGCATAAGAATAGTCTTATACAGCTAAGAAACTACAAAGCATCTAAGCCATCCCCAATTCACAGGCAACCCCAATTAATTTCGGCAGGAGATCACCCAATTGGCAGGCTCCCTAATTACCGGCAGGAGTAGACCCCGAAAGACCTAACGAATTAATCGCCGAAGCCAAGTTCAACGAGAAAGAATATGATCAACACCAGAAAAACCAAAGCATCCCAGAATTTCATCTATTTCATCAAAACCAACCTTTCTCTCTTCTTCCATATATCTCAAAACCCCATATTTAGCATGCTCAGCATTCCGAGAAGAAATAAAGTCATACAAATGCATAGACCCTGTTGGACTATAATCCTGCATGCCCATCATTTCATCAAAAACTGTATCCAAAAAAACTTTTCCTTTTTTTGACTCCAGCATATAAGGATTAACTACATAAGAAGAAATTTCACTCGCCACTTTTTTATCTCTATCCATCAAAGACAAAAAACTCTCACCATATAAATCGTCTATGCCTGCATCATTTAAAAGCTGATCAAGTGATTCAGCATCAGATTCTGCGAATATTTTCCCTGCGTATTTTCTTTCAAAATCAAGACATGTTTGATCCGCGCTGGATACACTGTAAAGCGAAAAAAATAATATCCCAACGGAAAGCAACCTCATCATCAATCCTTAATACCTGAATATAAATGAACGCTACAGCTTGAATTTCGAACATTTAGTCATTTAGGGGACAGGCGCGCCTTTAGGGCGCGCCTTTAGGGGACACGCATAAATTCAATCACCCAACAATACATTACCATCCTCCAAGACTCTGCCCCCAAACCCATTTTCGCCCCGTCGTTTCCGCGAACGCTTTCAGTTTATCAAGCGCCCCAACAGCAACAGGCTGGTGTCGCTTTCTTGGCCGCATATGGGACAGCCATGCAACCTCATCAATACCCAGCCGATCCAACACTCCCGCTGCCTGGTGGGATATCGCTCCTCGCTTGTCACCCCGTACCGCCCTACCCGTGCTATCCACTAATTCCAGATAATCCATCAATCTGAATCGGCATACAGTTTCTTCTTCATCTGCTTCAATCGTGTGGGCATCAACCAGAGTCATAAGAGAGGGTTTCTTTCTCGCCCCAGCTGCGTGATGGAGCGCCTGCGAGCGCTGCTGGATGGAGGTGTAGTCCGACTCTTCCGGGTTGGCCGCCATCTCTGCCCGGACGGGATTTAAGTCCACATAGGCCATGCACTGAAGCACCGCTTTTTCATCCAGCAGGGCCTGACACTTGTAACGGCTTTCCCAAAATCGGCCTTTGCAACAATCTTCTTCATTGGCGCGGCGGGCAAGGTATTCATTCACGCACTTCATGAACCAGCCAAGGTCATAGAGGCGCGCTCGCCATTGAGCAACAATTTCACGCGCTTTCAGCGATTCGGCTTCATCCAGCTTCCCTGCCAACCACCGTTTCACGATCAGCGGTCCGCTGAACAGCTGCATCCAGCGCGCTGCCACCTCTTCCTCTGTCCACGACAGCGCCTTCTTTTGGTTGATGTGAAGCACAAGGTGGTAGTGATTCGACATCACCGCATAAGCACACAGATCAATGGCAAAGACCTTTGCCAATACGGCAAGCCGATCCACCACCCACTGACGACGGTGTTCATAATCCTGCCCAGAGTAGTGGTCCTTGCCACACAGAAAGGCGCGTCGTACACAGCGGCAGATGCAGTGATAGTACGAAGTAGAACCCAAGGATACCTGGGTATAGCGTGCTCGGGTCATGGGTTGCCTCCTTGCGTTACCATGACCACAGGATACTGATCATATGAACAGCCAAGTATCAGAGACTAGCCGCAAAGAGTGTGGGATATTCGCCAATTTATGGGTGTCCCTGATTAGAAGAGCTCTCCCTGACCTTGGAACAAGGACGCGCATTGCGCGTCCTTTTGATTTTTACCGCTAAAGCCCCCCTAACTCCATCGTCATTTAACCGCGATCATTTCCCTTCATGAATTCCGATCCGGTATTGCCATTCGGATCACCCTGTGTCACCCGATGATTCCTTCCCCCATTCCCTATATCATCCCCCTTTGATTTTCTGTCACTGAGATCCCCGGAGGAAGCGTGAGCGCGGACCTGAGCCAACATACGCCAATGATGCAGCAATACCTGGCGATCAAGGCCGAGCACCCGGACCAGCTGGTGTTCTACCGCATGGGGGATTTTTACGAACTGTTCTTTGGCGATGCCCAGAAGGCCTCCCGGCTGCTGGACATTACCCTCACCCAACGCGGCCAGAGTGCGGGCAAGCCGATTCCCATGGCGGGCATCCCCTACCATGCCGCCGAAGGCTACCTGGCACGGCTGGTGAAGCTGGGTGAATCCGTGGCCATTGCCGAGCAGATTGGCGACCCGGCGCTGGCGAAGGGACCGGTGGAGCGCAAGGTGGTGCGCATCGTGACCCCGGGCACCGTGAGTGACGAGGCGCTGCTGGAAGAGCGACGCGACAACCTGCTCTGTGCCGTCTATGAAGCCAAGGGCCAGCATGGCTGCGCCAGCCTGGATGTGGCCGCCGGGCGCTTTGTGGTCACGCAGGTGGAAGGCAGCGAACAATTGCAGGCATTGCTGGAGCGTTGGTCTCCCGCGGAGCTGCTCTACAGCGAAGACAAATCCCTGCCCGGCCGCTGGGGCGACAAAGCCGGCAGCCGCAAGCGTCCGGACTGGGAATTTGATGAAGAATCCGCCCGTCGCCAGTTGTGCCAGCAGTTTCAGGTACAGGATCTGGCCGGCTTTGGTGAACCCACTCCAGTGGCCGTAGCCGCCGCCGGCGCCCTGCTCGGCTATGCCAGAGAAACCCAGCGCGGCGAGCTGCCCCATGTCACCGGCCTGACGGTAGAGAGCTTCGACGACACCGTGGCCATGGATGCGGCCACTCGTCGCAACCTGGAACTGACCGAAACCCTGGATGGCCAGGAGCAGCATACCCTCGCCTGGGTGCTGGACAGCACCAAGACCGCCATGGGCGCCCGTCAGCTGAAGCGCTGGGTACACCAACCCATGCGCAACCGCACCACCCTCAAGCAGCGCCAGGATCAGATTGAAGCCCTGCGCCAGGGCTGGTGTTTCGAGTCGACCCGCGATGTGCTGAATGACATCGGCGACATGGAGCGGATTCTCGGCCGGGTGGCGCTGCGCTCCGCCCGCCCGCGGGATCTGACGCGTCTGCATGCCAGCCTCAAGTCCCTGCCGGCCCTGATTGGCACCTTGCCTGCCAGCGATGCCTTTTATGAGCTGATCGAACGCATTGGCCAGTTCCCGGAGCAAGTGGAACTGCTCGGCAACGCGGTGATCGAGAACCCGCCCATGCTGATTCGCGATGGCGGCGTGATCGCCCCCGGCTACAGCCCGGAGTTGGATGAGCTACGCTCCATCAGCGAGAACGCCGGCCAGGTGCTGGTGGATATCGAGACCCGCGAGCGCGAACGCACCGGCTTCTCTACCCTGCGGGTGAAGTACAACAAGGTCCACGGCTATTACATCGAACTGTCGCGTCGGGAAGCGGACGATGCCCCGGTAGATTACCAGCGTCGCCAGACCCTCAAGAATGCCGAACGGTTCATCACCCCCGAGCTGAAGGAGTTCGAGGACAAGGCGCTGTCCGCCTCCAGCAAGGCGCTGACCCTAGAGAAGCGTCTATACGAAGCGCTACTGGAAAAAGTGGCCGCCGACCTGCACCCGCTGCAACGCTGTGCCGCGGCGGTGGCCGAGCTGGATGTCTTGGCCGCACTGGCCGAGCGTGCCGAGGCGCTGAACTGGGTGCGCCCGCAGCTGGTGGATGAAGAGGCGATCATCGAGATCGTGGATGGCCGTCACCCGGTCGTCGAACAGGTGCTGGACGACGCCTTTGTGCCCAACAGCCTGCACCTGGATGATGCCCGCCGCATGGTGATCATCACCGGCCCGAACATGGGCGGTAAATCGACCTACATGCGTCAAACCGCGCTGATTGCCCTGCTGGCTCATCTGGGCAGCTGCGTGCCTGCGGCCAGCGCCCGCATCGGCAATCTGGACCGGATCTTTACCCGTATCGGCTCCTCGGATGACTTGGCTGGTGGCCGCTCTACGTTCATGGTGGAAATGTCAGAAACCGCCAACATCCTCAACAATGCCACCGCCAAGAGCCTGGTGCTGATGGACGAGATTGGCCGCGGCACCAGCACCTTCGATGGCCTGAGCCTGGCCTGGGCCGCCGCCGAACATCTGGCCCGCAATCTCAAGGCCTTCACCCTGTTCGCCACCCATTATTTCGAGCTGACCCAGCTACCGGAGCAACTGCCCGGCATCTACAACGCCCACCTTACCGCCAGCGAACACGACAACCGTATCGTGTTCCTGCACCGGGTACAGGAAGGCCCGGCGAGCCGCAGTTACGGCCTGCAGGTGGCTCAACTGGCGGGGGTGCCCGCCGGCGTCATTCAGCAAGCCGGCGAGAAACTGCGAGAGCTGGAAGCCGGGCAAACCCTGACGGTGAACGATGCCCCCCCCACGGTGATTGCCTCCGCCAGCACCCCGAGCACCGCACCGGCCCAGGCCAGTCTTTTTGCCGAGCCCAGCGCCGCTGAGCAGGCCCTGTCAGAACTGGACCCGGATGAGCTGACGCCCAAGCAGGCGCTGGAAGCCCTGTATAAGCTGAGAGGACTCCTTTAAGGGTTGCAGGAGCGCCGCATGAGGCGCGCCTGCGGAGTCAAGCCGCCGCGGACTGTCTTCTCCGGCCATCGCAGGGTATTACCTTATATCAAGTCTTCGTTTGCCTGCCTCAGGCCATGCCGCTAGACTACCGCCACCCCAAGCGAGACCGCGTGTAATCCTGCTATAATCGGAGGGTTGACGCTGTATGAAGATCACGACACCTGGCGAGGACAGGCTATGACGTTCGTAGTAGGTGAAAACTGCATTAACTGCAAACACACCGATTGTGTGGAAGTGTGCCCGGTAGACTGTTTCTACGAAGGCCCTAACTTCCTGGTAATCCACCCGGACGAGTGCATCGACTGTGCACTGTGTGAGCCGGAGTGCCCGGTGAATGCCATTTTCTCCGAAGATGAGCTGCCGGATGATCAGCAGGACTTCCTGGAGATCAATGCGGATCTGGCCGAGAAATGGCCGAACATTACCGAAATGAAAGACGCGCCGGACGACGCTGAAGAGTGGGATGGCGTTGAAGGCAAACGCGACAAGCTGGTTCGCGAATGGCAAGGCTAAGGCCTTCCCGCTGCTCCTGAAGCCTAAACGGTTTTCAGCAGACAAAATAAAAGGGCGGCATCCTGCCGCCCTTTTTGCGTCGAGTCGTCCTGACCCTTTTTTGCGCTCACCGTGACTTCCGTGTCTTGCGATCCTTGCTTGTCCCTGTGCTCATATCCCTGAACACGAGTCCACTATAACAACGGAAATTTCGGGTTTGGGTAAAAAAAATATTAAAAGTCAGTGCAAAAAACGCGCACCACAATAAACACTATGTTTTTCATTGGGTTAGCGAAAAAACCCGTATTTTTTACGCCAATATTTGGCGAAAAAGACCAATATTTCCTACATCCTTGTAAGAGATCTCTTACAAGGATGTCCACACCAACCGGATTCCATCCTTCCAAAAATACACTGGCGCCATAAAAGCCGGCCAAGTTTTTACATTTTCTCACCGGTTTTTACAGCACCCGATGGCACTTATGGTTAGCATGATTTTCATGAGGTCAGGGTAACCCCGAGCTTCAACCAGTATCCCCCCAAGGCGCTAGAAATAGCGCTCACAACCCCCCTCTTCCACCCCATTTTGGAAGAGGGTTTTTTTTGCCCGTCATTACGGGCTTGCCGGGTGGATTACAGGGCATTCAGTGCTTCGCAGGCCTGTCTGAATGTACTGTTAAGACGCGTGAGTACCGTTTCTGCACGCTCAAGATTCCCCTCGCCTGCCAACGCTTCCAGCTCCATACACAGAGTACACACCTGAATAGCCCCAAGATTGCCGCTGCTGCCTTTGAAGGAGTGGGCTTCACGGCGCACGCTATCGGTGTCACCAACCGCCAGCGCAGCCGTAAGCGCGGCCAGACGTTGCTGGCCATCGCGCTCGAAGGATTCCAGCAACACTGAAAAGTCACTGCCCATTACATCCTGTAATTCGGCGACCACGTCCGAATCAATCATTACTGAATCTTGCATGCTGGCTCCGTCATCCATTACGGGGAAAATCATACCGCCTACGAAATATAGCGTATGTGTACCAGATCCGGAATTCAGCTCGTCGGCTACACGCGGGCCGGCGGAACAGGTAAAAACTCCGTCGGCAGCAGTCCAAGGCCACAGGCCCGACAAACATCCTCAGGCAGATCCACATCCCAAAGGGCAGGCAGAACATGCTGGGCTGCGTCCATCAAGGCCTGCTGACTCTGTTGCAGTGCGGCAGCCGAGCCCCAGTGGACACCGGCAAAAGGGTTGCACTGCCACAACGCGGCAGAGGATGAGCCAAGCAGTACATACCCGCCGTCTTCACTCGCGCCAAATACGACGTTATTAGTATCGAGTGCCGCCAATGCCTGTACAAAATAGTCGCTATCCAGAAGCGGGCAATCACTGCCGATCAACAGTACCTTTTGCGACGCCCGCAATGACTGGAAGAGCGCATGGGACATTCTCTCTCCAAGGTCTTCACCGCACTGAACCGACATTCCCCACCCTCTGGATGCCGCAAGCCTGGCAAGCGCCGGGTCATGCCGGTCAGCCCAAAGGGTAACCCGCCCCGGGAAGGTGGCGGCCGCGTCACAGGTACGCCGCAAAAGATGGCGGTAGATGGCCAGAGCGCCTTCCGCTCCATAGGCAGGAATCAGGCGAGTCTTAACCTGCCCTGCCTGCAACCCACGGGCAAAAATCAACAATTCATCGGTGCTGGCCATCAGATCTCCGGGGACCGCCTGCAGGGCTAGATACGCCTCCCGACAACGGCTTATTCTGTCCATAGTAGGCCCGGTGAAGAGAGGCCGGGTCGTCACCTCGCCAATAACGGTATCGCAGACGCCACATCAAGCCGATGGTTCGCCACACGCCATGGCTCTGCCACCGGCGGGCACTGGTACGCATCGCTGGATGCAAACACACGGGGCGGGAATACCGGCGAAGCAAAGCCGATAGCGCTACATCTTCCATTAATGGTTGCCCCGGGAAGCCGCCGACAGCGTCAAACAGGGAACGGCGAACAAAAATCCCCTGATCGCCAGTAGCAATCCCCGTTAACCGGGAGCGAAGCGAAATCAGTCCGCCAATGCAGCCAAACAACCAGCCTGGCGCATCCAGGTACACATCAAAGCGCCCCCAATCAGCAGCGGAGGGAAGATCTGCCAACGCCTGGCGATGCCCGGGCAGTACCTGATTATCCGCATGAATGAACCATAGCCATTCCCCCCGGGCATGGGTCGCCCCGGCGTTCATCTGCCCGGCACGCTGCGCCGGGCTTGTCAGCAGCTGGTCGCACAGTGGCGCCGCCAACTCCGCGCTGGAATCCGAACTTCCACCATCAACGACAATCAGTTCGTCGCCTTCCCCCAATGCGGCCCGAATGCCCGTTAGCGTCGCCTGAATACGCTCGGCTTCATTTAGCAGCGGCACGATCACACTGACAGAGGTCACTCCAACGCGCCCCCGCAGCTGCTACCCGCGCCCGCAGTGCAACCAAAGCAATGGTCTGCCACATAAATTGCCTCACCCTCCACATCCTCCTCCAACAGTGATGAGAGATGACGATGTGAGGGCAGATGCCCCATGGGCATGTGCAGCATCTGATTAAAATCGCAGTCGTATAGATAGCCCTGGTAATCCACGCTGACGGTGTTGCGACACATCACTGCCGAGAGGGTATCCCGATTGAAGCTGTCACGGAGCAATTGCATGTAGTCGTTGAACTGCTCATGGGCAAGTAACACCGCGCCGAAGCGGCTGATCGGCATATTGGTAATGGTCAGCAGACTGTTGAAACGTAGCCCGAAACGGGCCGCTAACTCGCGTTTGTAGTCCGCCTCCAGTATTGCCTGGGGAGGCGGCAAGCTGGGACCCGTTGGGTTATATACCAGATCCAGAAGCAAGGACTCGCCATAGCCAACCGCATTGAGCCGCCGAATCGCTTCCATGCTGCCCTGATATACCCCCTTTCCACGCTGTTTGTTGACATTGTCTTCGAGGTAACAGGGCAGCGATGCCACAACATGAACCTGCTGCTCCGCCAGAAACTCAGGAAGATCCTGATAGCCGTCCTCGAGCAGGATAGTGAGATTACAACGGTCGATGACCTCGACCCCCATGGCCCGGGCTTCACGCACCAGATAACGAAAATGCGGGTTCATTTCCGGTGCCCCACCTGTCAGGTCCAGCACCTGGATACCCCTTTGACGAATCACCTCCAATACCGTCTCGATGGTTGCAAGATCCATGAGTTCAGTACGGCTGGGGCCGGCATTCACATGACAGTGCACACAACTGAGGTTACACAGGTAACCAAGGTTGACCTGCAAGATGCGAGTTGTCTCGCGTCGCAGGGCGGGAAAATCGGTGGTGCTGCGCACCAGTAAATCGTGGGTATCCTGCATAAGACTTCACGGCTGAATGGGTTCGGGTTGTGATGCATTGGTAGCCATCAGGTTACCAATTGGATGCCGCCGTGTCGCAAAGGTTACGTGAAGGAAGAAAACCCATTGCCAGCACCCGTCATCCGGGGCTAACCGGTATCGCCAATCTCGAACGAACCATCTCTCCAGGACGAACAATGAGGGAGCGAGCGGGAAAGACTGAAAAGCAGGGTTATTTGGGGTATCGCGGCTTTCCGGGAATAGGCTGAGCGCACGCCTGTGCGCAGGAGCGTCGGTTATTCGCTCCTACGGCCAGCAGGGAGCAGTCAATCGGGCTTTTCCACAACTGCTCGATGAGCCTATTTTTTCAGGCTCTGGCCAAAATCCAGCATTCGGTTCAGCGGCACCATGGCTTTTTCGGCCAGCACCGGGTCCACAAAGATCTCCTGGCCCATACCATTATCGTCTTCCAGCACCGCTACCATGTTTTGCAAGCCATTCATGGCCATCCATGGGCAGTGGGCACAGCTTCGGCAGGTGGCACCGGAACCCGCGGTAGGAGCTTCCAGGAAGGTTTTCTCGGGGGCCAGCTGCTGCATCTTGTAGAAGATGCCTTTGTCGGTGGCCACGATGAAGGCATCGTTATCCATCTCGCAGGCCGCCTTGATCAGCTGCGAAGTGGAACCTACCACATCGGCAATCTCTACCACCGACGCCGGTGATTCGGGATGCACCAGCACCGCCGCATCCGGGTAGGCTTTTTTCAGGTCCAGAACGCCCTGGGCCTTGAACTCTTCATGGACGATGCAGGCTCCGTCCCAGCACAACACGTCAGCACCCGCCTTGTCGCGCACATAGCTGCCCAGATGCTTGTCTGGCGCCCACAGGATTTTCTCGCCGTTACGGTCCAGATGCTCGATCAGCTCGACGGCGATAGAAGACGTTACCACCCAGTCTGCCCGGGCTTTCACCGCCGCAGAAGTGTTGGCATACACCACCACGGTACGATCCGGGTGCTGGTCGCAAAAGTCAGAGAATTCCTGTTCCGGACAGCCGATATCCAGCGAGCAGGTGGCTTCCAGGGTCGGCATGAAGACGCGTTTTTCGGGGCTGAGGATCTTGGCGGTTTCGCCCATGAACTTCACGCCGGCCACAATCAACGTGGACGCCGGATGATCCTTGCCGAAGCGGGCCATTTCCAGGGAATCGGAGACACAACCACCGGTTTCTTCTGCCAGCGACTGGATTTCCGGGTCGGTGTAATAGTGCGCCACCAGCACAGCATCGCGCTCACGCAACAATGTCTTGATACGTTCACGATACGCCAAACGCTGCTCTTCACTGAGCGTGTCGTCCTGCACCACCTTTGCCAGGTGGGCTTGTACCAGTGCCTGTGCCTCTGCAGTCATCGGCCTCACCGCCCGGGGTTTTCCCCTGATATCAATAACTTAGCGAAAATGACCCAAATTTGAGGCGGGAATCATACCACATTGTGGCCGCAACGGTGCTGACGGAAAGATGCGCCCGTTAGCGAATGCCCCTTATATTCATAAAAATGCGCTCGAAGAGAGCGCATTTCAATGGTTAACCACGATACAGGAACACTCAGCGGCCTCGCCATTGCGGCCCCACTGCCACAAGGTGGACGGTACTGATGGCTCGCTCCAGAAATGCACCTTCGCAATAACAGAAATAGTACTCCCACATGCGAATAAAGCGTTCATCGAATCCCAGCGCCCGAATGTCCGGCAAAGCCGCAAGGAAGCGTTCCCGCCAATGATGCAGAGTGCGGGCATAATCCATACCTATATCCGCCAGTTCCGTTGTCACCAGGGACGTTTGCCGGGTGAGGTGATGCTGCATCACTGACACGCTGGGAAGAAATCCTCCGGGGAAAATATACCGCTTGATGAAATCTACCTGGCGCCTGGCATGATCAAAACGCTGATCAGGGACGGTGATGGCTTGCAGCAGCATTTTGCCATCCGGCTTGAGGCGTTCGCCCAGCATCCGGAAATAGCCCGGCAGGTACTCAGCGCCCACCGCTTCAATCATTTCCACCGAGACCACACGATCGTATTGCCCCTCCAGCTCGCGATAATCCTGCTCCAACACAGTAATACGATCTGCAAGCCCCGCGCTGGCCACCTGTTCACGGGCATAACGAGCCTGCTCACGGGAAATGGTAGTGGTCGTTACCTGGACACCATGGTGACGGGCCGCGTGTATCGCCAGCCCTCCCCAGCCTGTACCGACTTCCAGTACTTCCATGCCCGGCTGTAGTTCAAGCCGCTGACAGATCCGTTCCATTTTGTACTCCGAAGCATCCTCAAGGGGAGTCTCCGGGGAGGGGAATATGGCGCTGGAGTACATCATGGTACGGTCGAGAAACAGCGCAAAAAAATCGTTACCCAAATCATAATGAGCAGCAATATTCCGACGCGAACCCTGCAGCGAATTGCGGTTGTGGCGATGCAACAAGGCCAAAGCGGGTTTCGATAACCTTGCAAGGCCTCCTTCAAATGATTGCATGGCGTCGATGTTAGCAGCGAAATAGCGAACGACTCTCACCAGGTCAGGGCTATCCCAGCACTTTTCCATAAAGGCCTCTGCGGCCCCCAGAGCTCCTCCGCTCATCATCATGGAATAAGTACGCCAATCGTTGAGCACAATCACCCCCCCATCGGGTCCGGTGCCGCGCTGCCCAACATGAACGGTGTTGCCATCCGGCTCCTCGATGCGAAGCCAACCAAAGGGGAGACTGTTTAGCCGTTGCAACACCAGCCTGCGAGCAACACCAGACAACCCTGACACGCCCTGCCGTGATGATGTGAGAGGATGATTTACCTTTTCACTGGTCTGCATTTTTTCTCCTTTTCCTTTGTTCCCTTTGCACCTGTCAACCCTGCAATCCTGGAAAGACATTCAACTTTCAGTATCAGTTTTTGTCAGGGTGAGAATAAAACACAGCCCCTTTGCGCCAAAGACGCAAGGCCTGCCAGTAGATGCCCCGCACGGTTGCGATCCCACGAGGTCCAAAGCGCCAGATAACACGGTTCATTTCACCGGGCGCGGCATTGGCCAGCGCCAGGTCGAGACCGGCAGTAAAGACTGTCTGACCAGCATCTTTATCCTCCAAGATTATTCTCAGTGAAGGTAAGGTCACGTGAAGACGCCAGTGATACTGAAGCTCCATGGGTAAAAAAGGTGACACATGAAAATCTTTTGAGTGATCGGCCTGAAGGCTACCGTCCTCGCAATGCTTTAACCTTGCCGCATAGAAATGCCGTTCATTCCACGGGGTGTTCTGGACCTCGGCCAGGAGACTATCTGGTTGCTCTTCCCCCTCGGCGAAATGCAGATACAGGACAAGAGGGTTGAACAGGGAACCAAAGGTTCGCCACTGCCCAAGCATAATGATCCGCCCGCTACCCCAATCGAGCCCCTGTTCCTTAACTTTTTCTTTTACCTTGTCCGCAAGAGGGCGATCACTGGGATCCACAAAATCTGAGTCCCGATAAACGACAGGGCGCCAGCGCCGTCCCCATAGCCAATGACGCGAAAGTAGCGAAGGAATGTCCGCAATATCACACCACACCAACCACATCGGATACGCGAACGCGTGAACAAACGGCTGGTGACGGCGATGCCAGACCTTACCACTGGCAATGGCATGGCGAATCACAGTGGACCACCACTGCCTGTTATACCCTTCACTACATTGAGAGCCGATACCACACCGTCCTCATGAAAACCGTTTCTGCACCAGGCTCCCGCATACCAGGTGCGGTTATGGCCATTGGCTTTCAGAAGAACATCTCTGGCTTTTTCAGTATCTGGCGTGAATAGAGGATGGGCAAAATGCCGGGTTGCCAGTATCCGGCCAGGGTCAATGCGGTCAGTGGCATTCAGGGTGACACAGAAGGTTTCCGGCGCATCGATTCCCTGGAGAATGTTCATGTTGTAGGTGACCTGGACCCGCTGCTGTGGGGTATCATCAAGCAAGGCATTCCAGCTCGACCAGACTCGCTGACGTTTGGGCAGCAACCGGATATCGGTGTGCAGGACCACTTCATTACCCTGATACTCCAGCACCGGCAGAGCGGCTTGCTCACGGTCATCAGGATCAGCCAGGAGCGGTAAAATCTGATCACTGTGACAAGCAAAAACAATCTGGTCGAATACTTTGATCTCGCCGCCCGTATGTACCCTCACCTCCTGATCGTTACGCTCTACGCGAGTCACCGGGCTCGAGACATGAAGGCGTGCCTGGATGTTTTTCGCCAGGCGAGCTACGTACTCGCTTGAACCACCTGGCACTACATACCATTGCGGTCGATCCTTCAGTGCCAACAACCCATGATGATCAAAAAAACGAATAAAGAAGCGAGCAGGAAACGCTTCCATCTGCGATAACGAGCAGGACCAGATAGCCCCGCCCATGGCCAATACATAATCTCGCCGGAAACGTTCACTATAGCCGTGACGGTCAAGATATTCTCCCAGGGGCATATCAGCCCCAGGATCATTTAACAAGCTAGGAGCTTCCCGGTTGAAACGCAGGATCTCGGCGACAAAACGCCAGTGGGCGGGACTCAGCCAATTTCGTTTACGGGCAAACACTCCTCCCAGCCCATCCCCGCAGTACTCCAGTCCATTGTGCTGATCGCTGACAGCAAAGCCCATCGAGGTGGGTTGACCTTGTAGTGCCAGCGCCTGCAACAGTCTTTCAAAATTCGGGTAGGTGCGGTCGTTGAAAACGATGAACCCCATATCAATGGAATACTGCCCATGAGGCCTTGAGACCGGGACAGTACAGGTATGACCACCCAATTCCTCTCCTGCCTCGAACAATTCCACGTCATGGTTCTTCGACAGATACCAGGCAGCAGTAAGTCCGCTGATCCCCCCTCCGACAACTGCAATGCGTTGCTTCACTGTTGCGCACTCCCTTGCTCGTCATACATTTTTTTTGCGTTCTTGAACGCCTCGGTAACCGCTTCACGGACGCCCTGATGGGGCACAATGGGCGCAGGGTACTCCCCTGCCAGAAGAGGTTGTTTCCAGGGTTCGTGGATAGTCTTGTTGTCGAGATGCTTCAGCTCAGGCACCCAACGGGCGATAAATTCCCCTTGCGGGTCAAACCGCTGACTCTGCCGGATAGGGTTGAACACACGAAAGTACGGCACGGCATCGGTGCCTGAGGAAGCACTCCACTGCCAACCGCCGTTGTTGGCCGCAATATCCCCATCGATCAGATGTGTCATAAAAAATGCTTCCCCACGACGCCAGTCAAGCCACAGATGTTTGCTCAAAAACATGGCCGTCACCATACGCAAACGGTTATGCATCCATCCCGTCGCCACCAATTGACGCATGGCGGCATCAACCAGGGGATAACCGGTTCTGCCTTCACACCAGGCGTCAAAAAGATCATCGTCATCACGCCATTGCAGCCATTCGGTTTCGCGTCGGAACGCGCCGCCATAACTAAGCCTGGGAAACTGGGCAATGATCTGGCGATAGAAGTCTCGCCAGGCCAGTTCACCTATCCAGCATGCTGCACCTTCACGCGCACCGGCATCTGCCATCGCTTCACGAGCAGCCTGATAACAACTCGCCACGGACAAGGTGCCGGCGGAAAGCGCTGCCGATAACCCGCTTGTTGCCGACAACGCGGGAAAGTCACGCTGTTTTTGGTAGCGGGCCAGTTGGTGGGAGACGAAACGATCAAGCTGTTCACGGGCTGACTGCTCACCGGGCCGCCATTGTTCTGTGAGCGATGGTGACACCTGCAGTCTACCAAGGGCGCGCTCTACCGCCGCCCGCCCGGGGAAATCCGTTGGGTGACTGACGCCTTCTACGTCCACCAATGCAGGCGCCTCGAAATGGGTATCCAGCCATGCATCCCAGCGGCGTTTGTAGGCGCCAAAAACCGTATAGGGCGTACCCTTTCCCGTCCTCAGAGCTCTTGGCGGGACCAGCACACCATCATCGACTCCACTGATGGTCACTCCCAACTCAGCCATGGCACTGGCAACAGCTTCGTCACGGCGTCGTTCATTCAGAGGATATTCGCGGCTACAAAAGATCTGCCGCACCTCCTTGTCACGTACTTGCCGGGTCAATAGCGAAGGAACAGCCTCAAATGTAGCTGCATCAACCACGTCCAGCGGGACACCCAACGCTGCCAGTTGTTCGCCAAGTTCAAGAAGACTATGCAGGACATACCAGCGACGTAGCGGCGCCACCTGATGACTTTCCCATTGTTTTTCGCAGAGAAAATAAACTGCGCTGACTGGCCCATCGGCGCACAGCGCCTGCTGTAAGGGGCGGTGCGCGTGAACGCGAAGATCGTTACGAAACCAGACAAGATTCATGCAAAACGCTCCGTCTGGCGATGATTCATCCCGTCGCCCAACGTCGGCAACTGGCTTGCAAGCTGGCCACGTAAACCGTTCAAGATCATCGTCTCTGGCATCAACCTGCTAGCGAGCGGGCCCCAGGCGGCAGCGGGAAAAGGGAGCGGTTCCGATGGTAACCATTTATCGCGTTGTGCCGCGGTAGGCATGGCATCCACGACCCACAACACCCCACAACCCTCTCGGGCCATAACTTGTTGAGTCAATGCCTCCACTGCAACCGGTTGAGACAGACACCACAGGGGTGACGACATCACCATAGCCAACTCCAGTGCGTCGAGGGGATTCCCCAAGGGCACCACCATCCAGCCCGGCTCACGCCTACCCGGCATCAGCGACAAGGCGCGTGCGGACCACTTCTGTGTCAGCACACTATCAAACAAAGCCCGTTGAACCGCCATAGGTGCCGATGCAGCCAGCTGTTGCCGCACAGGGTCTGTCAGATGTGAGATAACCGCATCGTGTCCATAATCACGAAGCAAGCGGTTCAGGCATTGTTCAACACGGCGCCCATTCAAGCCCTGCAGGGCTGCGAGCACCTCACGGTGAGCGGCTTGCCAGACATTGCTTCTGCTGCCGTCAACCTTGCCGGCTGGAATGACCTCAGACCAAAAAGCATGATCCTGACTGTCGATGAGATCCCTGACCTGACGTATCGGCACGCCCTTGTTTAGCCACTGCACAATGGTCTGGATCTTCTCCACCTGAGCCGCGTTGTAACGGCGATGTCCTTTTGCGGTGCGTTCGGGCTCTATCAGCCCATATCGACGCTCCCAGGCTCGCAAGGTGACCGCATTGACACCACATAGCTCACTGACTCCCTGAATGGTCAGGGGCGGCTTGGGCATGGACTCAGCTGCAGTCATACCCGATTCCTCAATCCCAGCGCATCCGGGTAAGGGGTCAGATATCGCTGGGCATTAACGTAGGGGAGGTGCACTTTACGCAACGCACCACGCAATAGCGTCATAGGCACCACCAGAGGCACCTCTTCACGCAAATAGGCCTGAATCTGATCGTTGATATGGGTGCGATCTTCCTGGCTTAGATCCTCGCGCAGAAAACCGGTCAGGTGCTGAAGTGTGTTGACATGAGCACCACGGGAAACCTGTTTTTTCATCGCCAGCATCACCCCATCGATATACTCCTCGGCAATGGCCTCCAGAGATCCACTTTTCAGATCTGCCAGCAAAGGGCCGAGGCGGCGGTAAGTTTTCTGACAATGTGCAAGTAACTGGAATTTGTGGCGGCTGTGAAACTCGATCAGTCCCTTGGGAGTAAGGCCGGCTTCCACCATCTGACACCAGTCATCATAGAGAAAAACCCGCTCGATAAAGTTCTCACGCAAGGCATCATCATTCAAACGTCCCGCTTCTTCCAGCGGCATCAGGGGGTATTCCCGCTTCAGCGCAGCAGCAAACAACCCCTCACCGTCGCGATGCAAGACATTACCCTCAGGTGTGTAGTGCCGAATCCGTTCCATTCCGCAACTGGGCGACTTGGCCGTGAGAATAAACCCTCTCAGTGATGACAGTTCGGGCACCGAACGTTGAATGAAGTCGTTCATTAACGGCGTTACGTCACGCTTGCCGTCGGTGGTTTCCATGCGTACCACACCGCCCTCTTCG
Organism: Alcanivorax sp. P2S70; assembly: GCF_000475295.1. NCBI lineage: Bacteria > Pseudomonadati > Pseudomonadota > Gammaproteobacteria > Oceanospirillales > Alcanivoracaceae > Alcanivorax > Alcanivorax sp. P2S70. The sequence continues at coordinate 90,994 of NZ_AXBZ01000003.1, forward strand.
GTCAAATGCATGGCTTTACGCGGAGCGCTCATGCCCGCCCCCATCTCTGGACAGAGCGAGCGGAAAGTAAAATAGCGGGAAAGCACATCAGTGCAGTACCGCGAGCGTTTGTGCCCCTTGTCATGGCGGACTTCCATGCCCAGTAGGCAAGCGCTGATACCCACGGGAATCTTGGCATTGTGTGTCATAGCTAAACCTGTACATTTGGCCTATTTTGTACAAGTTTAGCCCGGACCCCAGTCAAGGGTTCGTGAAGAAACGTCATCACCCGGCCAAAGAGCGGTAACACGGGTGCAATCACTGCCATGCAGGCTTATACTTTATTCATTACTGACCATATGGACAGCATTATGCGTATTCTGGTTTGTGGTGGACGGGATTTTCGTGACGCTGCCTTGGTGCAACGCAGCCTGCAGCGACTGCAGCGCCACAATCTTCTCAGCCTGCTGATTCACGGTGACGCCAGCGGCGCGGACCAACTCGCCAGCCAATGGGCTTACCAAGTGGGCATTGACCAGGTGAGCTATCCGGCAAACTGGACCGCTCATGGCCGCGCTGCCGGCCCCATGCGGAACCGCCGCATGCTGCAACATGGACGCCCCCAGGCCATTCTGGCCTTTGCTGGGGGCCGAGGCACTTCCGATATGATCCGTATTGCTGAGCAGGCGGCGTTGCCGGTGTGGCAGCCCTGCGAGGAAGAGGACATTCCCTGGCTGGAGCCAAATGCGATGATGGCACGCTGACAGGCACGGGGAACGAGCGACGGGCATGCGGGCTTAGGCGCAGCGGGCACTAACCCGGAACAAAAAAAGGCTGCCTGAAAGGCAGCCTTTTTGAAGATGGTGGGTCGTGCTGGATTCGAACCAGCGACCAATTGGTTAAAAGCCAACTGCTCTACCAACTGAGCTAACGACCCGCTCCCGAAGGAGGCGCAAATAATACGGATTTATTTCTGGCTGACAAGGGGGTAAGCGAATTTTTTTCCGCTTTACTGATAGTTTGTTGGATCTTTAACCAGTGCCTCGTCGAAACCCTGCTTGCGCAAGCGGCAGCTGTCGCATTTGCCACAGGCATTGCCGTTTTCGTCAGCCTGGTAACAGGATACCGTGAGCCCGTAATCCAGCCCCAAGGCCGTGCCCGCCTGAATGATTTGCGCCTTGCTCAAGTGCATCAGCGGCGTTTCGATAGTCACCGGGCGCCCCTCTACTCCCGCCTTGGTCGCCAGACCCGCCATAGCCTGAAAAGCCTCGATAAAAGCTGGCCGACAATCCGGGTAGCCGGAGTAATCGACGGCATTCACGCCGATATAAATGGCCTCGGCATCCACCACCTCCGCCAACCCCAGCGCCAGTGACAGGAATACCGTATTGCGGGCCGGCACATAGGTGACGGGAATGCCGTCCCCCCCCTCTTCAGGCACCTCAATGGAGTGGTCAGTCAACGCAGAACCACCGATATTGCCCATCCCCAGCTCAATGACCCGGTGACTGACAGCCCCGAGGGCCGCCGAGACACGTTTAGCGGCATCCAGCTCGGAGCGGGTCCGCTGACCGTAATCAAAGGCAATGGTATAGCACTGGTAGCCCCGATCCCTCGCCATGGCCAGGCAAGTGGCAGAATCCAGACCGCCGGATAACAACACCACGGCTTTTTTCATTACGGTCTCCTCATCCCGGGCTCAACGGCCGCGGGCGTCATTCCAAAGCAATTTATGAAGCTGTAGCTGAAAGCGTACCGGCAACCGGTCGGCAACGATCCAGTCAGCCAGCTCTCCCGGGGCCAGGGTGCCCTGGACGGGAGAAAACAATACGTCGCTGACGCGCTTGTGCAACTGATGCTGGTCCAGCATAAACCTTGCCCAGTCGTAGTCCCGGCGGTCAGCGAGTACAAACTTCACCTGATGATTGGGGCGCAAATGGGGAATATTCTCCAGGCGGTTATTATGCTGCTCGCCCGACCCTGGCGCCTTGAGATCCATGACCACGGACACCCTCTCATCCACCCCGGCAATATCCATGGCGCCACCGGTCTCCAGGCTCACTTCATAACCCTGATCGCACAGGGCGGTGAGCAAAGGCAGACAGTTGGGCTGCGCCAACGGTTCCCCGCCAGTCACCGTGACACAGCCAGCGCCGTGGCGGGCAACCTCTGCAAGGATCGCTTCCAGCGTCCATTTCTCACCGCCGGAGAACGCATATTCGGTATCACACCAGACACAGCGCTGCGGGCAGCCGGTCAGGCGCACGAATACCGTTGGCCGACCGACGGTACGGGCCTCGCCCTGAAGGGAATGAAAGATTTCGGTAAGACGGAGCTCCACAGCCTCTCCTGACCAACGCGACCCGCCACGGGAATGTGGCGGGGCCTGAGCGGAAATGCCGCGGATTCTATCACCTTTACCGGGGAATGTGCCCGGCTAGCGCTTGATCAGCTGCCTAACTGGTCCAACAAGGACTTGGCCTTGCCAGCTTCAGAGGCATCCGGGTACTGCTTGATCAGCTTGTGCAGGTTGATCTTGGCTTCAGACACCTTGCCATCACGGGCCTGCATGGTGGCCAATGCATAAAGACTGGTGGGCGCCTTGCTGTGATCCGGGTAATCGTCGACGACGGCCTGGAACTGTGCCATGGCCTTGTCGTTCTGGGGGGGGTTCTGATTGCTGTAAACCTGCCCTAACCAGAAATGGGCATGAGCACGAAACTGACCATTGGGAAAGTCGTTCAGGTAGCCTTCGAAGGCCTTGGCTGCAGCATCAAAATCGCGGCGCACCAGGTTGTCCTTGGCAGCCTTGTAGGCCGCACGGTCCGCTTCAGGGTCGACATTGCCCTCGGCCTGCTCATCCGGCTGTTCGGTCTTACCCTGCTCAGCCAGTGTGTTGATTCGGGTATCCAGATCCAGATAACGCTCACGTTCAGCGTCTTTCATGATTTGCAGCTCATGGCGCAACTCTTCAATCTGGCCATTCAGCTGCTGCATCTGTTCTTCAAACTGCTGCTGTTGCTGCATCAACACCATCAAACCGTCTTGGCTTATCGTGGTGGATGCACCTGCCGTAGAGGAAGGGGAAGCAGCAGGCGTCTGCTGTCTGGGCAGACTTCGATCTTCTACCGCCAGCGGCCCGGTACCCTGTGCATGCGCACAGAGTACCAGGGAGCTGAACAAGGCGCCTGCGAACAGGCGCTTTGAGTTCACTACCTTCATCGCTTACGGAGTACCGGCGGTGTAGTTGATTTCTACGCGACGGTTCTTCGCCCAATCCATTTCGGAGTGGCCAGAAGCAGCCGGCTTCTCTTCACCGTAGGACACGACGTCGATCTGGGAAGAAGAAACACCTTGAACGCGCAGGAACTTCTCTACCGCCTGGGAACGACGCTCGGACAGAGCAACGTTGTACTCACGGGTACCGCGCTCGTCAGCGTGACCTTCCAGACGCACTTTGGCGTTGGAATTGTTCTTCAGGTAGGTAGCGTGAGCACGCAGGGTTTCGAAAGCCGCAGCCGGAACGGTGTTGCTGTCGAACGCGAAGTAGATCACGCGGGTATCCGTGGTGCCATCGTAGTTGGACGGATGGTTGTAGAAGTTGTCAGCGGTCAGCGGAATGCTGCTGGTATCCGGTTTGACAGGCGTGGCCGGCTCTACCGGGGTTACCGGAGAGGTGTCGGTCGGCTCAGGTGCAGTAGTAGCGGAAGAATCATCTTCTGCCGGGGTGCTGGAACACGCTGCCAGAACAGCTGCCAACATCAGGGCAAACAGCGGATTGAGAAATGAACGCATGCGAAAAGCTCCTATTAATTTCCTAGTTTGGACTCCGAGAACAAGAAGAACACCAGATGACTCCTTGAACATCTGGCGAGCTTCTATCAGAGGAACGGCGACCATGCCGGCTCTCTGACTTCCCCTTCCTTCGAGGGCAGCTCAACTTTTACCCTGCCATCGATGGATACGGCTTGCAGAACCCCGGTTCCCCCATCTTGCGTCCCGTAAATTACCATACTTCCATTGGGTGCAACACTGGGAGACTCATCCATGTCTGTGCGGGTAACGATGTTGAACGTTCCCCGCTGGAGGTCCTGCACACCGACATTGAAACTTCCATTTCGTCGGTGCACATAAACAAGATAACGCCCATCCGGGGTCACGTCAGAGCGCGCATTATAGGCACCCTGGAACGAAACACGCCGGACCGACTTATCATTTATGTTCAGTTTGTAGATCTGCGGGCCCCCCGAACGGCTGGAGGTAAAGACCAGACTCTTGCCGTCAGGCAGCCAACGCGGCTCTGTATCAATGCCGTAATGCTGGGTCAGACGTGTCAGCGCCTTGGTATTGAGATCGAGCATGTAAATTTCCGGGTTTCCGTCACGGGACAGGGTCAACGCGAGCTTCTGGCCATCCGGTGACCAGTCAGGCGCACCATTAATGCCCTTGAAGCTGGACACCTTTTCACGCTGCGTGGTGGCAAGCTCGTGAACGTAAATTGAGGGCAACCCCTGATTTTCAAAGGACACGTAGGCCACCTTTCGACCGTCCGGCGACCAGGTAGGACTCATGATCGGCTCCTTGCTGCGCAGAATCGTGGTGACACGATGTCCGTCAGCATCTGCATACTGGAGCTGATAGGGGTTCTTGCCGTCATTCCGGTTATAGGTGACGTAAAGAATCTTGGTTGAGAACGCCCCGGGAATACCTGTTAGCTGTTCATAGATACGATCACTGATGGCATGGGCAACATCACGAAGCTGTGAGGCAGGAGGACGATACGACTCTTCCAGCAGTTTTACCTGGCGGGACACATCAAACAGGGCATATTTGACTTCGTAGCCGCCACTTTCCAGCGCCTTCATGCTACCAGCAACGACGTACTCCATACCCAACACGCGAAAATCCCGATAGATCATCTCGCTCTCATTGCTGGGCCGGCTGAGCATGTCTTCCGCGGGCAGCGGCTTGAACTGACCACTGCGGTGCAGGTCTGCCTGGACAATCTGCGACACATCTTCTGGCGCGCCCTGCGCACCGGCAAAGGGCACCACCGCAATCGGTACGGCATCCACCCGGCCCTCGGTCACACGAATCAACAGCTCAGCAGAGGCCGCACTTGCCCACAGCATAACCAGTATGACCATAAAAGCCTGAGTACTGCGATGCTTCATCAACTTCATTGCGCCACCTTCGGATCAAATTCCATTACCAGCGATCGAAACTGCTTGTTGAACATGGGCCCATCCGGGACCGGCAAGGGGCTGGACAGCTTCACTGCGTTCATCACCGACTCGTCAAAGTCCGGGTAACCGCTGCTCTCCACCACAGACACGTTAATCACCTCACCACCGGGGATCATTTGTATACGCACCCGTGTGGTAATGTCATCACGGTTACGGTAGTTGCCCGGTATTCGCCACCGCTGCCCGACATGGGCAGAGATCGCATCCGTGTAGCTGGCCACCTCAACATCCGACTGATCGGCATTGCTGGCCTGCTCCTTGTTCTCATCAGCGCCGGCTTCGACCTCTTTTTCCATCGCAAGTTCTTCGTCCGCCAACATTTCTTCAATGCTGGGTTCATCTATTTTCGGCGCCTCCGGTTTAGGCGCCGGTTTTTTCTCCGGCACCTTATCCTGTTTCGGGGCTGGCGCCGGTTTTGGAGCCGGTTTTGGAGCCGGTTTGGGTTTCGGCTTGGGCTCAGGCTTGGGCTTGGGCTCCGCTTTGGGTTTCGGCTCTGGCTTGGGGGCCGGTTTTTTTTCCGGCGTAGGCTTCGCCACTGGAGGCGTCTTCTGCTTCGACGTCTCCACCATGGTCGCTTTCACATGGGGGGGGACCACCGGCGCCTTGTGCAGAGTCGGATCCGTGCTCCAGCTAAACACCAGCAGCCCAAACACCACAAGGTGAATGAACAGGGTAAAGGCAAGCGCAACCTTACGATCACTCATTGCGCCCCTGCGGCTCTGTGACCAGGCCAAGCTGTGTGATCCCCGCCTCCTGCAGGGCGCCCATCAACGACACCACCCGGGCATAGGGCACATTGCTGTCACCTTCCACCAGAAACAGCGTAGAGGGCTTGTGCTTGTGAATCCGCAGCACATGGCCCTTTACCGTTTCCAGAGTAGCGGATTTCTGGCTTTCGCCATCGCTCCCCACATCAATGTAGTAGCTGCCGTCTGCAGTGACCGAAATAATCACAGGCTCATTCTTGGTGGTATCCAGCGGCTCACTGTTGCTGTCTGGCAGGTCAACGTTGATGCCCTGGGTCATCATTGGCGCCGTCGCCATGAAAATCACCAGCAACACCAACATAACATCGATGTAGGGCACCACATTCATTTCGGCCACCAACTTGCGCGGCACCCGAACCTTTACGCCACTCATGGCTTAGGCCTCGCGTCCGTGAGCCTGGCGGTGCAGTACCGAGGAGAACTCTTCCGCAAACATCTCGTTCTCGGTAAGCAAGGCATCGCTCTGGGCGGAAAAGCGGTTATAGGCCATGACAGCAGGAATCGCGGCAAACAGACCAATGGCGGTCGCAATCAAGGCTTCCGCAATGCCCGGCGCCACCACACTCAGCGTCGCCTGTTTCACATTGGCCAGGGCCATAAAGGAATTCATGATGCCCCACACGGTCCCGAACAGACCGACATAGGGGCTGGTTGACCCCACTGTCGCGAGGAAGGGCAAATGCTTGGTAAGACGGGTATGCTCGCGCTGCAAGGCCACCCGCATGGCGCGCTGGCTGCCATCCATGACCGCACCCGCCCCTTTGGTGGATTTGGACAGACGCACAAACTCCTGGAACCCGGCGCGGAAAATGGCCTCGGTACCGGAGTCAGGATTGGGATCTTTGCGGCTCTGGGTATACAGGGATGCGAGATCGTCACTGGACCAGAACTTTTCTTCAAACGCACGGCCCGCCTTATGAGCACGCCCCAGCACCCGGTACCGTCCGACAATCATGTACCAGGAAGTCAGCGACGCCAGAATCAGGAGCGCCATCACCAGCTGCACCACGATCGTGGCGTTACTGATCAGACTGACCACGGACATACTGGATGCCTCAACCATTGATCCCTTCTCCTTCGTTGGCCGCGTTGAACTTGTTATACAGCGCCGCCGGAATACCGGTCGGCTTCATTGAATCCGCCGCCACACAGGCCACCTTGATATCGGCCTGGCAGAGCAATTCGTTATTCCGGCTCACCTGCTGTTCAAACAACAGGGTCGCCTTGCCCAGCTTTTTCAGTCGGGCGCTGACCTCCAGGGCATCGTCGATTCGAGCCGGCTTGCGGTACTGCACGTTGGCCGAATGCACCACAAACTGGAAATTCTCGTCGGCGAGGGCATAGTGTTGATAGCCCAGCGTGCGCAAATATTCCGTCCGCGCCCGCTCCATGAACTTCAGATAATTCACGTAATAGACGATACCGCCGGCGTCAGTGTCCTCGATGTAGACGCGCACCGGCAGGGTAAATTCCCCGTTTTCCTGTATTTTTTCAATCATTAAACAAATCCCCGTCGCGACGGGGGGCCGCCAGGCCGAAATGCCGCCAGGCATGACTGGTAACAGCGCGGCCCCGGGAGGTTCGCTGGATAAAACCCTGCTGAATCAGATAGGGCTCCACCACTTCTTCCAGGGTTCCGGCATCCTCATTCAGGGCGGCAGCCAGTGATTCCAGGCCGACCGGGCCGCCATCAAATTTGTGCATGATCATGTCGAGCAGGCGACGATCGGTACCATCAAGCCCGCAGCTGTCGACTTCCAGCATATCCAGCGCCCGCTGGGCCATCACCTCGGTAATGCAGCCATCACCTTTCACCTGGGCATAGTCTCGCACCCGGCGCAGCAGACGGTTGGCAATCCGCGGCGTGCCACGGGAACGCCGTGCCACTTCCAGTGCCCCCGCCGCATCAATAGGAATCGCCAGAATCTCGCAGGCTCTTTGCACAATCCCTGCCAGATCCTCCACACCATAGAATTCCAGTCGCTGAACAATCCCGAAGCGATCGCGGAGCGGCGCCGTCAGCAACCCGGCACGGGTGGTCGCCCCAACCAGGGTAAAAGGAGGCAAATCCAGCTTGATGGAGCGGGCAGCCGGGCCTTCACCAATCATGATATCCAGCTGGTAGTCTTCCATCGCCGGATAGAGGATCTCTTCGACGACCGGGGAAAGGCGATGAATTTCGTCGACGAACAGGACGTCGCCTTCCTCCAGATTGGTCAGAATGGCCGCCAGATCACCGGCTTTCTCAAGCACCGGACCGGAGGTGGATTTGAGCTCGCAGCCCATTTCCCGGGCAATAATATGGGCAAGAGTGGTCTTGCCCAGACCGGGCGGACCGAAGATAAGGGTGTGATCCAGCGCTTCCTGGCGGCCGCGAGCCGCATCGATGAAGATTTCCATCCGCTCACGAACCTTGGCCTGGCCATGGTAGTCCGCAAGGCTGGCCGGGCGAATCGCCCGATCCTGCTGGTCTTCCTGACTGCCGACACTGCCGGCAGTAATCAGTCGTTCGTTATCCATGCTCGCGGTGGATCCGCCTCAACCAGATGAGTTGTGTGGGCAAGGCCCTTAAACAGCTAGCGTAACGCAGCAGGCCACCCGGCGGCTATTGGTATCATCACAATTGTGCAAGGAGGGATTGCCGGTCGTTTGGTAAAAAGGAACCTCAACGCGCCAGGCTTTTCAGCGCAAGGCGAATCAGTTGTTCGCTGCTGGCGCCCTCTTCTGCCACCTTGCCCACCGCCGCCGCGGCATCCTTGTTGCGATAGCCCAAGGCTTCCAGCGCAGCAACGGCATCACTGCGGGCATCATCCGGGGCGTTAATGGCGACTCTGCCGGGCAGATTGGCCGGCGCACCGTCAATCTTGTCCAGCCGGTCGCTCATTTCGATGACCAGCCGCTCCGCGGTTTTCTTGCCGATACCGGGCACCTTCACCAACGTGGTGCTGTCCTGATCATGAATACACTGAGCCAACCGGTCCGCTTCGATACCGGAGAGGATCGCCAGCCCCATTTTCGGCCCCACCCCGTTCACCTTGATCAATGCCCGGAACAGCTCCCGTTCATAACGGCTGGAAAAGCCATACAGCAACTGGGCATCTTCCCGCACCACGAAGTGGGTATGCAGCGTCAGCGGTTGCCCCACCTCTGGCAGGTCATAAAACACGGTCATGGGGGCTTCGATTTCATAACCGACCCCGTTCACGTCCAGCAGCAGCTGCGGAGGGCGCTTTTCCAGCAGGGTGCCACGCAATTGTCCAATCATGCTGAATCCTTAATGACCGTGTTGTTGATGTTGGTGCAGTGAATTACCGGATACGGCGGTTGCGCACCGCCGTGGCGCCCGCCATTCTCGCCAGCGAGACACGCATGTGGGCATGACACAGTGCAATCGCCAATGCATCGGCGGCATCTTCCTGGGGGCGTTTATCCAACCCCAGCAAATGACGCACCATCTCCCCGACCTGAATCTTTTCCGCACTCCCTTTGCCCACCACTGCCTGCTTGACCTGGCGGGCCGAATATTCAAATACCGGAATTGACGCCTGCATCACTGCCGCAATGGCCGCACCCCGCGCCTGGCCCAGCTTGAGCGCCGAATCCGCATTGCGGGCCATGAAGACCTTCTCGATACTCACTTCCGCAGGGCCATATTCTTTTACCACCTGGTCAATGCCGGCAAAGATTTCTCCCAGCCTGGGAGGCATTTCCTTATGGGAAGTCGAGATAGTGCCAAACGCCACCGCCCGGGACCGATTACCCACATGCTCCACCAGCCCATAGCCGGTGTGGCGCGAACCGGGGTCGATACCGAGAATCAATGCCATAACTGTCTGACCACAAATAGAAAATCTGCGTCAGTTGTACCGAAAGACTGTCCAAATGTCCAGTTAGCCAGAGAGGCGCTTCACGCAGCACGCCAGCCCACGTCGCTTCCAGGCAAGCTTCTACAACAAAGCCATAGGGAGCCCACCCTACTCCCCCCAAAAAACAAAACCCCGGATAAATCCGGGGTTTTGCTTTTCCTGGAAGCTCATCGCTCGCAGCTATTCTTCTTGTGCCGGCCAACTGGCGTTGGTGTAGACGTTCTGGACATCGTCCAGGTCTTCCAGCATGTCGATCATCTTCTGGACCGTTTCCGCGGTGTCCGTATCCATTTCGGTTTCGGTGGACGCATGCATGGTCACTTCAGCGTCGGCAAACTCCAGCTCTGCCGCACGCAAGGCATCCACCACTTCACCGAACTGTTTGTCCGGCGAGGTAATGACCAGGAAACCGCCGCCGTCGATCTCTTCCACGTCCTCGGCTCCGGCTTCGAGCGCCACCTCCATGAGTCTTTCTTCGTCGACACTGTCCGGCTCGAAGTAGATCTCACCGCGCTTGGTGAACAGGAAAGCCACAGAACCACTGGTGCCCAGATTGCCGGCGAACTTGGTGAAGGCATGACGGACTTCCGCCACGGTGCGGTTCACGTTATCGGTCATGGTTTCTACCAACACCGCAACACCACCCTTGCCGTAGCCTTCATAGGTGATTTCGTCCATGTTGCCGCCGTCGTCACCACCGGCGCCACGCTTGATGGCACGGTCGATGGTGTCACGGGTCATGTTGGCACCCAGCGCCTTGTCCATGGCGGCCCGCAGCCGCGGGTTGTCCGCCGGCTCACCGCCACCCATCTTGGCGGCGACGGTCAGCTCACGAATCAGCTTGGTAAAAATCTTGCCGCGCTTGGCGTCCTGAGCCGCTTTGCGGTGTTTGATATTGGCCCATTTACTGTGTCCTGCCATATTTCCTCCGCTTGCGCGCCGTCACCCAACACGCAGCACGGGCGTGTCAGCGTGCCGCGTAGAACGTGTCAGCGTAACTTCAGTCTTCTTCTTTACGTACCTGTACGCCCACTTCCCGCAGTTGCTTGTTGTCCACCGGGGACGGGGCATTGGTCATCATGCAGGCTGCGGTCTGGGTTTTCGGGAAAGCAATAACATCACGGATGGAATCGCAACCGGTCATCAACATGACCATGCGATCCAGACCGAACGCCAGACCGCCATGGGGCGGCGCACCATACTTCAGGCCATCCAGCAGGAAGCCGAATTTTTCATCCGCTTCTTCATCAGAGATGCCCAATGCTTCAAACACCGCACGCTGCATGGCCGGGTTGTGGATACGGATGGACCCCCCCCCCAGCTCGGTGCCGTTGAGGACCATGTCGTAGGCACGGGACAAGGCGCCTTCCGGATTGCTCTTCAGCTCTTCCGGGCTGCAGCTGGGCATGGTGAACGGATGATGCAGGGCATGGAACTGGCCGTCTTCCTCTTCAAACATGGGGAAGTCCACCACCCACAGCGGGGCCCACTCGCCTTCCACCAGATTCAGGTCGTGACCTACCTTGACCCGCAGGGCGCCCAGCGCCTCATTCACGATCTTCGCCTTGTCTGCCCCGAAGAAGATCAGGTCGCCCGTCTCGGCGCCGGTGCGCTCGAGAATGCCCTGAATGGCCTCATCGGTGAGGAACTTGAGGATCGGGGACTGCAGGCCTTCCGCGCCAGCGGCAAGATCATTGACCTTGATGTAGGCGAGCCCCTTGGCGCCGTAGATGCTGACGTACTTGGTGTAGCCGTCGATATCCTTGCGGGACAGGCTGCAACCGCCCGGGACTTTCATGGCTGCCACACGCCCTTTGGGGTCGTTGGCCGGACCGGAGAACACTTTGAAATCCACACCGGCCAGCAAATCGGCAATGTCGATCAGCTCCAGCGGAATACGCAGGTCTGGCTTGTCGGAGCCAAAGCGGCGCATCGCTTCAGAGAACGGCATGCGCGGGAAGTCCGGCAGCTCGACCTGCAGCAACTCCTTGAACAGGCTGCGCACCATGGTTTCGGTGATCCCCATGATGTCCTCTTCTTCAACAAAAGAGGCTTCCAGGTCGATCTGGGTGAATTCCGGCTGACGGTCAGCACGCAGGTCTTCATCCCGGAAACACTTGGCAATCTGGTAGTAACGATCGAAACCGGCCACCATCAGCAACTGCTTGAACAGCTGGGGCGATTGCGGCAGCGCAAAGAAGCTGCCGGCATGGGTCCGGCTGGGCACCAGATAATCACGGGCCCCTTCCGGGGTCGCACGGGTCAGGATCGGGGTTTCCACATCCATGAAGCCCTGGCCTTCCAGGAAAGCGCGGACCGCGTGAGTCAGGCGCGAGCGGAACTGGAAGTTACGCAGCTGCTCGGGGCGACGCAGGTCCATGTAGCGATACTTGAGCCGCACTTCCTCACCGGCACCACCGTGCTCATCCAGCTCGAACGGCGGGGTGGCCGCTTCGTTAAGGATCGTCAGGGCCTTGCCCAGCACCTCGATATCCCCGGTGGCCATCTTGCTGTTACGCACGGCTTCATCACGCATACGCACCCGGCCAGTCACTTTCACCACGTATTCGCTGCGTACCTTGTCGGCCAGTGCGAAGGCGTCCACGGTGTCCGGGTCGAACACCACCTGCACCAGGCCATCACGGTCACGCAGGTCGAGGAAGATCACCCCGCCATGGTCACGACGGCGGTGTACCCAACCGCACAGCTCAACAGTTTCTCCGTCGTGGGACGCTCTTAAATCACCGCAATAATGGCTACGCATGCTCTCTGTCCGTTCGTATTTCTGAGTGTACGACCCGCAGCCAGACAACCTGTCTGCAGCCCCGGCACCGGGTCATAGAAAAAAGGCGCCACAGTATAGCGATTCCACCCGCTGCGAGCCATGCCGCCGGCGCAATGCACACCAAACCGCCTCTCAAGCCGTAAAATTTTGCTGAAACCCGCGAAAAATAGTGGTTTCAGCGCTTGTGAACTGGATTTTCCTGACTTATAAAAGATGCGAACCACATCAGTGACCCTCTGAGTTGGCAAAGTCGTGTGCTGCTCACCGCACCGCTTCCAGCACGCAGTCCAGGGGCGAACCTGATCAGGGAAGCATCACCGGTGCCCAACCAGAAGGCATCATCACAACTCAGGAAGACACCAAAAAGGGGTAAGCTATCCATGGCTGCAAAGAAGAAAACCGCTGCCAAAGCCGCCAGCACCACTGCTGCGCGCAAAGTAAAGACTGTCACCGAACCGATGAACAAAACCCAGATCGTTAACCAGATCGCCGACACCACCGGCCTGACCAAGAAAGACGTCAATGCCGTGTTTGATGAGCTGGGCGTGATCATCGAAGGACACATCAAAAAGCGTGGCGCCGGCCAGTTCACCCTGCCGGGCCTGATGAAAATCGTGACCCAGAAGAAGCCCGCTACCAAGGCTCGCAAGGGCATCAACCCCTTCACTGGCGAAGAGACCACCTTCGCGGCCAAGCCGGCCCGTACCATGGTCAAGATCCGTCCGCTGAAGAAACTGAAAGACATGGCCTCCTGATGGCCCGCCGCCGGGCTCTGCCCGGCGGCATCTTCCCTTCGCTCCCCTCGCTCTGCGGCTGCACTGGCCCAAGGCAATCTCCACCCTCTATAATGCGCCCCCAACCGGACAGGGTGCCGACGTTGCGCTCATGCGCCTCCGCCCTTCATCAGCCTTTCCCGTGAGCGGATTCCAAGGAGCCTGCAATGGCAGAACGTAAAGACAAGAAGAAGATCATCGGCGAGCCGATGACCGATGAACAGATCAAGGTATTTCTCGATTTTCCTGCTGAAGAGGGGGTAAACCCTGATTTTCACGTACTGGAAAAGGCCTACCGGGCCCTGCGGGTTGAAGATTTCGAGCGTTTCATTGCTTTCTTCCAGGCACAAGGCCGTGATATCAACAGCCGGGATCCGGAAAACCGCACCCTCTTGACTGTCATTTCCCAACACCCCCGCTGTGAAGACTATGCCGACGTTCTCCGCAAGGCGGGCGGCACAGCCTGATTTAGCATCCGCCACCCGGCCCCCCGGGTGGCCCCCCCCCAGATACAAAACCCAACTGGAATACATACCGGGTAGAACTTGTTCACCGCCCCGCCCCATGGCATTGTTAGGTAATAGGGGCCCAGCGATATACCTTTCGCCCAATAAACAACAACAACAAGAGCCGTACTACTCATGGCAGCTACTTCCCAACCCTTCTGGCGCAGCCTGTGCCTGATTGTGCTTTGTGCTATCAGTCTGCAAGCCCATGCCGCCCGTGACGACGATTCCGACGATGAAATGGATGAAGTGACACCGGAAGAACTGCAAATGCAGGAAATCCCGGTGGACGAACGCATCTTTCTCGAAAAATGGAACGAAGTCCCCTACAAAAAGAGCTTCTTTACCTACACAGACGAGCAGATTCGCGAGAAGTGGACGCACCTGATGCGGGGCCTGAAAGTGCCCTATCCGTCTGCCGCCTACATGAAGAAGAACTTCGAGAAATACCCCTTCATGAAAGATGGGATTGTAGACTGGAACGGGGACTACCAGGTTCTGGAAACCCGCAGTCTGCAAGTATGGCGTCTGTTCTTTGCCGGTGATTTTCAGAAGGCCCGGGAAGAAGGGCTGAAACTCGGCCCGATGGGCGAAATCCCAGCGCTGTTCTCACAGCTCATGTACGCCATCTATCTGACCGACCGGCAAAGCATCAAGTATATGATGCTGCAAGACGTCGCTAACCGAGCGGAAATCTATTTTGACGTGATGGCCGAAGCAGAAAATGACCCTGAGGTCGCTCCCATTGTTGCCTCGGTCAAGCTGGGTTACGCCTATGCCATTGCACGGATCGCCGAAGAGTCCCCGGTTCCGATCGTGGTGGCCCGCCGCTACATTGGCAAAATCAAGAATAGCGCTGAAGAAATTGTCGAGATCATGCCTGAACAGCCTCTGGCTCATGCATTCCGGGCCGGGGTGGATGCTGGCATCATGCGCAGGGTAGGCAAGTTCACCGGTCGCATGACCTATGGCGCCCGAACCACCACCGTTGAAGAGTCTTTTTCCGACGCCCTTCGACTGGCTCCGGATATCCCGATCGTCAATTATGAGTACGCCAACGCGCTGATCTACATGAACCGCAAACGTGACCTTAATGAAGCGATCAGCTATCTCGAAAAAGCCATGAAAATCCGCCCTGAGTTCTCCATGGATGCTCTGGATGTGATGTACTCTTACAAGCGTTTGCAGGAAGTTCGCCTGTATGCGCTGAACTTCCGCAGCTTCCGCAAGTTCGAAAAACTGCGCCGCAAGTTCAGCAAGAAAACGGACCGAAACCTGACCAGCGTACTCAGTGAACCGCTGACAATGGATATGCTCAATAACCCGGAAAACTATGTGCTTCCGGAACGTAATTAATGTCCGTTTATGAAGACAAGGTCTTCCCGGTACTGCTGGACTGGGCCACCCGTCCACTGTACCGGAACCGCCAGCACCTGATTCGCCAGGCCCGTGGCAAGGTGCTGGAACTGGGCGTCGGCACCGGCGCCAATTTCCCGCTCTACTCCGATCTCGCAAGCGAAATACACGGCATTGAACCCGCCGAGGCCCTGCTGGAACTGGCGGCTGATACCGCGCGCCAGTGCAATCAACCTGAACGCTTTCACCTTCGGGTCGCTGGCGCAGAGCAACTGCCCTACGACGACAACAGCTTTGACAGCGTCATCGCCTGCCTGGTGTTCTGCACAATACCGGACCCGGATACTGCCGCCCGCGAAGCCTTCCGGGTACTCAAACCGGGCGGCACCCTGCTGACTCTGGAACACGTCCGCAACGAAAAGCGCTGGGTCCAACGCCTGCAAGGGGCCATGAACCCCGCGTGGAAGCATCTTGCCTGTGGCTGCCAGCTTACCCGGGATACCTCGGCAACGCTGCGACAAGCCGGCTTTCGGTTGCATCAGGCAACGCATCATCAGCACCCTAAACTGCCGCCCTTTGCCGCCCAGTTGCTGGAAGGCGCAATGCTCAAGCCCTGAGGCCCCTACCTGCCAGTGAAAGCAGTACAGCCTGGTTGAATATCTTCCTTTTACCAGCAGAAGGTCCTCGTCCCCCTTGACGCAGGCACCCATCCAGCGAGGCAAACTGCCACATCCCTTTGCGGGTATTTACCTCTACAATAGCGCCATGACAAACCGTCCCCCATTGCTGAACTGGCGACTGCGCCTGATCTGGCTGCGCAGCCTGCTGGTGCTGGCCATTACCCTTGCCCTGATTTTGCTACAAAGTCTGGGGCATAGTGGCTATCACATTCCCGAATTGGGTTGGTTGGCCGCCTTGCTGCTGCCGAGTCTGGTAACCCTTTGCACCTGGCGGCTGCTGCCCCGCCATCATGGCGCTCTTCTTACCCTGGAACTGGCCCTGGACACCCTGTTATTCGCCGGGCTAATACAGAATTTCGGCGGGGCAGGTAACCCTCTCGCGTTTTACCTGCTGGTCCCTGCACTGCTCGCGTCCCTGACTTTACCTCTTCGCGGAGCCCTGACCGTGGCATCACTGGCTCTGGCTGGCTATCTGGTCACCATGAACTGGTATCACATGCCCGCCAGCGATACCCCATTGCATGCCTTGAGCCATCAACTCAGCGGGCTTCATGGTGTCGGCATGGCAGCTATTTTTATTGCCATGCTGGTGATGCTGACCCTGCTGGGACAAGTGATTCAACGGTTGATGCAGGACCAACAGCGTCAACAGGAACAAGCGCTCGATCTGGCAGGCCGACGGGAACACATGTACCAGATTGCCGCAACACTGGCAGATCAAGCCCATGAACTGAACACACCGCTTGGAACCCTGGTCATGCTGGCCGACAACCTGCGTCATTCCCCGGCACTTCCAGACAGTCTCCACCAGGAGGTTCAGCAAATGGAGCAACTGGCCCGCCAAGTGGCCAGCAGACTCAAGCGCGGCAGTGGCGAACACACCCTTGCCAACCAGCCATTGAGTGCTCTGCTGGAACACCTGCGACAGCATCTACGCCATCTTGCCCCCACCCTGACACTGGAAATGGATCTGCAGGAAGATCCGCTTCTGGCAAACGCCGAGGGCTGGTTTCGGGTGCTCAGCAATCTGGGCTATAACGCCATGGATGCCGGCGCCAGCCGCTGGATTATCAGCAGCTTTGGCGACGAGCAGTCTCACGGTCTACAGATCAGCGATGATGGCCCAGCCCATCAGGACTCGGAACGCGAAGGGCTGGGCATGGGAATGATCCTGGTGACTACCACACTGGAGCAGATGGGGGCCAGCCTGGACCTGGAGTTTGGCGCACAATGGACACAGGCGCGCATTCGTTGGCCCCGCGCCCGCCAGGAGAACAGAGAATGACTCACTTGCTGCTGGTAGAAGATGACGAGTTGCTCGCCGAACAGACCCGCCAGGCACTCAGTCGACACGGCGTGCATGTCACCGTCACCCATGACGCAGGCACCACACTCGTGCAGCTTCAACAGCTGGCCCGGCTTGATGCCGCTGTCCTGGATCAGAATCTGGGTCCAGACAATGGCCTGGATCTGATCTCCCCAATCCTCGAACGTTTCCCACAATGCCGCGTCTTGTTACTCACCGGCTATGGCAGCATCGCCGCCGCTGTGGCAGCCACCCATCGAGGCGCACACAATTACCTGACCAAACCGGCAACCCCCGCGGATATCCTCGACGCCCTCGCCGCCGACCCTGCCAGCCTGTCACCCGCACTGCCGCAAACGCCCCCGTCACTGCAGCGCCTCGAGTGGGAGCATATTCAGCGTACCCTGGAGGCCCACGACGGCAATATTTCCCGTGCCGCCGACGCACTGGGTATTCATCGCCGCACCCTCCAGCGACGCCTTAAAAAACGCCCCAGCGCCAGCGAATACCAACGGGAGAAAGGTCAGCAGAGAGACGCCGAACCAGAAGAGTAAGGCGCGCTAGACCGCAAACAGATCGCAGACAAACCGTTCTCGTCCCAGCCCGCTTCGCTTACACTGTCTGCCAATGACTGACAGGGATATTCGATTGAAGCGTGCGCTGGTGCCAGGCTGGACAGCCATGGTGTTGCTATGCCTCCCGCTGGCCGTATTGGCAGCCCGGGGAGAGCCGGTTTTGCATATTACCGGCAATGCCGACAAGCCCGTGATCGATAACATTCGCGCCCTGATCGACCTGTCCCGCTATCCCTGCCAGCCTCCTCCCGCCCAGTACGGATTGATTCGCCGTCAGGTCCTTGGCAACGCCACCGAAGCGCTACAAGCCATGGGTTACTACGATAGCACCCTTGCCTTGAGCGCCGATGTGCAGAGTGACAGCTGCACACACGCCACCCTTGATGTTCAGACAGGTCCGCCTGTCATTCTCAAGCGGGCAGACATTCGCATCAGTGGAGAAGCTGCTGCAGACCCCGCCTTCCAGCAACTGATCGAACAGAGCCGGTTACGCTTGGATGAACGACTTGAACATGAGCAGTACACCAGGCTAAAAAAAGCGTTGCAGCAGAACCTCATCAACCGTGGCTATCTGGAAGGACGCCTCACCCGAAACATCTTGAAGGTCGACACCCAATCGCGCCATGCCTACATTGAACTTGAGGTGCACAGTGGCCCCCGCTATCGCTTTGGTGAAGTGACCTTGACCGGCAGTAGCCTGAACGACGACCTGGTCCGTGCCTATGTGCGTTTCCAGGAAGGCAGCCCGTACGATAGCAAACAAGTCCTGCAAACCCAGCAAGGCTTACTGGGTGCCGGATACTTCAGTGCTGCACGGATCGAGAAAGGCCAACCCGACCAGGAAACGCATCGTATCCCAATCAGCATCAATGTCACCGACAATAACCGCTGGTCATTGCTGACCGGCCTGGGATTCAGCACCGACACGGGACCAAGAGTCCGGCTTGGGATAGAAAACCGTCGAGTGAACCGGTTCGGCCACCGTTTCCGTGCTGAAACTGAACTTTCAGAAGTCCAGCAGGGGGCCGGGGCCAGCTATCAGATCCCACTCAGCGACCCTCTGCGTGAGCGCCTTGATCTACATACCAGTTATGTCAACGAAGATACCGACAGCAACGCCAACGAACGCTGGAGCACGGGCGCAGACTATATCCGCGAACTGGACAACAAGTGGGTCAGCACAGTCTCTCTGGAGTACCTGCGCGAAACCTGGCAAGTCGCGGATGAAGTGGACCAGGCCGAACTGCTGATTCCGGGCTACCAGCTTAGCCGGATTAAAGCCAATGACCCGATCTATCCCACCTTTGGCTGGCGCCTCAATGGCAAAATCCGCTTTGCCCACGAGGGGCTGTCCTCCACGGCATCCTTCATGCAATTCGCGCCCAGCGGAAAACTGCTATTCCCCTTTGCCGGAGGCAGAGTACTGATCCGCGGTGAGCTGGGGTACACCGAAGTTACCGACGTCACCGAGTTGCCCGCCTCCATCCGTTTCTTTGCCGGTGGCGATTCCAGCGTGCGAGGCTTCGCTTACGAATCGCTGGGGCCCGAGGACGAAAGTGGCGACGTGATTGGTGGTCGCCATCTCGCCACAGGTTCACTGGAAGTAGATCACCCCATTACCGAACGCTGGCATCTTGCCGCCTTTACCGATGCCGGCAACGCCTTTAATACGATCAATGAGTTCGAACCCCGCCACAGTGCCGGCCTGGGGGTTCGCTGGCGCTCTCCGCTTGGCCCCATCCGGCTGGATATTGCCCGAGCCATTGATGAACACCGTGATTGGCGGATACATCTGAGCATGGGGCCTGACTTGTGATAGCACGAAGCCTGCAGTTCCTGCTCCGGTCACTGCTGTTATTGCTATTGGTGCTGGCCACAATACTCTGGCTGTTGCTGGGCACCAGTACAGGAAACCAATGGCTGTTTGAGCAAGCCAGGCAGTGGATTCCAGGCGAACTCACCCTGGAGCACTGGGAAGGAAATCTGCTCGACTCGGTAGCTCTAGAAGGGCTTCATTACCGCAACGGCACGCTGAATATTCAGCTGGACCAGGGGCGTGTGGCCCTGATTCCACGCAGTCTCACACAGGGCTGGCTGGATCTGGAGTATCTGAGACTTGGGTCGTTACTGATCAGCACAGAGGCGAGCGAACCTTCTGATACAGCCCCGTCAATAACGTTGCCAGACAGCCTATCCCTGCCGTTTGGTGTGCGTATTGAAACCCTGGATGCCAAGGAAATACGGCTCAACAACACCCGAATTGTTGGCGATGTACATGGCCGTCGACTGGTAGCCTGGCGGCGGTTTCAGATCGCACACCTGAACACCACCACCGTCGCCGATACCCGTCTCACTGTGTCTGGCCAGGGTTCCTTGACCGGCCCAATCACTGTTGACGCCAACGTCGACTGGACACTGCCACTCCCGCCTTCTGAGACCCTGACAGCCCAGCAGGCCAGCGGCCAACTGCAAGTAAAAGGTCCTATCGACACACTGCAGATCAACCATCAATTGCAACATCCCGTCACCGTGAAAAGTGAAGGCACCATCGAATGGCAGCAAGACCAACCACGGCTGGCACTATTGCACCAATGGCCGGCCCAACCGCTGCCGCTGAACCAAACACCTGTACTAACACTCTCCGAGGGAACCCTCTACACCCGAGGTCTTCTCGACACCCTGCAGCTCGACGCAAAAACCGGGCTAATCCGGGACAAGCTGGCCGTGGCCATCAACATGACCGGCTCACGGATTGATGACGGTCTGTCACTGGAAAACCTGACCCTCACGCAAGGCAAGCAGACTCTTCAGGCCAATGGTCAACTGCTTTATGGCCCCCTGCGCTGGGACGTGAACCTACAGGGCAACCTGAATCCGGAAATTCTGTCCCCCGAGCTACCCGGACAACTTACTATTAATGGCAACAGCAAGGGCCGTTACGACAACAATGAGTGGGTGCTGTCCCCCAGCCATCTCAAGGTCAACGGGCAACTGCGACGGCAACCGCTCTCTGTGCAGGCGGAACTCTACAGCCAACGACAACGGCTGGCCCTGACGGCCGCAGCCCGCTTTGGCGATAACCAAGCCCACCTTAAAGGCAACCTTCTGCCAGATTGGCAGATCGACAGCACACTGAAGCTGCAGCGCCTCAACCAGATACACCCGGACCTGGACGGTGACCTGTCTGGGCAGATCGCCCTGCGCGGTGAACTGAACAGCCCACGAGCCAGTGGACAGCTAAATGGCCAACAAACCGGCTGGCAACAATGGTCCCTGGGCACCCTCACCGCCCGCTTTCAGGATCTGGGACTCGGCTCACAACCCCAGCAGCTGACCCTCAATGCCAATCAGATCCAGCAAGATCACCAACAGCGACTGGAAACGCTAGACCTGACCCTGGCCGGCACTCGGCAACAGCACCAACTGACCGTCAGCGCCACGCAACAGAGCCTTACCCTTGAAACCCATCTCAACGGTGCACTGGACACCACCCTGCGCTGGCAAGGTGACGTCACACAAAGCCGGATCGTCCACGAAGCACTGGGCCAATGGCAGCAACAGCAGACCAGCGCCCTGACCCTGTCAGCCGAGAACCAGTCACTGGCGCCGTTCTGCCTTCGCCAGGACGACAGCGCCCTGTGTGTGCAAGGTACCTATCAGGCGGATAACCACATACAGGTACAAGGCTCTGTCCAATCGCTCCCCCTGTCCCTGCTGTCCCCCCTGACCGGTCCGGACTTCACTTTGGAAGGCCGTCTCGAGGCAACGGTCGCCATCGAGGGCAGCATCGATAACCCCCAAGGTGAGCTGCACGCGCAAACACAGGGGGCAAGCATCAGTGTGAATGCGCAGGATGCGCCTCCTCCCCTGGACATCCATACCCTGTCAGTACACAGCCAGCTAAAAAACCGGCAACTCGACAGTCAACTGCAACTGGCATCGAGCCTGGGCGAGGCCAGAGCGACCTTGCGCCACGGCCTGCAAGCTGACTCCCCTGTGCAAGGCAACGTAAATCTGATGCTCCACTCGCTGGGCATTATCGAATTGTTCACCGCCGACCTGCGCGATATCGAAGGCACTCTGCGGGCCGATGTTGAGCTCGCCGGGAGCCTGCGCGCCCCGCACATAGATGGCCAGATACAACTCCTGAACGGTCAGGCGCTGGTGCCTGCGCTGGGCACCGCCATCAGTGATGTCACACTAGTGCTATCGGGCTCCCCTGACGGAGACATCGCTGTCAATGGTCAGGCCATCATGGGCGACGGCAAGGCCACCTTGTCTGGCAGTATCCAACCGCACCCCTGGCCCCTGTCGCTGTCCCTCACGGTTAGCGGCCAGAACCTG
Organism: Alcanivorax sp. P2S70; assembly: GCF_000475295.1. Taxonomy (NCBI): domain Bacteria; kingdom Pseudomonadati; phylum Pseudomonadota; class Gammaproteobacteria; order Oceanospirillales; family Alcanivoracaceae; genus Alcanivorax; species Alcanivorax sp. P2S70. The sequence continues at coordinate 113,177 of NZ_AXBZ01000003.1, forward strand.
CTGGTGGCCAACCGACCCGATGCCCGCGTTCTTCTCAGTCCCGATCTACAGTTACAGGGCAACCTTGAAGCACTGGCACTGACCGGCAGCCTGATCATCCCGGAGGCGGACATCCGCCCGGTGGAACTGCCAGAGAATGCCATCACCGTGAGCCGTGACCAGGTGCTGGTACATCAGCAAGGCGAAGACAACGGCAGCCTGCCCCTCTCTCTGAATGTCACCGTGACATTGGGCGACCAGGTGTACTTCAAGGGATTCGGTCTGGATGCCACCCTGGGAGGCACGCTGGCGATTGAGCAGAAACCTCAACGCCCTCCTCAGCTGAACGGAGAGCTTGTCGTTCGTGAAGGCCGCTACCGGGCCTACGGCCAGAATCTGGCGATCAGTGATGGCCGGCTGATTTTCCAGGGTGCACCGGATAACCCCGGGCTGGATATCCGCGCAATCCGCAAGGTACCGAGCGAGGCGATCACCGTCGGGGTGCAATTGGGCGGCACCTTGCAAGAACCAGAAGCCAGCCTGTTCTCCGACCCCGGCATGGAACAAAGCCAGGTAATGTCCTACCTGCTCACCGGCCGGCCACTGGAAAGTGGCTCCAACAGCGACGCCAACCGCATCGCTCAAGCCCTTGCGCTTTACGGACTGGAAAAAGGCAGCGGCGTCACAGAAAAGATTGGCGACAAGATCGGCGTGGATGACATCAGTGTTGGCAGCGACTGGGAAACCGACGATGCCTCCCTGATGCTGGGAAAACAGCTCTCAGACCGGCTCTATCTGACCTATGCCATAGGCCTCTTTGATGCAGTGTCCACGGTCATGCTGCGCTATACCCTGACCCGTAGCCTGCACCTGGAAGCCCGTTCCAGTACGGAGGCAAACAGCCTGGATATTATTTGGGAGAAGGAACTGCGCTAGGCAGCCTACCCGCTTGCCCCTGATTTCCCCAGACTGAGGCACGATCGCTTGTCACTCACTGTGGCAGCGCGTAGGTCCCGGTAACGTGAGCCACCATATCATCGCCACCTTCGCTGAACAGCTGCACTTCCAGCACCGCCGAACGGCGCCCCAATCGCAGGATCACTGCCTCCGCTATCAGGTCTTTCTGGGCCGGGCGAGACAGGAAATTGATATTGAGATTCTGGGTCACCGCCATCTCCACCCGTCCCAACGCACCGAGCACCGCAGCATACATGGCCGCATCCGCCAGCCCCATCATGGTAGGACCGGAAAGCGTGCCACCGGGGCGCAGGGCAGAAGGTCGAAACGGGCTGCGCACCCGCGCCCGCCGATCACCAATGGACTCCACCACCAGCCCTTCTTCCGAGGCCGCAGGCAACCCTTCGTAAATCACCGCCTGCACCTGTTCCGCATTCAACATTCGAACTCTCCCATTGAGCAAAACCCCAAGCGTAGTCAAACCCGTCCGGCAAACCCAGCTCCGATTGCGACACACATCTGGTGACGGCAGCCCTTCTTTCATAGAATGGTGCCCTCTTGAAACCACAGAACAAAGACATCCTATGCGCACCTCCCAATACCTGCTCGCCACCGTCAAGGAAACTCCCTCTGATGCCGTCGTCATCAGCCATCAGCTGATGCTGCGTGCCGGTCTGGTGCGCAAGCTGGCCTCAGGCCTTTACACCTGGCTGCCCAGCGGGCTGCGGGTACTGCGCAAGGTGGAACAGATCGTCCGCGAGGAAATGGACAAGGCGGGTGCCCAGGAAGTGTTGATGCCCGTGGTGCAGCCCATGGACCTGTGGGAAGAGTCCGGGCGGGCGCCGGCCTATGGCCCCGAGCTGCTGCGCATCACCGACCGGCACGACAATCCTTTCTGCCTGGGCCCCACCCATGAGGAAGTGATTACCGACATGGTCCGCAACGAGATTCACAGCTACAAGCAGTTGCCGGCCAACTTCTATCAGATCCAGACCAAGTTCCGCGATGAGATTCGTCCCCGCTTCGGCATCATGCGCTCGCGGGAATTCATCATGAAAGACGCCTACTCCTTCCACACCGATATGGATTCCCTGGCTGAGACCTACCAGACCATGCACCGGGCCTACTGCGCCATTTTTGACCGTCTGGGTCTGGATTACCGTCCTGTAGAAGCCGACACCGGCGCCATCGGGGGCGCCGCCAGCCATGAATTCCATGTGTTGGCAGAGTCCGGCGAGGACGACATTGCGTTCTCCGACAGCTCCGATTTCGCCGCCAACGTGGAACTGGCCGAAGCCCTGGCCCCCGCCACCGAGCGGGCCGCCCCCGGCGCGGCCATGGAAAAGGTCGATACCCCCAACGCCAAGACCATTGACGACCTGGTACAGCAGTTTGATCTGGCCATCGAGAAGACCATCAAGACTCTGGTCGTCAAGGGCGCCGAAGAAGGTACCCTGGTGGCGCTGCTGGTGCGTGGCGATCACGAACTGAACGATATCAAGGCAGAAAAGCTGGATGCTGTTGCCTCGCCGCTGGAATTCGCCAGCGAAGACGACATCCGCAAGGCCATCGGTGCCGGCCCAGGCTCACTCGGTCCCGTCAACCTGCCCCTCAAGGCAATTGCTGACCGTAGCGTCGCGGTAATGAGTGACTTCGGCGCCGGCGCCAACGAAGACGGCCAACATTTCTTCAACATCAACTGGGAGCGCGACGTGGCGCTGCCGGAAGTGGCCGATCTGCGCAAGGTGGTCGAAGGGGATCCCAGCCCGGATGGCAAAGGATCACTGACCATCAAGCGCGGGATCGAAGTGGGCCACATCTTCCAGCTCGGCACCAAGTACTCGGAAGCGCTGGGCGCCAAAGTGCTCGACGAAAACGGCAAGTCGGTGATCATGCCCATGGGCTGCTATGGCATCGGGGTCACCCGGGTAGTGGCAGCGGCCATCGAGCAGAACCACGACGACCGCGGCATTATCTGGCCGGAGGCCATCGCCCCGTTCCAGGTTGCCCTGGTGCCAGTGAACATCAAGAAGAGCCCCCGCGAACGTGAACTGGCCGAGCAGCTGTATCGCGAACTCAGCGCCGCCGGGATTGAAGTCCTGTTTGACGACCGCGAAAAAGAGCGTCTGGGCGTCAAGCTGGCCGACACTGAACTGCTCGGCATCCCCCACCGCATCGTTATCGCTGAACGCGGCATGGACAATGGCGTACTGGAATACAAGGGCCGTGGGGATGCGGAGAATACCGATGTGGCAGCGGATGAGGTGGTTGCGTTCGTGAAGGCGAAGCTGGGGAAGTGAACAGTTAACAATGAATAGTGAACAGCGCACGGGCTATGCCCGTGCTGTTTGCAACGCAAGAGGCCGCGTCCAACTGCTGGACGCGGCCTCTTGCGTTTGAAGGATAGAAGCGTCAGGCGCGCTGTTCACTATTAACTGTTAACTGTTAACTACAGTTTGACGCTGCGCTTGACCGCCATCACCTGACTCATCGTATTGTCGCCATGGGCCGTCAATTGCCATAGAGGCAGGCCTCGGTTATCGGTTTCCTGGGCTTTGCTGATGAGCCCCAGGGCGCGCAGGTGGATCTTGAGTTGATTAAAGGAGTGGGCGGCGAGCACCACGTTGCGCACAGCATGGGCGCGGGGGAAATCCGTCTGCACATCGGCAAGCGCCTTGCGCACGATGAAATCTTCGAGTGCCTTCTGCATGACAGGCTCAGAGGCAGGGTTCAGCATCAGGGGTGCCACACAGGAAAACGCCTGATCCCAGCTGATCCGGGTGGTGACCATGGCCAGTTTGCAATCACCACCTTCGTACACATTACAAGAGTAGTCCAGCGCCACCTGGTCGCCGCCCCGGGCCAGTGTCTTGAGCGCCGGGCGAGATTGAGCCAGAGACTCTTCCCGTTCTTTCTCCAGCTCACTGATCCGCGCTTTCAGCGACTCGGCTTCTGCCCCGCCGCCAAGTCCGGGCTGATCCGCTCGCACCCAGCCGGGTGTACGATGCTCCCGCATCAGGTTGGGAATCACTTTGTGAGCCAGCTCGGCCAACCCGGCTTCGGTGGTCCAGCGGAAACTGGGGACCTTTTCTTCCAGCAGACGGACAAAGTCATCACGGCGCACCTGACCATCGCGGGTTGCTTCACGCTGGTCCGCATCAAGCAAGTCCGGGTTGTCGTGGATAAAGGCGACTACCGGTTTACGCTTTGTGGCCGCAAAAATGTATTCGCGATGAATCTCGCTGAGGCCCATGGGTGACAAGTGTCCATAACGACCGCCCACCACCAGAATGAAGTAATCGCTGGTCTCGATCAGTTTCTGGATCACCGGCAGCAAGGTGTTGCCATCGGCCGCCGCACTATCGAGCCCGGTCGGAATCATGCCGTGCTCAATCATGGGCAACATCAATGCCTGCCTGGCCGCCTGCATATCGGGGTAGGTAGCACTGATAAAGACCTGGTAGCGTTTTGAGGCACTCACCCTGTATTCCTGCGTCCTGATGTCTGTGGCTGGCGCCCTTCATTGGGCTTGCTGGTGGGCTATTAAAGCGCCACCGCCCCCGGATCACAAGTTTCCGGCCCAATACGGCGGACCTGCACTGAGCCAACATGGGCCTGTGTGCCAGTTCATGCTAGCCTGAGCCCAGCCATAAGGGTAGCGGCAGGCGCATTAGCCCAGCATTCGCCGCTGGCAAGGCTATAATTGACCTTTCTCTGGACAGGAATGGAACGCCATGCAAACCATCGCCTTTTACAACCTGAAAGGGGGTGTGGGGAAAACCGCCTCGGCCGTGAATGTGGCCTGGCATGCCGCGCGCTGGAAACACCGCACCCTGCTTTGGGATCTGGACCCGCAAGGCGCGGCAAGCTTCTATTTGGGAGTCGATGATGGCGATGGCTACAAGGCCGGTAACCTGATCAAGGGCAAGCAGCCTATCGGGCGGCTCAAGCGGGAGACCCGCTGGGCCAACCTGGATGCCATCCCCGCCGACCTGTCCATGCGCAATGCGGATATCAAGCTCACCGAAAACGGTGGCGCCAAGACCCGGCTCAAACAGCTGATCGCCCCACTGGGCGAAAGCTACGAGCTGGTGATCCTTGATTGCCCGCCGACACTCAGCCCGGTAGCCGAAAGCATCTTTGCGGCGGTGGACTACCTGTTCGTCCCGGTAATCCCGACCCACCTGTCAGTGCGGGCCTTCCAGCAGGTACTCGACTGGATCGACAGCAAGAACTACAAGCACCTAACCGTGGTGCCCTTCTTCAACATGGTCGACCGCCACCGCGACCTGCACGTAGAGATGCTGGTCAAACGCCCGAAAGTCATGAAAGGCGGCCTCAAGACCTGGATCCCCTACTCCACCCACGTCGAACAAATGGGTGACCACCGCGCCCCGGTAGGCGAATTCGCCCCCTACACTCCCAGCGCCCAGGCATTCAGGGCCATGTGGTTTGAGATTGCGGGGAAGCTCAAACTTTGAGGCAGTGAACAGTTAACAGTGAATAGTTAACAGCGACGCGCGACAGCGTTGGGGTTATTCAAATCAAAGAGGCCGCGTCCACAGGTTGGGCGCGGCCTCTTGCGTTGCAAACAGCACGGGCATAGCCCGCGCGCTGTTCACTATTCACTGTTAACTGTTAACTGCTCCCCCACGGGTTCGCCCGCGCCAATATCTCCCCCAGATCCAGCCCCCGCGGCAAGGTGCCATAATTGCGGTCACCGTGTTCGCCGAGACGTGAGGCGATGAACGCTTCGGCGACGGCCTGGTTGCCGGCGGCGACCAGTTGGCTGGCCTGCATGGTCAGGGACAAGCGGTCGACGATATCGCGGGCGCGGTACTCCGCCTGATCCATATCGGCGAATTCCTGCTTCACGCTGTTCACCGCCTTGTCCAGCCGGGCATCGCTGCCTGCGGTTTTGGCCAGTTCGGCAAACCAGGTTTCCAGCACCGCCGGGGTTTTGGCCAGGGCACGCAGCATATCCAGTGCCTGCACATTGCCGGAGCCTTCCCAGATGGCATTGATGGGCGCCTCCCGGTACAGCCGCGCCATGATGAAATCTTCGGTGACACCGTTACCCCCCAGGCATTCCATTGCCTCGTAGGCATGAAACGGGGTGCGCTTGCAGATCCAGTACTTGCCCGCGGGCAGCCCCAGACGCAGCAGCAGCTTTTCATGAGCATTGGACGGATCCAGTGAGGACTGGTCCAGCGCTTCTCCCATGCGCATGGCAATGGCCAGCGACCCTTCCACTTCCAGTTGCAGATCGGCGAGCACATTGCGCATCAGCGGCTGGTCAATCAGTGTCTTGCCAAAGGCTGCCCGGCCCATGGCATGGTTCACCGCCTGGGCAACCGCCTGGCGCTGGCCCGACGCGGAGCCAATCATGCAATCGAAACGGGTCATCGCCACCATCTCGATGATGGCGGGCACGCCGCGCCCTTCTTCGCCGACCATCCAGCCCAGCGCCCCCCGCAACTCGATTTCCGAGGACGCATTGGAGACATTGCCCATCTTGTTCTTGAGGCGCTGCACCTGGATGGGGTTCTTGCTGCCATCCGGGCGCCAGCGCGGCACCAGAAAACAGCTCAAGCCGTTGGCCGTCTGCCCCAACACCAGAAAGGCATCGCACATGGGCGCCGAGGTGAACCACTTGTGGCCCACCAGCTCATAGGCTTCACCCGGGCCTTCCGCCCCGATGGGCAAGGCATGGGTGGTGTTGGCGCGCACATCAGAGCCGCCCTGCTTCTCGGTCATGCCCATGCCGATGGTCAATGCCTGTTTTTCTGTGTGCGGCACATTACGCGGGTCATAGGCATTGTTGAGAATCTTGGGCAGCCATTCCTTCGCCAGTGATGGCGTCAGATGGATAGAAGGGACTGCCGCAAACGTCATGGTCAGTGGACAGCCATGGCCGGCCTCCGCCTGGGCTTGCAGGTAGCTTTGCGCCGCACGGGCCACATGGGCTCCGGGTTTGGGATCGCGCCACGGCGCAGAATGAATACCTGACTCAAGTCCCAGAGCCATCAGCCGATGGTAAGACTCGTGGTATTTCACGTAGTCCACCCGGTATCCCTGACGGTCATGGGAGAAAAACTGCGGCTTGTGCTCGTTGGCCAGAAAGCCCCATTCAATCACTTCCGCACTACCGGTTTTCGCCCCGTGGGCCGACAGGGCATCTTCCGCCCAACCGGCACCATGGCGCTGCACGGCCTCACGCAAGGCGGTATCGCTGTCATAGGCGTTGTAATCTTCCAGCGCCCGGGCCTGGTTAAAGACCTCATGGGTCTGGGCCAGAGGATCTGCGTTCAGGTTAGCGTGTTTGGCATTCATGGGTTCTCTCCCGAAGAACTGGACTGCGGCATGATCGGGTGCGCCGGGGACATGCCCACCGCACGGAGACAAAATTGGGTCAGGGATGCCGCCAGGTCAGACCGGGGCAAAGGTTCAGACAAGGGGCCGACCAAGGCTTCGGCAATGGCTCCAACCATGGCCGCGGCGCTGATGGCCGTGTCCTGCGCCGGTAGCACAGCGCTGTCCACCCCCTCTGTCAGGAACTGCTGGTAGAGCTCGGCATAACGACGACGGTAGAGCAGACGCTCCGCGTCGACCGCCGGATCTACCGGCTCGGCAATCAGGGACCAGGCCAGTCGGGGAGCCGACTCGGCACGGCTGACAAACACCCGCAACACGTGGCTGAGCCGCTGGGCAAACGGTCCATCGTGGTCCATGGCCTCAGCCACGGCAGCCACCTCCCGCTCGGTAGCACAGCGAAACACTTCCGCCGCCAGCACCGATTTGTTGTCAAAATAACGATACAGCGTACCCACGCCCACCTTCGCCTCGCCGGCAAGGGTCTGCATGGTCAGGTTGGCAAAGCCGCCATCCCGTACCAACGACTCCGCGCAACGCAGTAAATGCGCGCGCTGCGCCGCCTTGCGGGCACGGACAGTATCGGTTTCCCGGTAAGCCATGATCGGAATCCACATTCACCCCTTAAAAGAAGTGAATCATTATTCCGCTCTTCAGGCAAGACCGGTAATCGGGCTGGGGATGAGTTGAACTTTTAACTTTCAACGGCCCTTCACAGCGCCCCCGCCACGACGCCCAGCCCCGTCATCCCCAGCACCATCCCCCACAACGGCACCTTGCCACTGCGCAGCAGCCAGAAACCCGCCACCACCACCAGCAGATCCCAGACACCCTGCACCGCAGACACAAACACCGGCTGATACAGGGCCGCCAGCAGCAACCCCACCACCGCCGCATTGATACCCGCTACGGCACCGGCCAGCGCCGGGCGAGAGGACAGCCATTGCCAGGCGTCCATCAAACCCAGCACCAACAGAAAGCCGGGGAGGAAAATCGCCAGGGTAGCAACCAGCGCCCCCAACCAGGGGCTCGACGGCAACAGCACCGCCCCCAGATACGACGCCAGGGAGAACATGGGCCCCGGCACCGCCTGGGCCGCCGCATAGCCGGTCAGGAACACATCCGGGCTGAGCTGTGGCCCCACCAATTCCTGCAGCAACGGCAGCACCACATGCCCGCCACCGAACACCAGAGCCCCGGCCGTGAAAAAATCATTCCACAGTCCCACTAACCGGCCGCCAGCCAAAACGGCAACTCCCGCGAGCAACGCCAATATCAGCAACGGAAAGCGCCGAATAACAGGCTGACCTTCGGCTGGAGCTGCGGTATCTGGTCTTAACCAGCACCAACCCAGCCCGGCCGCAACGATCAGCGCGACAATCTGCCCATAAAGTGACGACCCGATAATCAGCAACCCCGCTACCGCCACGGCCAGGACGCGGGTCAGGCGACCGGTGCAAAAACGCTTGCTCATGTTCCACACCGCATCGGCCACCACCATCACCGCCAACCATTTCAGTCCAGTGATGGCACCGCCTTGCAACGCATCCGGTAACCGGTGGGCATAGATGCCCAGCAAGGCCATCAGCACAAACGAGGGCAGCGTGAAGGCCACAAAGGCGGTAAAAGCCCCCGGCACACCGCCTCGCAGACGGCCAATCGCGAAGCCCAGCTGGCTGGATGCCGGGCCGGGGAGAAACTGGGTCAAGGCCAGCAAACGGGCGAACTCGGCGTCATCCAGCCATTTCAGCTCTTCCACGAAACGGCGGTGAAAATAGCCCACATGAGCAGCAGGCCCTCCAAAGCTGACCAGACCCAGGAGCAAAAACTGACGAAAGATATCTTTCATGACTGACTCAAAAATCCGTTAATTCAGTCCCGGAACCTAGCACATTCAGGCGTCGGGAAGATGTCAGGTTACTCCCCCGACAGGTATACTCCCGCCATGCAATCCGATGCCCACTCCGTCCTCCAGCATGTGTTCGGCTATCACCAGTTCCGCGGTGAGCAGCAGGCCATCATCGACACCCTTGTGAACGGCGACGACGCCCTGGTACTGATGCCCACCGGCGGCGGCAAATCCCTCTGTTACCAGATTCCAGCCCTGGTGCGGCACGGCACCGGCGTGGTGATCAGCCCACTGATCGCCCTGATGCAAGATCAGGTAGACGCCCTCAAGGCGCTGGGCGTCAAGGCGGGGTTTCTCAACTCCACCCTGAATTTCGAGCAGGTAAGGGCATTGGAAGACGCCTTGCTCAATGGCGAGCTGGACATGCTCTACATTGCGCCAGAGCGCCTGATACAGCCACGCACCCTGTCGCTGTTACAGCAGGCAGATATCGCCCTGTTCGCCATCGACGAAGCCCACTGTGTATCCCAGTGGGGGCACGACTTCCGTAACGACTATCTGCAACTGTCGCTACTGCACCGGGAATTCCCCGCCGTGCCGCGTATTGCGCTCACCGCCACGGCAGACCAGCGCACCCGGACAGAGATCGCCGAGCGGCTGGACCTGAGCCAGGCGCGGCACTTTGTTTCCAGTTTCGACCGCCCCAACATCCACTACCGCATTGAACGCAAGGACGGCGCCCGTAACCAGCTACTGCGCTTTATCCGCACGGAACACAGCGGTGATGCAGGCATTGTCTACTGCCTGTCGCGCAACAAGGTGGAAACCGTGGCCGACTGGCTGTGCCAGCAGGGTATTCGTGCCCTGCCCTACCATGCCGGGCTCGCTCCCCAGGTAAGAGAAAACCACCAGCAGCGATTCCTGCGCGAAGACGGTATCGTCATGGTAGCCACCATCGCCTTCGGCATGGGCATCGACAAACCGGATGTCCGCTTCGTCGCCCACCTGGATCTGCCCAAAAGCATCGAGTCCTACTATCAGGAAACGGGCCGGGCCGGCCGCGACGGTGAACCGGCCACTGCCTGGATGGCCTATGGGCTGGAAGATGCCATCAAACTCAAGCAGATGCTGGCCCAGAGCAGCGGTAGCGAGCAACACAAGCGCAACGAGAACCAGCGTCTTGAAGCCATGCTTGGGCTCTGTGAAGTAACACACTGCCGGCGCCAGGCCCTGCTGCATTATTTCGATGAAACCCTGGACGCCGCCTGCGGCAACTGTGACACCTGCCTGAACCCGCCGGAAACCTTTGATGCCAGCGTTGCCGCCCAGAAAGCCCTCAGCTGTGTCTTTCGGACCGGCCAGCGCTTTGGCGTCAGCCACCTGGTGGATGTGCTCACCGGCAATCGCAGCGACAAGGTTGCCAGTGCCGGTCATGACCATGTCTCCACCTGGAATATCGGCAGTGAATTCAGTGCCAGCCAGTGGAAAAGCATCTACCGCCAGCTGGTTGCCCGCGGCCTGCTCAGTGTGGACATGAACGGCTACGGCGCCCTCAAGCTCACCGAAACCTGCCGCCCTTATCTGCGTGGCGAACAGCCCTTGCACCTGCGCAAGGAGCTAGCCAGAGCAAAGAAAGCCACCACCCGCAAAAGCCAGGCCCATATCGCCGACGCCGACCGCACCCTGTGGGAAGCCCTGCGGGCCTGCCGCAAACGGTTGGCAGAGGAAGAAGGCGTACCGCCCTATGTGGTCTTCCACGATGCAACGCTGATGGACATGCTCGCCATCCGCCCACGCAACCGGCAGGAAATGGCCGCTGTCAGCGGCGTCGGGGATCGCAAGCTGGAACGCTATGGCGACGAATTCCTGGCGGTCCTCAACGACAGCGACGCCCCCACCGGGGTGGCTGAAACCGCCGGCTCGGACAGCAACGATATCCTCGCCCTGGCCCTGGCCAATATGCGCCCTGCCGACATTGCCCGCCAGCAGGGTGTCAATGAGCAAACCGTATACCGGGAGCTCAGCCAGCTAGTGGTCAGCAGTCATTTAAGCCTGGAACAGGCCCTGGGCATCAGCGACGTGGAGATCGGCATCATTCAGGACGCCCTGCTCAGCCAGCCGAATCTTGCGGAAGACACCTTCAGCTACCGGCAGCTGCGCGAATACCTGGCCGACGACTGGCCCACAGGCGTTCTACACTGTGTCCGCCAGGCCCTTCTGTCACAGAACTGACTTTCGTTCAGTACTATCGTTCAAATAACATTCACGAGAGCGTTAACTCGCCAACACAATCCCCCGCCACACTCTCCAGGGACCAATCATCAACCACTGGGGATACGATCGTGAAATTACTGAATTCGGGCCTGGCAGCCCTGGCCGCGGCATTGATACTGAGCGGCTGCGGCGGGGATTCTTCGTCTAACGATGGCGACACCACCACGGAAAAAGACGGCGCCTCAAGCACCACTCAGACGGTGAAAATTGGAATACTCCCTGACACCCAGGGAGGTGGCGACAATGTGGCCATGCATCCAATGAAGGCCGTACTGGACAAGGAACAGGCTCTGGGGGTCAACATCGTGATTCCCGTGGGCGACCTGACCGACCACGGTACCACCGGAGAGTTTGAGCAGTGGACGTCAATTGCCGAGGGCTACCGGGAGGCAGGCATTGAGTTCCTGCCACTCATGGGGAACCACGAGGACAGCTACGCCTATTCGGTCGAATGGATCGAAAACATGAAGCACTACATTCCGGACGATGCCGTTCACATGGCTGGCGCGCAATACCTGAATTACTACGTGGTCCGCGAAAACGTGCTGATCATTCTCCTCAAGTACTACAACCTGCCCATCGCCTTCCAGTGGATCAAGGACGCGGTCAACACTCACCGCGACGATGTGGAACACATAGTCATCGCCAGCCACGACGGCCTGATTGGCGCCAAGTACGGTGAAACCCGGGAAATGATCGTTGAAGGCACCACCGGTGACGATTTGTTGCTGAACCAGTGGGATGACATCCGCGCGTTTTTTGCCCGTAACGACATCATCTGGGTGCAGGGTCACGAACACATGTACCAGCGCTCCGTGATTACCGCACCCATCTATGTTGATCCGACATCGTGGACCGAAGAAGAAGGTAATTACCGGATTCCCCAGTACACCCAGATTGCTTCCGGCAATGCATCCTACAAGGGGTATGAATTCCGCTATGGCGAGAGGGAGCTGGTGCAACGGATCATCCAGCAAAAAATGAACACCATGAGCAATGGCTCTACGGCCTACGACGCGAATGCCTCAGTACTCACTTTCAGTGGCCCTCGTGTTGACTACGAGTCGTGGTTCACCGAACACACCATCAAGAGCAATGATGACGGCGTAAAGGAACTGGCCGAGCCTGACTGGAAACTACTGGACCGTTTCTCCCGTACCACCAACCGCTGCGAGCGCGTGGTTTACCCCAACTCTATCCCCGAGGGCACGCGCCCGGTGATGTATCTGGATAGCCAGTACATCAGCAATGACTGTCAGGGTGAAGATGGCAGCATCGCCCGCATGGTGGCCGGCACCAATAACACTTTCAACCGCCTCGAGAGCCGCACCCGAGACATGGAGCTGACCCCGGGATTCAGCCGCGCTCAATCCGTTGAAGACCTGATGCGACTGTCATACCAGTTCCTGTTTCAGTACAACCAGCCCTGGACACCCAATCTCAACGCGGAAAACCGGGTGATGCCCAATGGTGGCGACAGCAATGTGCTCGACATTCCCGAAACCACCATGGATCTGAAGGAAGATGTAGCCATGAGCTGGCTGGCCAGCGATGGCAGTACGCTTAGCGATATCCTGATTATCAGCGGCACCCAGAACCAGACTGGCACCTATTCCAGTGCCTACGGGGCCGTCAAGGACATCGAAGCGGATGCAGGTCTGCCCGGCAGCCAGCCCGACGGAAGCGCCAAAACCGCGCACTCCCTACCGGACAGTGCCAGCAAGGACTGGGATCTCGCCACCGCCATTTCGGACCGTTATGCCCTGACATTTGATGCATCCGACAACCTTGATACGGCAGCAGCCACGCTGGGCATCATGACTGCAGCGGGCTGGGAGGCAGTGACTCCTGAAGGCTGCGTGGTGGAGCAACCCTTTGACAGCAGCTTCCTGTCCACGCCCCCCGTGCGGGAGTCGCTCTGTGATGGCAGCCCTCTTGTCGGTTTTGACTCCGACCACGGCCAGCGTTGGTGGGTGGTACTGGAGCAGGACGCCGAACTCGCCCTGATTTCACGGTAATCACCTGACTCCCCCGCCTGACGGGGGAGTCAACTTTCCTCCTCCTCTCTTTTAAAGGAGCGCGAAAACTGCAGGATCAGGAAGTTGATGATCGACAACACCAGCGCGATTTCGTAGCGGCTATAGGCCACCGAGATGCCGATGGCGCCGGTGTTCCACAAACTCGCCGCCGTGGCGGTACCACTGACATTGCCCCCGTTTTTCAGGATCGCACCACCACCGATAAAACCCATCCCGGTGATCAGTCCATACATCACCCGCGCTTCCGCATCCGAGCCGGTATAAACCTGCATCCCGACCAGCATGTATCCACAGGCCGCAATAGAAACCAGCGGGAAGGTTCTCAGCCCCGCCCCCCGGGCCATTTGTTCACGGTTCCACGCCACTGGCAGCGCGAGAACAAAGGCAATACCCAGCTGATAAAGATGGGTTAATACCTGATGCCAATCCAGATCATTCATTCACCACCTCCTTCGGCATGAACAATATTCTGCATTGCAGAACCGCACTCATCAGTCACGCTCCGTAAGAAAAAGCTTACAACCGAGCAACAGAAACGCCCCTGCTGGACAGCTACTGTAAAGCCTGAGGGTAAAGAATAACCGCAGGGGATAGATAGATGGAACATGATGAAATTCTGGACATGGAGTGGGTCCCGGACTCACTGGAAAGCATCTTCGAAGATAACCATGCAGACATCACAGGTCGCTGGGAGTCTGTAACAGACCACGACAGCCACGCCGCCTAACGGCTGTCACTGGTCGGAAATCGCTCGAACCGGGGACCTGAATCAGGTAGGCTTGCCGCCCTTTCCCCGCTGGTTCGTCCCCCCATGCATTTTTCCGATCTCGGGCTTTGTGAAGCTCTGCAAACCGCTGTTGCCGACCACGGATACAGCACTCCATCCCCTATTCAAGCGCAAGCCATTCCTGCCGTGCTGGAAGGTCGTGATGTCATGGCCGCAGCCCAGACCGGGACCGGAAAAACCGCCGGGTTCACCCTGCCCCTGCTGGAACGTTTGCGTACCGGTAAAGCCGCCAGTCATAACCAGGTGCGCGCACTGGTACTGACGCCGACCCGCGAACTGGCTGCCCAGGTGGCAGAAAGCGTCGTCACCTACGGCAAGCACTTGCCGCTGAAATCCACGGTGGTCTTCGGTGGGGTCAAGATCAACCCGCAAATGCAGCGCCTGCGCGGTGGCGTGGACATTCTGGTGGCAACCCCGGGTCGCTTGCTGGATCTGTACCAGCAAAATGCGGTGAAGTTTGATCATCTGGAAGTGCTGGTGCTGGACGAAGCCGACCGCATGCTGGACATGGGTTTTATCCATGACATTCGCAAGATTCTCGCCCTGCTGCCCACGCGTCGCCAGAACCTGATGTTTTCAGCGACGTTCTCACCGGACATTCGTGCGCTGGCCAAGGGGCTGGTGAATGATCCGGTGGAAGTGGATGTCAGCCCGCGCAACACCACCACCGAGCTGGTCACCCAATGGATAGCTCCCGTGGACAAGAAACGCAAACCCGCCTTGCTGACGCACCTGATCCAGGAACACAACTGGTATCAGGTACTGGTCTTCAGCCGCACCAAGCATGGGGCCAACCGTCTGGCCAAGCAGCTGGAAGGCAGTGGCATCGAAGCGGCCGCGATTCATGGCAACAAGAGCCAGAATGCCCGCACCCGCGCGCTGGCGGACTTCAAGAGCGGCAAGATTCGGGCCCTGGTGGCCACAGATATTGCCGCCCGAGGCCTGGATATCGAGCAGTTGCCTCAAGTGGTCAACGTGGATCTTCCCAACGTCCCGGAAGACTATGTGCACCGTATTGGCCGCACCGGTCGCGCCGGCGCCACCGGTCAGGCCATCTCGCTGGTCAGCGCTGACGAATTCCAGCAGCTCACCGATATCGAACGGCTGACCCAGCAACAGCTGGAACGCAAGATTGTGGCCGGTTTCGAACCGGGCGAGCCGCTACCTGCCGCACGCCCACTGCAAGCACCCAAGCGAAAACGGCCCAAGAAGCCCAAAAAACCCGGGGTAGCGCAAGACCAGCGTCAGTCATCGTCAGGGAATCAGGGCGATCAGAAAGCGGCCCGCCCTGCCGGCAATCGCCCGCCTCGTGGCAACAAGCCTGGCGGCGGAAATGGTCAGCAACGTCGCCGGCGCCGCCCCAGTGGCAACCGTGCACAGGCCAGGACCGGGTCATAATCTACCCCTGACCGCGGCTCCCATTGAGGCCCCAACTATGGGAGCCGTGGTTCCACCGGGAGCGGATTCGCGGGAAAAGCCAGGTTTGATCCTCCCACCTATCCGCGGGAGCGTCGCTGGCGGCGCGATAGCCCAGGCCTGGATCAAACCAGAGACCACTGAGAAAAGACGCTCTTAAGCTCTGTGACCTCTGTGACCTCTGTGATAAACACTGCTTTTAACGGTTCTGGTTATCGCGCAGCATAGGAACGCCCGCAGGGCGGCCCCGAAGGGATGAGCGAAGCGAATAACCGACGCTCCGCAGGCTGGCAGCGGTCATACCCTTCCCCCCAACCAGAGAAGGCGCCAACGGCGCCTTCTCTGGATCAAGCTTTAGGGGAAATCCTCAGCGCTGCATCAGCAACGACGCATAGTGCCCCATGTAGTTCTTCAGCTCGGCATTACCCAAATCACGCAGCACCTTGTTGTTGACGGAGTGAACCGCCTTGCGGCTGCCATCCACGCCCACATTGAGCGCCTTCTGGGTAACGAAACCGATCTTCACGTGCTTGGTGTTCACCACAAAGACTTCATCGATGATCTTGTCTGCCAGCTCGCCCATGACTCGGGTGACCAGCGCCACATCTTCAGCGCCGCGACCTTCAGCACACAGATCACAGGCTTTGCGGAAATCGGTTGCGAAGCTGTCTTCAACGGGGAAAGCGATATACGCATGGTTACCGTTGTCATCACCGGCTTGCCAGTACATATCCTTCACATTGGCAACAACAGGGGCAAATTCCTTGTTGGAAACTTTCTTGAAAATCTGACGGGTCAGCATGCTGGATGCCTTGCCAGCAGTCGATACAGCGAAATCAATCACCTTCTTCTGACCACCGGAAAGATTCGCCATATTGGCAGGCTCTACCAGAAACAAACTGATGACGCGATCGGTGAGAAAATCCACCATATGAATGAATTTCTCGGCACTGTCCTTGTGATCGTGCTCGATGGCATGGAGAAAGTCTTCGGTGCTGTTCACCAGCGCCGGGTTAGCGGGAATCGCTACCACGTTCTGCATGGGATAGTCCTTGCCTGTTCAAAGAGGACGACATAATAGCCGCCGCGCACAGTGCATGAAACTGCCACAGGGACCGATTTACAAAGCCCGTACGTCAATGCTGTGAAACTGGCACAGTCAGCAATGTCAGTGCTGCATGACCAAAGGGGTTGCCGCTTGGATATCCACTTGAGGGGAGGTCTGCATGGTGCCATTCATGGCGCAGTCCGGCGCCAGACTCACTGCATCGAAAGTGGCCTCAGCGCCCTCATTTTCCCATGCCAGACTGACCGGGCCCGGACCGCAGATGCCCCCCAGCAGCGGCACCCGAACTTTCACCTGCATATCAACCACTGTCAGCTGATAAGGGCTATCAACCTGCCCCCTCCAGGGCAGTCCCAGCGCCTTAATACTCTTGCAGAGAGGATTCAGTCCACCAAATGAGACCGAAGTGACGCGAATTCCCCCGCCGTCGCCCACATGGCCATTAAACGTGGTATCACAACTGACCGGAATATGGCCCTTTTTCAAAGCCAGCTCACCGCTGGCAGAGAACTCCCCTGCCGGCGCAACTACCACGGCATTCCCCGCCGAGGCTGTCGAGACCATCAGGATTGCCAGCCCCCCGGCTATCACCTTCCATCGCATTCGTGCCATTCCCTTGTTTTTTATTCACCGGATGGTGGCACGACTGAAGCGCGGGTGCCAAGAGACCGGGGTCTCAGTCAGGCACTGCCGCCGGAAGATTTTTGCTCAACCTGGGGCGAATGGCGGCTATCAGACGATCTGATAACCGATGGCACCCAGTACACCCAGAATCACACACCACTTGGCGGTGACATAGAATGGCTTGTTACGACGCTTCACGGATTTCAGAAACTGCTTGTATGCCAACACCCCTTTACCCAATTTGTTACCCACACCGGTGTGTTCCGGATTCAGGTTATCGATAAAAAACAAGCGATTGAAAAACCAGCCGAAGGCCCAGTAGATCTTCTGGACAAGCTTTAGCTTCATGGGGCGGTCCACGTCTGTCATCAGGATGATGCGCGGGGTATCAGTGTTGTTCCAGGCAGAGTGGATATAGGTCTCGTCAAACACCACACTGTCGCCATCGCGCCAGATATAGTCATCTTCGTTGATGGTCAGACCACACCCTTCATCATTGGGGGTACTGAGCCCCATGGAGTAGCGCAGCGTATAGGCAAACGGATCGTGGTGACGATTCAATTTCTTGCCAGGCATGAGCACTGCGAACAGGGCAATGTTCATGGAGGGAATCTGGTCCAGCAAGGCCATGGTCTTGGGGGCCAATGCGTAGGCCGACGGCAGCTTGTTGTCGTAGACCTTCAGGTAAAAGCTGGTCCAACGACCATCCTTGTAGAAACTGCTGGCAGGCAAATCATCCTTGGCCGTGATATTCCCCCCGGTGTACAAGGCCAGCGCCTCATCCCGGATCGTTTCCCAGTTATCTTCAATCAGTTGCAACTCTGGAAAATGAGATTTATCCACCCGCGGCGTGGTTGGTACCTTTGACAGCAGATAGGCCGGAATATTGAACGGCACCATAAAGGTAGAAAAGTCTGTCAGCTGACGCTTGAGCCCGAAAGGCTGCGCGTTGCGTAGACGAATAAAGACGATGCAGCCCACATAAAGCAGCAGCGCACTGATAATCACGGCCATAGTAAGGAACCCTCAAACATATCGCCCGCTTTGCGCAGGCCCTTTTGCTGCCGCATTCTAAAGCAAAACCCCGTGCAAATCCGGACCTCCATCGTTCCTGAGGCACCTTTGCTCGGTCAACCCTGGCTGCAGATCCCATCACAGTTTGGCCTGGGGGCCTCCACAGGGTACATTCTCTGCTTGATACCCATCATTGAGACCGAGTTCATGCCACGGATTCAGGCCCTGTGTGCCTTTCTGTTCCTGTTACCCGCGCTATCACTGGCCCAGGACGCCTCTCCCACCTTCAAGGATGTGCTGGATAGCGGCGAGAAGTCGGAAGCAGTGATTGCAGAAGCGCTGGAAAACGACAACCTGCAACCCGGCGACACGCCACTGTCTACTATTCTGGCGATCATGGAGGCCGGCAATCGTAATGACTGGGAGAGCGCCAGCCAGTTCCTGGACATGCGATACCTGCCCGAGGATATGGCCAATGCCACCCCCTCGGAACTGATGGAGCAGCTTGCCATTGTATGGGGGCAACAACGGGTTCTGGACCTCACCCGCCTGTCCAATGAACCCCGGGGACATCAGGAAGACGGCCTGCCCAGTTACCGCGACAAACTCGGCACCCTGGCAACACTGGACGACACGCTGGTACTGTATTTACAGCGCATCCCGCAGGATGGCCGCAGGATCTGGAAAATATCCAACGCCACCGTGCAGCAGATTCCCATGTTATGGGAACAGTTCGGCTACAACCCCGTGGTTATTCAGCTGGGAGACTTTCTCCCGGAGTTCACCCTTCTGCACATGCAAAACTGGCAAGTCGCCGGTTTTATACTGATGCTGATCGGAGCCTGGGCGATTGCCGCGCTGCTAAGAAAGTTCATGCTTCGCGTTCTGGAGCATTCCGAACGATACCGTGACACCCTGCACCGCTTTGTGGTGATGCCACTGCGCTGGTTCGTGTTCTTCAAGTTGCTACAGATCGGGGTGGGCGAGCTGGGATTGTCGATACGTGCCCGCGTCTATCTGAATGAATCCGCCCTCGGCTATCTGGCGACAGTATTCCTGGTACTGGGCATCATCGAACTGCTTTCTGCCCTGTTCCTCAGCAATGCCAATAACCAGAAATACTGGTCGGGCATTATTCGACCGGTACGTACCATTCTGAAAATGATCGCGATCGTGGTGATCTTCCTGCTGTGGCTGAGCGATTCAGGATACGATATCACCACCGTGCTGACAGGCCTTGGCATTGGCTCTATTGCCGTGGCACTGGCCGCGCAGAAGACCCTGGAAAATGTCATCGGCGCCTTCACGCTCTATATCGCCAAGCCGATCCAGCCCGGAGACTTCTGCGTCGTGGGCAGTACCGCCGGGGTAGTGGAAGAGATCGGCCTGCGCTCTACCCGGATACGCCGCATGGATCGCAGCGTGGTCTATGTCCCGAACTCGGTCCTGTCCAGTGCCAGCATCGAAAATATCAGCGAATCAGACTTCCGCCGCTACCAGCGAGATCTGCACATCCGCCTGGGCGCCAGCCCGGATCAGCTACGCAACCTGCTCGCCGATTTGCGCCGACTGATTTACAGCCATCCAAGGCTTACCGAGCGGGCAGCTCGGGTACGTTTTGTGGAGATCCTGCGCGACAGTTACCGTCTGCAAATCAACTGCTATGTGGACAGCAGCGAATACAGCCAGTTTCTCGCCGTTAGCGAAGATCTCAATCTTCGCATCCTCTCGTTACTGGAAGAACACGGACTTCAATTGGCTGTGCCGGTACAACAATGGGTACGTGGCGACAACAACGCCGACGCGGGTGATGCCAACATCCCCGACACTACCTTGCAAGCCTTCCCGGATTTCGAAAAAGAAGCTAAAAACAATATGAAAGGGACACTCGAGTACCCGGAAAAAGGGCGCCATGAACAGGACTAACCCGTACCTCGCCATTGTTCTTCTGAGCATCCTGCTTGGCCTTACTGCCTGCACCTTTCGCCCCGGCACAGTAGATGAGCAGACGCTTCGTGCCAACGCACTGCATCATCACGAGGAGCAATTGACTGTCAGTGCCACGGTCATCAGTGACAGCGACGCCAGAGAGATTTTTGGTGTTGGCCTGGGTAGCCACGGTATTCAGGCCGTCTGGCTGGAAATAGATAACCGTACTGGGCAAACGCTTTATTACCTGCCTGTAACCACAGACCAGCAGTACTTCTCTCCCCTTGAGGTGTCATGGAAAGTGAAGGGCAAATTCAACAACGAAGGCGAGCAGGCTGTCGACAGAATGTTCGTTTCACGGGCAATGCCAATCAACCTCCCGCACCAACAGCGAACCAGCGGCTTCGTGTTTACCAATCGTGACCTGGGCATCAAGGTCATCAATGTGGATTTACTTGGCGGCGGCCGCAGCTGGCAAACCTCGTTCATGGTCGATGTACCCGGCATCAAACTGGATGTGGAGAAAGTGAATTTCTCTGGCCTGTATGAAAAGCATGAATATCAGCAACTGGATCGCGATGGCCTGCGCGAATGGTTGGCTCAACAGCCCTGCTGCACGGCAAATGAAGAGAACAGCAAAAGTGGCGACCCGGTTAACTTCGTATTGGTAGGCGATAGTCAACTCCTGCTCAGTGCGATGGTGCAACGGGGTTGGGATGTCACCGAACGGATTCACGGCGGCTCCATCTGGAAAACAACCAAGTCCTTCCTGGTTGGTTCGAGCTATCGCTATTCCCCCGTCAGCTCGCTCTATACGCTGGGACGTCCACAGGATCTGGCGCTCCAGAAAGCCCGTGGCAACATCCATCAACGCAATCACCTGCGCCTGTGGCGCGCCCCTGTACAGTGCGATGGGCAGCCCGTGTGGCTGGGCCAGATCAGCCGTGATATTGGGGTTCGCTTCACCTTCAAATCGCCGACTCTGACCACACACAAGATTGACCCGGATGTGGATGAAGCGCGGGATTACCTGCTCCAGGACATGATCTTTTCGCAGCGTCTCGCAGAATTTGGCTACGTCAGAGCCATGCCACCCCACCCCATCGAATCGCCAGGGCACAATCTCACCGGCGATCCGTTCATGACAGACGGCCTGCGGCTTGTGATGTTTTTCCACAGCCCAATGACCCCGATGCATGCAGTCAGGAACCTGCATTGGCAGGAGGCCAACCGGGACCGCCGCCAATGGCTGGAGCACACCCCCAACACCAATGACGATCACTGAGCACGGACAGCTCTGTGCCAAGCCGCCACACGCTGTCACAAACACTTAATATGTATATACATTGACTATCACTTAGATAGCCAATAGTTTGATTGCAAGTCGCCGGTAAACTCGCGACGATGCAGCCTGTTTTCTCTGACGGTTTCACCCATGTCAAAAGACAAGAGCAAGTCCAAAAAGAAGAACAGTCAACTCATCGTTCGCATCAACGACGAAGAACGCCTGCGCTTTATCGAGCTCTGCGAAGAACTGGATACCAGTGCAGCGCGTGAAGTACGCCGCTTTATCCGTGACTTCATCAAGGCCGAGGAATCAACGCCCGGCGATTAGCCGCAACCCGGCCTATCACTTGCGATCAATGGAGAAACATCATGTCCAAAAAGAAAAAACTGAAAAAAGCCATCAAGCAAAGTAAAGCCAAGATCAACAAACACGAAAGCGTGCTGAAGAAGCTGAAGAAGAAGCTGAAAAAGCTCTGAATCAGACAGCATGAAACGGGCCTGCGGGCCCGTTTTTACTGGCAACGACAAAATCACCTTTCCTACTGGCGTCGTGCGCAGCCCCAAAACAAAGGGCCCGCATAAGCGAGCCCGTTGCCTTGAGCGCATTCGTTTCCCGACAGGGGTTATGGCGCAGATTCATCCACTAGCGGTAACAGGGTCAACGCCTCCGTTGAGCCGTCACCGAGTGCGATCATGGTATAGACCTTCTCACTCTCCAACGTCACCTCATCAGCAATGGCCACATCGTTACTCCCTGCTGCAGTCACCAGTGCCGTAATATCCCCCAGCACACTCACTGACAGATAACCAGAATCTTCCTGATACCCCAATCCGGTGCCCAGGGTAAGCAAGGGGGCCACACCGCTCACGGTACTGGTAACGCCCGCTACAAGGCCTGTGGTGGCATAAACATCCACATCAGCACCTTCACCCTCGGCAAAAGGTGCCGCGTGTACAATCCTGACCCGGGCTTCCATGACCGGAGCACTGGTTAAGTCGTCCTGCAGAGCATACAAACCCAGCGGCAAGGTATCGGCAGCATTGACGGTACCGTTTGCAACCACGGTGTAGTATCCCCCACGCTCCAGCACCGGCTGAGCTTCGATTACCGCATCAGCAATGTCCCCGTCGGCCAACACCACATCAAGCTTCGGCTGGCTGTTTACTGCCACATAGCCCCCCGTGCTATTGCCAAAGGCGAAGTCTTCCAGGGCCGGCGTGGCTGATTCGTTGATATACACATCAACCAACGCGCCCGGCACACCATGCACCACACGAACATAAGCGGTGTCGTCCACAACCACCGGATTTTTGTCCGTTCCCGTCAATACCACCAGGTCCACCGGGGCCCGGTCGGTGAGGCTGTCCAGGGCCACCACCGAAATATTGTCGCCACTGTTCAAATTGATGGGCCCGGAGTCGTAAATCACGTCCTGACTGGCACCACCAGTGATACGAATCTGGTATTCACCCACGTCCTGATCAGGCAACAACACATTCGCGTTAAAGGTGGCGTCATCCACCGTAGGAGCCGCAGGCAAAGCATCCCCGTTGGCAGTTACATAGATATCCACCGTACCAGCATTCGCTGCTGCATGGATCACGTTGACACGTGCCTTGCCAGACATGACCGGGTTCCGGGATTCTTCCACGGACAGCAAGTCGCCGAGCATGGGGTCGGCGGCGATAATACTGAATCGATCGTTTCTTTCCAGGTCATACGTTTGTGAAAACAGCACGTTGTCGGTACCGGCTTCCAGCACCTGCACAGCACGCTCACCTGGAGCAAGATCCAGGTTGCCGGAAGCCTGCTGGTAGGCTACATCCTGCAAGACCAGCTCACCGTCCACGGCCACGTCCACATTCACGGCACCACGAATACCGTGCAGAACCCGTACCTGTGGATCAGCCACTCCTAGCCCAGCACGAACATCATCATCCGAGTCACCGCCACAGGCGGCCAGCATCCCCATCAGGGCAATCACGCTGGTTCCTTTCCAGTACGCCTTCATCATTTTTTTTGCTCCTCTTGATCATTCCACCGTCTCGGTGGCAATCCCCCCGGCACCAACCGGGATGACCGTTAGGGTCATCCGCATTGGAGAACGAAACAGGTCAATCAAGAGTGAAGAAAAGCGTCAATTTTCAGTGAGTTACGCGTGCTTTTTGCGTGAAAGCGACAACCCTGTCACGGTTGGGTAGTGAAGTAGCAATCAAAAAAGGAAAACGGTGTCGGGAAGCAGAGAGGGAAACGGGTAGCAACGCCAGCGCGTTCAATCCCTGTCTCGCCCATGCCTGCCAAAACAAAAAAAGCCTCTATGCAGAGGCTTTTCTTGAACCTTGAACGGAACCCGTACCAGGAAAATTATTTACCGGCGTCCAGCGCCTGGTAGTAATCCATCAGGATCTGCGCCACTTCCGGGCGGGAGAATTCCGGCGGCGGGGCAATGCCCTGACCCAGCATCTCACGCACCTTGGTACCGGACAGCAGCACGAAGTCGTCCTTGGTGTGATCCGGCACATCACGCATCATCACCACGCGATCCAGCTTCTTGGAGTAAGCAGTGTGATCGGCTTCGAAGATCTTGATCTCCAGCGCACCCGCCGGCACCTTGTCCTGGAAGATGGTCTGGGCGTCGAAAGCCCCGTAGTAATCACCCACACCCGCATGGTCACGGCCAACGATCAGGTGACTGCAACCACAGTTCTGACGGAATACCGCGTGCAGTACCGCCTCGCGGGGCCCGGCATACAGCATGTCGAAGCCGTAACCGGTGATCATCACGGTGTTGGGCGGGAAGTACACTTCCACCATCTTGCGGATGGAGGCATCACGCACGTCAGCCGGAATATCACCAGCCTTCAGCTTGCCCAGCAGCATGTGAATCAGGATGCCGTCAGCATTCAGGGCTTCCTGGGCCATGCGGCACAGTTCTTCGTGGGCACGGTGCATGGGGTTACGTGTCTGGAACGCCACCACATTGTTCCAGCCACGCTCAACGAATTCGTTGCGGATGGACACCGCAGTGCGGAAGGTATCCGGGAAGTCGTCGGCAAAGTAAGAGTAGCTCAGTACCTGGATGTCACCGGACACGATGAAGTTACCAGCCGCGAGGAAGTTGGCCACGCCCGGGTGTTGCTTGTCGGTGGTGGCAAACACCTGCTCGGCGACCGCTTCCAGCTCGGCATCGGTGGCTTCTTCAATGGCCGCCACGTCCATCACCGCGATGACCGGCTGGCCATCCACATTGGGGTCACGCAGGGCAATGCGCTTGGCGTCTTTGATGGCGCTCACGTCTTTCAGCATATTGACGATCGGCACCGGCCAGAACAGGCCATTGGCAGTGGTCAGGTTTTCCGCCACCGACAGCATGTCCGCCTTGTTCATGTAACCGGTCAGCGGGGTGAAATAGCCAGCGCCCATCATCACCGCATTGGCGGCAGCGGCAGAACTGATCACCACAGAAGGCAGAGACTCGGCTTCCTTCTGCAAAGCAACGCGTGCAGCTTCATCCGCAACGTACAGGGGGGTTAGTGCGTCCGCGCCATGCGGCTTGACCAAAGCGACCATCTATTCACTCCAAAGGCTCTATCAACAAGGTGTCCATTTCGCGGCGGAGTATAGCAAAGGATAAGCGTCAGGTCGGCCCGACAAAGAGAAATAAGGAAAGCACAGAAAGACATAAGAGGACGCGTATTAAGAACAACAACACTGACCAAAAGAACAGCCAGCCATCAAAGTCTGCCTTTTTGTAAGCGATATCCCATATTGTGAGTTGCCCGATGACGAGGCTCTTTGATGATTATTGCGTCTTGACACGAATATGATAAATCGCGTCCCAGCATGTTTCTTTAAGGTCAGCATCTTCGTCAGGATCATTAACAATCTGCATGAGAGCCTCTAGCACTTCACTACCTTCATAATTTGCTAATGATAGGGCGGCATCGTCTCGGTCGATATCACCAGATGACTTAGCAAGTAGAATTCGTATTAGCGCTCTCGGTTGCTCCCTATCCATCTCGTAAATTCAAAGCATATGGGGAACACACATAAACCCAAACAGACAGCTTCTAGCGCTACCCCACTGCTGGCGGGCAATTTGTGCGCACCCCCAACCCGGTAACCAATTGATGGGTCTACTCAATTAAAAGGAATCAGACGATGGGAGGCTCACCGGCCAGGGTCGGGCCTTTTTCGATGTCGGAGGTGAACACCTCCAGGGACTGGGCCACTTCGCTGACTTCCTCGAAGCGGGCGATGTGGTAGAGGGCTTCGCCTTCGTTGACCAGCGGCAGGTTGTTGCGGCCCACCAGGATGCCGGCGGCGGGGGCGTGGATGGAGACATCATCGCCACCGAAGGGGCTGGAGATTCGACCGATGAGATCGCCTTTCTTGATCCAGGCACCCAGTGCCACCAGGGACAGGAAGACGCCGTCGCGCTCGGCACGCACCCAGCTGGAGGAGCGGGCGATGTAGGGCTCGGCGGGGGGTTTGGTCCGGCGGATGCCGGTCATGCCCAGGTGCTGCATGATGTTGAGCACGCCTTTCACCCCGGCACGAATGCTGGCCTCATCAAAGCGCAGGGCTTCACCGGCCTCGTAGGTGATAACAGGGATGCCCTGGGCTTCGGCCACTTCACGCAGGGTGCCCTCACCCAATACCGAGTTGATCACCACCGGCACACCAAAGGCATTGGCCATGGCTGCGGTGTCATCGTTGGACAGGTCCGCCCGAATCTGCGGCAGGTTAGCGCGGTGAATGGCGCCGGTGTGCAGATCCACTGCGTGGGTGGCACGATCCAGCACCTGGCTCTTGAACTGCCAGGCCATACGCGCCCCCAGGCTGCCGGTTTCAGAGCCGGGGAAGCAGCGGTTCAGGTCGCGACGGTCTGGCAGATAACGGGTCTTGTGAATAAAGCCGAATACATTCACCACCGGCACCGCCAACAGGGTGCCATTGATGCTTTTCAGGGCAGAGTGACGCAGCAAGCGGCGGATAATCTCCACCCCATTCAGCTCGTCCCCATGAATTGCTGCACTGACCATCAATACCGGACCGGGCTTGCGGCCATGAACAACATGGATCGGCACGTTAAGCGGCGTCTGGGTGTAAAGTTGTGCCAGCGGCAATTCCACCTTGGCCCGAGTGCCTGGCTGCACAGTAATGCCATCAATTTCAAAAGGCGTGTTTTTCGGTTCTTTTGGATTTTTCATTCTTCACCCGAGACAACAAACTCTCATCATCTTCAGCCAGCGCAGCCAACTTTCACGCCGGGCGGTTTTTCGCTATCAACGATTCACTACTAACGGTGAATTCCCGTTGTTATCCCTTCGCGCCTTTGGTCTGGGTGCGATAGGGACGCGCATCTTTTTCGATGAACTGAATGATCATGCCCGCCACATCTTTGTTGGTAGCGGTTTCGATACCCTCCAGCCCCGGCGAGGAGTTCACTTCCATCACCACCGGGCCGTGGTTCGAGCGCAGGATATCCACCCCCGCCACATTCAGACCCATGATCTTGGCAGCACGCACCGCCGTGGCCCGCTCTTCCGGGGTTATGCGGATCAGGCTGGCACTGCCTCCGCGATGCAGATTGGAACGGAACTCACCCGGTGCCGCCTGGCGTTTCATTGCCGCGATCACCTTGCCGCCCACCACAAAACAGCGAATGTCGGCACCACCGGCTTCCTTGATGTATTCCTGCACCATCACCGAGACGTTCAAGCCCATAAAGGCTTCGATCACTGACTCTGCCGCCTTGCGGGTTTCCGCCAGCACCACGCCAATGCCCTGGGTACCTTCCAGCATCTTGATCACCAACGGTGCTCCACGCACCATGTTGATCAGATCAGGAATATCATCCGGGGAGTGGGCAAAGCCGGTGATGGGCAACCCCACACCTTTGCGCGACAACAGCTGCAGGGAACGCAGCTTGTCCCGGGAACGGGAGATAGCCACGGACTCATTCACCGGGAATACGCCCATCATCTCAAACTGGCGCAGCACCGCCGTACCGTATTGGGTAATGGACGCGCCGATACGGGGAATCACCGCATCAAACCCTTCCAGCACTTCGCCCTTGAAGTGAATTTCCGGTTTGTGCGCCACCATGCTCATGTAGCA
The DNA here is from genome assembly GCF_000475295.1 of Alcanivorax sp. P2S70. NCBI lineage: Bacteria > Pseudomonadati > Pseudomonadota > Gammaproteobacteria > Oceanospirillales > Alcanivoracaceae > Alcanivorax > Alcanivorax sp. P2S70. The sequence goes on from NZ_AXBZ01000003.1 coordinate 140,894, forward strand.
CCGCAAGGTGTCGATCACGTGCATTTCGTGACCAGCCGCCTCGCCGGCTTCCACCAGGCGGCGAGTGGAATAGAGTCGCTTGTTTCTCGAAAGAATCGCAATTTTCATGGCAGCACTTTGGTTAATAAACGTATTAAGTTAAGGAGATCAGTGAGACGCCAGACCGTTACGGCCTGTCCTTGTCACCGCCCAGCAGGAAAGACTCTGTGGGCTCGACCCTGATTTCTGTCATCGCGGTACGGCCCAGTAACATGCGGAACTTCATGGTTTCCCGGTCCGTCAGGGTGATTTCGATGGGCCAACGGCGCCCACCAAGATCAATCTCGGTGAGAATCACCGGCCGCTCTTCCTTGTGACCACCGGAATCCGTCACCACCCGGCGGTCCAGTACCGGGGCTTCACACACCGTCACCTGGGGCTGATCCTGAATGGGATGCAGGGAAAAGCGCACCCATTCCGTGTCGTCCCGCTTGAAGGATTCGACTTCAAACGCATGTATGGCCGAGGTTCGCGCCCCGGTGTCCACCTTCATCTTGATGGCATCAATGCCCAGTTCCGGCAGGCTGGCCCACTCGCGCCAGCCCACAGTGACTTTTCCCATCAGTCCCGTCCCAGCAATTCGATCTTGTAACCGTCCGGGTCTTCCACGAAGGCCAGCACCGTGGTGCCATGCTTCATGGGCCCGGGTTCACGGGTAATCTTGCCGCCCCGCTCGCGAATACGCTCACAAGCAGCGTACACGTCATCCACGGCCAGCGCGATATGGCCGTAACCGGTTCCCAGATCATAGCGGGACTGATCCCAGTTATGGGTGAGCTCCAGCACCGGGCCCTCGGCCTCCGGCTGGTAGCCGACAAAGACGTTGGTGAAACGGCCTTCCGGGTAATCCTTGCGGCGGATTTCGTGCATGCCCAGTACTTCGGTATAGAAAGCCACCGAGGCATCCACATCCCCCACACGCAGCATGGTATGCAGAATTCGCATGGTTCTTTGCTCCAGTTTGCGGTCCAGATTGCAGGCACCGGGAGCACCTACCCCATCAGGGGCGAATAGTGGTGTGGGCGGGGACAATTGACAATGAAAAACTCGTAAAGAGCGCAATTTTCTCCGTCAGGGTCAGGCTGCACAGCCATGACCCTGACGGGGGGCGAATGGCAGGGATCAGGGCAGGAACAAGGAGCCCTGATCGTCCACCCAGCTTTGCGGGACCTTGCCCTCACGAATCCGCTGCGGGTGATCGCCAACGTCTACCCGGGCGACCTCCTGCCCACTGGCATAGTGAAAGACCGACACCTGGTCCGTGCCGCTCCAGGAAATATAGCAATGTTCGCCATCAGCGCTGGTGGTGACCCAGTAAGGCTTCTCCCCCACCCCGGTCTTGATACGGTATTCAAACGTTTGCCGATCTACCAGGGCCACATAATCACTCATGGTTCCCGCCACACACAGCGTATCGCCGGCATCATTCATGGCAATGCCATGATGGGCCGAGTCGTTCAGGTACCGCTCAATGGGCATGTCCGGGACCAGATTGGGCAAGGTTGCCAGACGGGTAATACGATCGTCCTGCATGTCATATTCGATAAAGCCATGAAGGAAAGAGAGCTGGAAGTAGAAATAGCGCTCATCCGGGGTGTGGGCCATGGGCCGAACGGCTGGGCTGAGGTCCGGGTACCCCGCTTCCTCCAGCTTCACTTTCATGTCGATCTTTTTGAGGATTTCCAGCGTGTGAGCATCCACCACCTGAAAGACCCGTTCGCCCTTGAGCTTGATGGGGTCCCGGTCGAGCGGCAGGAACACATGACCAATGCTGGCATGATAAAGCCGCTCACCATCATCGGAATACACGTTCTCATGGGGCGAGTTTCCTGACGGGAACTGGCCCACCTCTTCGCCGGTCTGCACATCCAGAATATGCACCACCTTCCCCGTAGAAGCGGATACCGCCACCTGCTGGCCATCCGGTGAAATGGCCATGTGGTCAGAACGATACCCTTCCACTTCAAAACGCCACGCGATCTTGCCGCTGGCAATGTCCAGCGCTACCACGTCCGCAAAACTGGGGCGGGACACAATCAGCAGTCGACCATCGTTGCTGCTGTACATGTCATCCACAAACTGGTGATGCCCCTCACCGATAAAGGTCTTGATGGCCTGAAAGAACAGCAACTCCACCGGATTCAGGTAAATCTCCGCAATGCGTTTGTTCTTGTCAGGGATCCCGTTGATGCGACCAAGCCGCTCGTGGCTTGCCACATCAATCACATCGATGGTGCCTTCCCAGTTGTTCCCCACAAAGATCACGTCACGTTCACCGCTGGCCGCACTGCCACCGTTGTCACCCTCATCGTCCCACCAGTTCCACCAGCTGGCCGACGCCGGCAAGGGAAATAAAAAGGCAACCATGACTATCAGTGTTAAGGCGCTGTGGCGGCGACAGTGCCAGAGTGAGGTGAGCAACATGTCCTTGTCTCCCTATACGGTGTTGTTGTTTTGATTGGTGCACAACCGTAAACGTATTTGCCGGCAGGGTTCAAAAGGCAAGGGTCAGGAATGTGGGAGCGCCCGCAGCACAAGCGGGACAGGGATCACTAAAGCGACGAAAGTGCCAGTCCATAACTGGCACTTTCGTCTAAGACTTACGTCATCCAGGCCGCCGTCATGGCGGCCGGACAACCCGCCGGCTCAGGGCAGAAAGAGCGAGCCCTGGGCCTCGACCCAGGCGATCGGCACCCGCCCTTCACGAATCCGCTGGGGGTGGTCTCCCACATCGACCCGGGCCACTTCCTGCCCGCTGGCATAATGGAAAATGGACATCTGGTCGGTGCCACTCCAGGACACGTAGCAATGCTCGCCGTCGTCACTGGTGGTGACCCAGTAGGGCTTTTCACCAATACCGGTCTTGAGCGAGTACTCGAAGGTCTCCCGGTTTACCAGCGCCACATAGTCGCTCATGGTGCCGGCCACACACAGGGTGCTGTTGTCGGCGCTCAACGCAATGCCGTGATGGGCAGAGTCGTTGACGTACACTTCCTGCGGCGTATCGGGGATCAGGTTGGGGAGCGACGCCACCCGGGTAATCCGGTCCTCTTCCATGTCGTACTCGATAAAGCCATGGAGAAATGACAGCTGGAAGTAGAAATAGCGCTCGTCATGGGTATGGGCCATGGGCCGCACGGCCGGGCTCAGGTCGGCATACCCGGCCTCTTCCAGCTTGGTCTTGATATCCAGCTTGCGCAGGATCTCGAACGTCTCGGCGTCCACCACCTGAAATACCCGCTCGCCCTTGAGCTTTTTCAGCGGATCACGGTCCAGCGGGGTAAACACATGACCAATGCTGGCGTGGTAAATCCGTTTTCCATCCTCGGAATACACATTCTCGTGGGGCGAATTCCCTGACGGAAACCGGCCGATCTCTTCCCCGGTCTGCACGTCGAGCACATGCACCACATTACCGGTGGAGGCCGACACGGCCACATGCTTGCCGTCCGGGGAGATGGCCATGTGATCGGAGCGATTGCCGTCGACCTCGAAGCGCCATTCGATCTCGCCACTGGCAATGTCCAGCGCCACCACATCGGCATAGCTGGGCCGGGAAACAATCAGCAGGCGACCATCGTTGGAGCTATACATGTCATCCACGTACTGGTGATGCCCCTCGCCAATGAATTGCTGAATGGCGATAAAGAACACCAGGTCCACCGGGTTCAGCACGATGGCTGCCTCGCGGGCCTGCTTGTCGGGAATCCCGTTGATCCGCCCCAGCCGCTCATGGGTGTCCCGATCGACCACATCGATCATGCCTTCCCAGTTGTTACCCACAAAAATCACATCACGGGAGGTTGGCGCCGGGGGAACGGGATCGGGCTCAGACGGGGTATTGGGGGTGGCCGTGCTGCCCGTGTCGGCAGGGGCCGCACTGTTCGGCGATGGCGCAGTACTGTCACTGTCCCCACCGCAACCGCTGATAACCAGAGCCAGAGTCGCAGCCAACAGAGCGCGACGATGCAAGGACGGCAGAAACATAACCGGATCTCCCCAGGGTCGAATGTTGTTATTGTCAATCCCCAGAGCCTAGTTGTGACCATGGTACAAATTAAAGGGCGTTTCCTTTGCGTTATGTAAATCGCAGGTTCAACAGAACGAATCGCCAGAAACAAAAAACCGCCGCGGCCTCTCGGCCAGCGGCGGTTTCGCTCAGCGTTCGACGTTCGTCAATCAGCTCAGCTTGCGCCCGTTCTTGGCCGCAATGCGCAGACGCAGGGCGTTCAGCTTGATAAAGCCTTCCGCATCTTTCTGGTCATAGGCACCCGCATCGTCCTCGAACGTGGCGATGGAAGCATCGAACAGGCTGTCGTTGTCGGAGCGACGCCCCACCACGGTGGCATTGCCCTTGTAGAGCTTCATGCGTACTTCACCGTTGACGTGTTCCTGGGTCGCATCGATCAGTTTCTGCAGGGCCAGACGCTCCGGGCTCCACCAGTAACCGTTGTAGACCAGCTCGGCGTACTTCGGCATCACGGAATCTTTCAGGTGCGCGGATTCACGATCCAGGGTCAGAGACTCAATGGCACGGTGCGCCGGCAGCATAATGGTGCCACCGGGGGTTTCGTAGCAGCCGCGGGACTTCATACCCACGTAGCGGTTTTCCACCAGGTCCAGACGGCCAATGCCGTTGTCGCCACCCAGCTTGTTCAGTTTGGTCAGCACGTCGGCCGGGCTCAGACGCTCGCCATCGATGGACACGATGTCGCCTTTCTCGAAGCCCAGAGTAATGTAAGTAGGCTGGTCCGGGGCCGCTTCCGGGCTCACGCTCCAGCGCCACATGTCATCTTCGGCTTCCCACCATGGGTCTTCCAGGTTGCCGCCCTCGTAGGAGATGTGCAGCAGGTTGGCATCCATGGAATACGGGGATTTCTTCTTCTTGCTGGAGAAGTCCACCGGGATGTTGCGCTCTTCGCAGTACGCCATCAGCTTTTCGCGGGAGTTCAGATCCCACTCACGCCACGGCGCAATCACCTGAATGCCGGGGGCCAGGGCGTACGCTCCCAGCTCAAAACGCACCTGGTCATTGCCCTTGCCGGTCGCACCGTGGGAGATGGCGTCAGCTCCGGTTTCCTCGGCAATTTCCACCAGTCGCTTGGCGATAAGCGGACGCGCGATAGAGGTCCCCAGCAGGTACTCACCTTCGTAGATGGTGTTGGCGCGGAACATGGGGAAAACGTAGTCACGCACGAACTCTTCGCGCAGGTCTTCAATGTAGATTTCCTTGACGCCCATGGCCTGTGCCTTGGCGCGGGCCGGCTCCACTTCCTCGCCCTGGCCGATATCGGCGGTGAAGGTCACCACCTCGCAGTCGTAGGTATCCTGCAGCCATTTAACGATGACCGAGGTATCCAGGCCGCCGGAATAGGCCAGCACTACCTTGTTGATCTTGGACATTGAAAGACTCCGCAAAAGGGTGGTCGTCAGCGCGGTCGCGGCCACCCGATGAATCGAGGTCGCGTATTGTACCCGCCCGCCCGTGCCGACGTCACCTGTCACCACCGCCGGGATTCCGGTAGCATAGCGACTTCCCGGCCAGGCCCAGTGCCTGAGCCGGGGCTTTTTGTCTGTTGGAGTCATCATGAGCGATCAGCACCCCAGCCTGGCGCTGCGGTTTCGGGGGTTTCTGCCGGTAGTCATCGACGTGGAAACCGGGGGATTCAATGCCAGTACCGATGCCTTGCTGGAAATCGCCGCCGTCCTGATTGATATGGACGCCCAGGGCTACCTGCGCCCCTCTACCCGTATCCAGTTCCATGTGGACCCGTTCCCCGGCGCCAATATCGAGCAGGCCGCCCTGGACTTTACCGGGATCGACCCGCACAACCCGCTGCGTGGGGCGGTGAACGAAGATACCGCCCTGAAAGGGGTCTTCGAGCCCGTACGCAAAGCCGTCAAGAAGCATGGCTGCAACCGCGCGGTACTGGTCGGCCACAACAGCTTCTTTGACCTGGGTTTCATGAACGCCGCCGCCGAGCGCGCCGACATCAAGCGCAACCCGTTCCACCCCTTTTCCAGCTTTGATACGGCCGCTCTGGCCGGGCTGGTGTACGGCCAGACGGTATTGGCCAAGGCCTGCGAAGCCGCCGGCATCCGTTTCAGCCAGCGTGAAGCCCACTCGGCCCTGTACGACGCCACCCGTACGGCAGAGCTGTTCTGCTCCATGGTCAATCGTTTTCGTGATCTTGGCGGCTGGCCGCCCCCACCCGCCGGCGAAATGCCGCCAACCCTGGCCAAGGCCCTGGATTGATTTAAAAACCCTTCTTGCCACAGAGATTGCAGCGCCCATTGGGGTAAACACACCGGAGGCTGCGATCTCTGTGCGACGCTGCTGCAAGTAAAACCCGCTTGAGGTGCAAACCCTGTCGCAGGAGCGCCGGTTATTCGCTACACCCACCCTTCTGGCCGCCCTGCTGGCGTTCCTTCACTGCGCTCGGTGGCGGCGCGATTTCTGAGTATGCGGGTTGCCCACAGGGTGAACCGTGATTCCACCGCTCCCACCTTAGGACGTCAAAGGTGGCTGCTCGGCCTTCTTGGTGGCAACCCCCTATAGGATTCTGATTCAGCGCGGTTGCGTGAAGCACAAAAAAAGGGCGCCATTTCTGGCGCCCTTTGTCTTTTTGCTGTGGCGTTTTACAGCTTGTCAGCGTTACCTGACAGGTACTCGGCAACCCCTTCCGGAGAAGCGTTCATGCCAGAGTCACCTTTCTGCCAGCCCGCCGGGCACACTTCACCGTGCTCTTCGTGGAACTGAAGCGCGTCAACCAGACGAATCAGCTCTTCCATGTTACGACCCAGCGGCAGGTCGTTAACGATCTGGCTGCGAACCACGCCATTCTTGTCGATCAGGAAGGCACCACGGAACGCCATGCCACCCTCGGACTCCACGTCGTAGGACTGGGCAATGGTGTGGTTCATGTCGGCCGCAAGGGTGTATTTCACCGGACCAATCCCCCCTTCGTTAACCGGGGTGTTACGCCAGGCGTTGTGGGTGAAATGGCTGTCAATGGACACACCAACAACTTCTACACCACGCTCCTTGAAGGCATCCATGCGGTGATCCAGAGCAATCAGCTCGGACGGGCAAACGAAGGTGAAATCCAGCGGGTAGAAGAATACCAGGCCGTATTTGCCCTTAATCGCTTCGGACAAGGTGAAAGAATCTACGATGCTGCCATCGCCCAGTACGGCGGGAACAGTGAAATCCGGTGCAGGCTTACCTACCAGAACGGCCATGATGCGTCTCCATTTTTCTGTCTACGTGACGGGCAGCACCATGCCGCCCAAGGCTGCGTCCTATCATCGGGATTCCGGCGCATCATGCAACCGGGTTTAACCCGCAGAACATTCAATTGATCAAATTACCACCAATCAGCGACGGGTACGGGCCCAGATTATGCTACCGGTGACCGCCAAAATCGCCAGCACAAGCGCAGCCAGGTCCATCATCAATTGACCGGCAAATCCCAAAATTCGCCCTGCATGCAGATCCTGTAGAAATCGCTGCCAGTTGAGAGACTCTGGCACACTCTGCCGCAGAATCGCCTTTTCCAACTCAGCTGGCAGACGAGCAAGATCAGCAGCCTGCCATGGCCCGGAGTAAGGGACACTGACCAGCTGGTTCACATCAAAGCGCACCAGCGCCTCCGGCTGCCTGAGCACCAGCACCCCTTCATGCCCCCCCAGCTGGACATAGCCAGGCAGACCATAAGCCGGGCCGATTCGCTCTACCAATTGATAACCTTCAGCAATCAGCAACAATTCGTCCGCACAGCCAGCGACAATCAACGGCGCAGCGTCAACCACACCTTTCAGTGGCCCCTTGCAGTAAAACGCATTGGTGTCGTTGATAAACAGTCGCTCTTCGAGCTGGGTATACCAATTGCCCTTAACGGAGACCCCTTGGAGGGTTTCAGGAAGCACAGCGCCGTACCAACGCGCTACCGCAGGCGGGAGAGGACGAGAAGCCCAGGACAACGATTCAATGTGATTCAACAGCACGCCGGTCACGGACAACACCAGCACAGGAATGGCTACCGCCAACCCCAGCCAACGATGCCAGCGCCGCCATTGACGAGTCGGTTTACGGGTCCCCATGCCTTTCCTCTGAACAACGGAAGATCAATTATGGCAACTGCTGATCCAGCCACAACGCAAGCCGGGCAGCTCGCTGCAATGCCCTGACAGACAGGGTTGCACCAGTAATGTTATCGATGTTTCGGTCGAGTTTGCCCTTGTTCATGTGCGCCTGGTCAAATTGACGGGTAAAGAATGGATGGCGAACTTCCCAGCCTCGAGACTCCCGGTAGATCAGTACACGCAGCTGGTCAATCTTACCGTTTTTGACGCTGATACCAAGGGTAATAGGGTGGTCCTTGCCAATCACGTTGAGCACCCAGGCAGACTTTCCGTCAGCCCGCCAGTAACGCTGACGAAAACCAGGATCTTCTCCGGAAATCGCCACTGCGGCTTTACGCTGGGTATCATCGAGCCAAAGCATGGATGGGGATGGCACAGTCTCGAACTGCTGCGCCATATAGTCCGCTACGGACAGATAGACATCTTCCGCCCGCACCGGAGAAAACAGGCACAACAGCAGGGCTAGCCCTGCTGTGCGCTTCAACAACCCACTACACAAGGATTAGAAACTCCAACCAATTCCGAGGCTGACATTGTCATCAGCATCGTTGTCCTTGCCGTCGGTATCGTAATGAACATCGGTGTAATCCGCCTTCAGCACAACCCGCGGCATAATCCAGTAGTTTACGCCAGCAGTGCTGTCGGTACGCTCAGTATTTTCGGCATCAGCACCGCCATCATTCCAGTCCAGCTCGGTGTGCCGGGCAAAGATACCGAATTTTTCGGTGAGCTTGTAGGACGCTTCCGCCATCAACCCACTCTGTTCTTCCGCTGCCTTGACCCCAATCGCGTCATCAAACTCCCACTGGGCATGCTGTACCGTAAAGGTAGCGGCTCCGAGGGTGTAACGGGCATGGGCTTCAATCAGGACACCCGAAACAGTGTCAAACCCGGGCTCAGCCTGGAAAACATCCTGCTGATACTGAACGGTAGCCGCCATATCCAGCCCAGGCAGACCGGCATAACGAACCCGGCCGGTCACTGCACCCTTGTTACCATTGGCTTCAGCCACCTTCTGTCGACCACTACGAATCTTGTTGGGTGCACCGCCAGCAGTGAACATGTTCAGTCCGGAATGGCCAGCAATGTCGTAGGTCAGGCCGGCGCCCAGATCCTGGGAGAACATCGCACCCGCTTCCCACCATGTAGCCGGGATAATCTTGTTTTCCAGAGTATTGCGCTCAACACCGTAGAAAGTATCTGGCTCGTGGGTCTCATTGAGGATCCCCACCGGCACCAGGAACTGCCCCAGAGTCAGTTTGGTATTGGCTGTGGTATCGATTTGAATGTAGGCCTGTTCCAGCTCAACCTCTCCGGGTTTGCCGTCACCCGCCAGACTGTGTTCCAACTCAAATTCGGAGAAGAATCGCACCTTGTCGCTGTAGTCATAACCAAAGAACAGCACAAAACGGTGCGCATCGATCTGGTCGTCTTTGTCACGCTCCAGATAGTTGTTGTAGTGAATCTCGCCATAGCCCCCGATGCTCAGCTTATCCAGCGGACTGGAAGACGAGCCATTTTCTTTCAGCGACTCAACTTCCTGGGCAAGGATATCAATCTGCTTTTGCAGGTCTTCAACGGATTGTGCGGCAAACGCGGGCACAGAGGTGGCGGCGATGGCCATCGCCAAAACGGAACGCTTCAACATGAATTTCTCCCTTCCTGATAGGTGCTGCCAATCAAAGCGGAAGGGAATTTATATTGATACGAAATAAAATTGAAACTTATTCTTGATACGATTTTTGTAGCGAAGTATAAAAAAACCCGGTTCAACCGGGTTTTTTTATACTGAACAAAATTCGGAGAAAAATGTTAAATTTCACCGAACAAAGTTCATAACTTTATTCAGATTCTCCCTGAATGCAATTCAGGAATCTTCTCCGTCGACTGCGGCTCCATCAACCATCTCTTTAAGCTGACCGGAACGGTACATATCCATGATGATATCGCAGCCACCGACCAGCTCGCCCTGCACCCACAGCTGAGGGTAGGTCGGCCAATTGGCATACTCTTTCAGAGTCTGGCGAATTTCCGGCGCCTCAAGAATATTCACATAGGCAAACGGCTTGCCCACGGCAGTCATGGCTTCCACCACCTGGGCAGAAAAACCGCACTGGGGAAATTGCGGGGTACCCTTCATGTAGAGGATTACCGGGTTCTTGCCGATCTGGTCTTTGATGACCTCTAACACATCCATTACTTCACCTGTATTCGTTGAAAGCCGTTGCCTGCGCCAGGTATGGCGCCGTGTGGGGGCATTGTATCACTCTTGCCCCCCATAGCCGCCACCACCGGGGGACGCAATCAGCAGCCGGTCGCCGGCCACCGCCTCCCCCTGATATTTGGGGGGCAGCACCCGATTATTCAAGCGGTTTGCGCCCGGCTCACCGGGTAAACCTCCCGCCAGCCCCCAGGGGCCACGACGACGGCGCTCGGTAAGCAGGGTAAAACTGGCCGGCCCCAGGAACTCCAGCTCTCTGACAACCCCTGCCCCCCCGGTAAAGCGCCCAGCGCCACCGCTGCCGCGACGCACAGCGTAACGCCGCACCCTCAACGGATAATGGCTTTCGAGGCTCTCGATAGGCGTATTGAGGGTGTTGGTCATGTGACTATGCACCGCTGACAGCCCAGCGCCTGCGGCATGCGCTCCGGTGCCACCGGCCATGGTTTCGTAATAATCCCAACCGTGTTCACCCGCCGCCCCCATGGCCACATTATTCATGGTGCCCTGACTGGCCGCCGGGATCGCCTGGGGAGCGGCCTGTGCCAGTGCCCCCAGCACGACATCCACCACTCGCGAGCTGGTTTCCACATTGCCCGCCGCCACGGCCGCCGGGCGCCGGGCATTCAGCAAAGAGCCTTCCGGGGCCGACAGGGTAATAGGGCGGAACAACCCGTCACAGGCGGGCACATCGTTATCCATCAGACAGCGAAAACAGTAGTACGCGGCGGCGGCCGCCACGGATAGCGGGCAGTTGATGTTGCCCGCCACTTGATCGTCCGTCCCCGCAAAATCGAGCGCCGCGCACTCTCCCCGAATGGAGAGTGACACGGCAATGCGAATGTCCTGTTGGCCCTGACCATCATCGTCCATCCAGTCTTCGAACCGGTATACCCCATCCGGCAGTTCCGCTATGCGCGCCCGCGCCCGACGCTCGCCATAGGCATTGAGCGCATCAAATGACTGAGCCAGCGACGCGCGCCCCGCCCCGGCCAGTTCAGCGAGGCGCCGGGCGCCCGCCTCACAGGCACTGGCCTGAGCGGCAAAGTCGGCAAACCGGGCATTACCTGCCGGCAGCGTGCCCGCCTCTTCCAGGCCAGCCAATCGCCGACATAACGACACCTGCCATTGCCCCTGCTGTTTGAGCAAGGTGGGGGCGATCACAATGCCTTCCTGTTCAAGGTGGGTCGACACCGGCATGGAGCCGGGGCTGTGCGCCCCAATATTGGCATGGTGGGCACGGGTCACCGCGAAGCCCAGCAAGTCCTCCCCCTGCAACACTGGCGACACGACCGTCACATCCGGTAAGTGCGTGCCCCCCAGATACGGGTCATTCACCACCAGCAGGTCCCCTGCCCGCCAGTCTCTTCCCCGCACCAGATCTGCCATCGCGTAAGCCATGGACCCCAGATGCACGGGGATATGGGCCGCCTGGGCACACAGACGCCCCTCGGCATCAAAAATGGCACAGGAGAAATCGAGCCGGTCCTTGATATTGGGCGACAGGGCACTCAGCCGCAGCACCGCCCCCATTTCGTCACAGATCCCGGACAGGCGATTGGCGAAGATGCTGAGCTGGATAGGATTCATAAAGGCAATGAACAGTGAACAGTTAATAGTTAACAGCTAAAAAAACCGTACCGAATCGGGCCGGCCACAGCCTACCCTCATTCGCTGTTCACTGTTAACTATTAACTGTTCACTAAAATGTGCGCTATTATCGGGGGTTCCCGGCAGCTAATAGCTGCCGTTTTTTGTTTCGGTCGCCCCGAAACAGACGAATTTGCGTTAACGAGTCAGGGTAATGAGTCATCAATATTTGATTCCCACCTACGCACGGCAGCCTGTGGCGTTTGTGCGCGGTGAAGGGGTGTGGCTGTTCGATGAGAACGGTGACAAGTACATGGATGCCATCTCCGGCATCGGGGTCTGCAACCTGGGACACTGCCATCCGGCGGTGAGCCGAACGCTGGCCGAACAGGCCGGGCAGCTGATGCACACCTCCAATCTGTACCGTATTCCCGCCCAGGAATCCCTGGCTCAGCGTCTGTGTGAGCTGAGCGGCATGCAGAGCGTGTTTTTCTCCAATTCCGGGGCCGAAGCCAACGAGGCAGCCATCAAGATTGCTCGCCTGTATGGCAACCGCAAAGGCATTACCAAACCCGTGGTAGCCGTGATGGAAGGCAGCTTCCATGGCCGCACCATGGCCACCTTGTCGGCTACCGCCAATGCCAAGGTGCAGGAGGGCTTCGGTCCGTTGGTAGAAGGCTTTGTCCGGGTGCCGTTCAATGATCCGGATGCGGTTGCATCGCTGGCCGGCAATCCGGATGTGGTGGCGGTACTGGTTGAGCCAGTGCAGGGTGAGGGTGGCATCAATATCCCGAATGCAGGCTACCTCACCGCTCTGCGTCAGCTCTGTGACCAGAATGACTGGCTGCTGATGCTGGATGAAATCCAGACCGGCAACGGTCGGACCGGGCATTACTTTGCCTGCATGGGCGAGAATGTGGTGCCGGATGTTCTGACCACAGCCAAAGGCCTGGGCAACGGTTTCCCCATCGGCGCCTGCCTGGTCGCTGGCAAGGCTGAGGGCGTGTTTGGACCGGGCAACCACGGCAGCACCTATGGCGGCAACCCGCTGGGCTGCGCCGCGGCCCTGACGGTGGTCAACACTCTCACTGACGACGTGGTCGACAGCGTCAACGACAAAGGCGCTTGGCTCAAACACGCCTTCGAGACCGCACTGGCGGATCTGCCCCTGGTGTCTGAAGTACGTAACAAGGGCCTGATGCTGGCCATTCAGCTCGACCGCCCGTGCGCGGAACTGGTTAACCTGGCACGTGAAGCCAGCCTGCTGATCAATGTAACGGCGGGTTCCGTGGTGCGGTTGCTGCCGCCGCTGGTGATCAGCCAGCACGAAATGCAAATGCTGGTGGACGGCCTGAGCGGTGTAATACGCCATTTTGCTGCTGCCCAGGAGGTCGCATGACTCGCCACTTCCTCACCCTCAACGACCTGACCTCCGACGAACTGGGTTACTTGATCCAGCGCGCCATTGAGCTGAAAACCATGCAGCGCAACGGCCAGCGTCACGAACCCCTGCAGGGCAAGACCCTGGGTATGATCTTCGAGAAGTCTTCCACCCGTACCCGGGTGTCGTTCGAAGTGGCCATGACCCAGTTCGGCGGCGCCAGCATTTTCCTGTCGCCCCGTGACACCCAGCTAGGCCGCGGCGAGCCGATTGAAGACTCTGCCCGGGTACTGTCACGCATGGTCGATGCGGTGATGATCCGCACCTTTGATCATGCCACGGTGGAAACCTTTGCCGCCCATTCCGCGGTGCCGGTCATCAACGCACTGACCGACGATTTCCACCCCTGCCAGCTGCTGGCCGACATGCAGACCTTCGTGGAGCATCGCGGCAGCATACAGGGCAAGAAAGTGGTCTGGGTCGGTGACGGCAACAACATGTGTGCCAGTTATATCAATGCGGCTAACCGCTTCGACTTTGAACTGGTGATCAGCAGCCCGTCAGGCTTTGCGCCCAGCGAAACGTTGATGGGCCGTTACCCGGAGCGGGTCAGCCTGCAGGGGGATGTACGTCAAGCCGTGAAGGGAGCCCATCTGGTGGTGACCGACGTGTGGGCGTCCATGGGACAGGAAGACGAACAGGAAAGTCGCCTGAATGCGTTTGAAGGCTACCAGGTTACCCCGGAACTGATGGACCTGGCCGATACCGACGCCTTGTTCATGCACTGCCTGCCTGCCCATCGCGGCGAGGAGGTCAGCCACGAAATGATGGACGACCCCCGTGCTGTCGTCTGGGACGAAGCCGAAAACCGCCTGCATGCCCAAAAGGCGCTACTGGAATTCCTGCTGACCGGTCAGCATTGAGTCAACCCTCTGCATGATGTGCCTGGCAGAAGCCGTCCATCTGACAGGCCAATGAAGCGTGGAGCCTACGACCATGAACAAGGCATTGCTGAGTATTGAAAACCTGGCCTGTGGTTATCACCAACAGGCCGTGGTGAAAGATCTCAGCCTGTCACTGGCGGCAGGCGAAATTGCCTGTTTGTTAGGCCCCAGCGGCTGCGGCAAGACTACCACGCTGCGAGCCATTGCCGGCCTTGAACCGGTGAGCGGTGGCAGTATTCGTATCGGCGACCACACCGTTTCCAGCCTGCAGCAACAACTCCCTCCCGAACAACGTGGCCTCGGCATGGTCTTTCAGGAGCACGCCCTGTTCCCCCACCTTACTGTTGCCGATAATGTCGCCTTCGGTCTGCGCAAATTGCCAGCCGGACAGCGGGATGAACGGGTCAGGGAGTGCCTGGCACGGGTTCGACTGGCCGGCATGGAAACCCGTTACCCCCACGAATTATCCGGCGGACAACAACAGCGGGTAGCACTGGCCAGAGCACTGGCCCCTCGCCCGGCCTTGTTATTGCTCGACGAACCCTTTGCCAGCCTGGATCTGGATTTACGTCGCCAGCTGGCGCGAGAGCTAGGGGATATTCTGCGCGAGGAAAACGTCACGGCCCTGATGGTCACGCACGACCAGGAGGAAGCGTTTGCGCTTGCCGACAAAGTCGGCGTCATGAACAACGGCGAGCTGGAGCAATGGGATACCCCGTATAATATCTACCACGCTCCTGCGACCCGGTTTGTCGCCGAGTTTGCCGGCTACGGCGCCTTCCTCCGTGGTGAGGTCACCACTGCCCACAGCGTACTCACCAGTCTCGGCGAAGTCTCTGGCCGGCGTCAGGATACCCTGACACCAGGTACCGCCGTGGACGTTTTGCTTCGTCCCGAAGATCTGGTCGCCGACGAAACGGCCACCCTCGCCCTGCCAGTGACCCGACGCCAATTCACCGGTGCCACCATCCTTTATCACCTGCGCATCAGCGCCAATGAAACCCTGCTCTGCCAAACCGATAGCCACATCAACGTGCTGGAAGGCGATGCCCTGCATGTCAGGCTTGGGACCAAGCATTTGGTCACTTTTTTAGTTAACAGTGAATAGTTAACAGCTCGCGAGTTCGCGATGCTCTGAATTTGAAATGCATGAGGCCGCGCCCAGAGTCAGGACGCGGCCTCATGCATTTCAAACCCAACCCCGTGTTATTCCGCGGGTTTTCGCTGTTAACTATTCACTGTTAACTGTTAACTGCTGTTCACGCCACCTGACTCTGATCCCGCCCTCCACTCTTGGCCTTGTAGAGCCCTTCATCGGCACGGTTGATAAGAGTATCGATAGTGTCGCTGTCACGATACGCAGCGACACCAATGGACAAGCTGACATTCGCCGGCCCCCCTTCAGCGCCGAAGCTCTCTTCGCGCCAACGCTTACGCAGGCGCTCAGCCACGCGCACCGCGCCCAGCTCATCACTTTGCGGCAAAATCAGTAAAAACTCCTCGCCTCCGAGCCGGCCAAAATAGTCGCCATCGCGCATACCCGCCATCGCCACTTGCGAAAAGCGACGCAATACCCGGTCGCCCCATTCATGACCAAAGCGGTCGTTGATCTGTTTGAAATGATCCAGGTCCACATAACAGACCGCGAAGGGCAGTTTCTTGCGCAGCGCCAGTGCACGCTGACGCTCCATGATTTCCAGCAAGTGGCGACGATTGAACAACCCGGTAAGATCATCTCGTATCGCCATCTCTCTCACCTGCTCTACCGCTTTGGCCAACTCGCGATTCTTGTCTTCGAGAGTATTGCGCAAACGGTTGATGCCTCCTCCTGTGATCGCAAAACTAATGGCAATCATGGAGAACACCAACCACTGCAAGGCCTCGACGGAAAAGCTCAACTGGATCCAGCGGTCATTCAGTGCCAGCCACAACATGACCGCGTAGGAAGCGCTACCGAGGACAGCCACTGCCACCATGGCCTTGCCTGACAAACGGAATGACACCAGCAACAAGCCAGCAAAATACAATGTCACCGCGCTAAGACGGAACTCATCGACGTAGTAGCCGCTGATCATGAAAACCAGCGTGAAATGCAAGATAAGAAACAGCGACAGTGATGGCTCACGAAGTTTGATCGTCCAGCCCGACACCAGAAGAAGCTGATAGACCAGCAGTGACCCCCACACCCCGGCCAACAACATCAGGCCGCTTTCGATGCTGATCTGGAGATAACCCTGCCGAAAGTAAAGCACGCACAGCAACGTATGCATGGCCATAATCGCAATGGCAGAACGGCCGTGACGTTTCAAAAGGCGTCTCTCGTTCAGCGTAAATCGCTGCGCCTGGCGAAGATCCTGATTCATTGCGACTCATCCACGGTTAGACGGTCGCGTCCGGATTCCTTGGAGCGATACAACGCCTGATCTGCGCGCCTGACCACACTGGCCGGCGATTCATGCGCATCAAGCATGGCCAAGCCCGCAGAAACGGTGACAACAAGCCCTGGTGCCTCGTCATATCGCTGGCTGCGCATCCCCAGCAAGATCCCTTCAAGCAGATTGACCGCCTCGTCGCGGTCACTGACCGGCAGCACCAGCATGAACTCTTCCCCACCCAACCGTGCGGCAAAGTCTTGCCCGCCAAGATGTCGCCGCACAACTTCCGAAAAACGGACCAACACACTGTCACCGCAACTGTGCCCATACTGGTCGTTGATACGCTTGAAGTGATCCAGGTCCACATAGGCCACAGCAAGAGAAAATGCTCCCCTCGACGCCTGACCACAGGCCTTTGCCAGCAGTTCCATGGCATGACGGCGCCGATAAAAGCCCGTCAGCTCATCCTTCACCGCCATTTCATGAATACGTTCAACCACCTCAGCCAACTGCTGGTTCCGTTTGCCCAGCAGGCTGCGGATGGCAGAAATCTCTGACGCCAGCAACGTCACTGCGGCCACCATGACTGAGAACAGACCCCACTGCATCCACTCCCCACGCAGATCAACCACTTCCGGCCAGTAAACCCCAACTACCCCGAGGATCACCGCGTAGCTGAGCACACAGTAGAGAGCCAGGACGACAAATTGACGTAACGATGCCTGCAGCACGCCCAATTGCACCACGGCAAAGAAAATCATCATGACGCAAAGTCGGGCCTGGTCTACCACCAGCGCGGTTACCAGTAGCCCGGTAGTGGACCACACCATCAAGGGGAAAATCATTGCCGGCTCGGACAAACGCCGGTTCAGCCCCAGCAACATGAAAGTGAGGAAGAGCAGGTGGCCGCCCCAGATAATGGCAAACAACGGATAAAAAACAGCATCACCACCACGGAAAAAATCCAGCTGCAGTGTGATCCAGCATAGCAATGTGTGGGCACCACCCCCTGCCAGTATGGCAAACAGCACGCGGCGCACACGCTGACCCTGCATGGCCGCAGGGTGAAGGGCCAAAGTATGATCCATGAAGGATTCCCAAAGAGTGTGGCATCCCACCCGCACCACACCGGTATGACGATTTAGTATTATTTATGAGCCAATACTAATGCTAAATGCCTATTGGTTCACAGTTTGACCGTCTACCAATTCGCACCGCCTGTCGCCAATGCACGGTAAACAACTGATTTACTTGGGGAAGCCAACACTGGCGGCAACGGCCTCCCGTTACCATCGGCGCCACTCCTGATGACGAGATAGACGCCACTTGGGCAGAGAACACCCCGCGGACGGGGGGAGAATAAGCACAAAGGGGAAAAACAGAAACGAAGCACCGGCACTCCAGCCCTTCACAAGGTGGCGAAGTGCCGGATCAGCCCCCCGAAAAAATCAGTGACTGGCATCCCGGCAGACGCGCGCAACCGCATCTCGCCATCCACGGTAGCCGCGCTCACGCTCGCTTTCTTCCAGCATGGGCGTAAATTCACGCTCACACTGCCAACGCGATGCCACCGCCTCCAGCGAGTCATATAACCCCACACCCAGCCCGGCAAGGTAGGCGGCGCCAAGCGCCGTCGTTTCCGTTACCTGGGGGCGGTCGACACAGACGCCCAATACGTCTGACAGGGTCTGGCTCAGCCAGTTGTTGACCACCATACCTCCATCGACTCTCAGGGTTGTGGGCCGGGTACCACAGTCCGCAGCCATGGCATCCAGTAAATCCCGCGATTGGTAGCACACCGCCTCCAACCCGGCAGTGACCACTTCGGCAATCCCCGTATCACGGGTCAGCCCAAGTAAGGCACCGCGGGCATGGGGGTCCCACCAGGGCGCCCCCAGGCCGGTAAATGCCGGCACCAGGTACACCCCGCCGGCAGACCCCGCCCGCCGGGCCAGAGCCTCGGTTTCGCTGGCATCGCGTATCAGATTAAGTCCGTCGCGCAGCCACTGGATGGCCGCCCCGGCCACAAAGATGGAGCCCTCAAGAGCATAGGTGGTCTTGCCATTGACCCGGTAACCCACCGTCGTCAACAATCGATTTTCCGAGGCCACCGCTTCCCCGGTGTTCATGACCATAAAGCACCCCGTGCCGTAGGTACTTTTCACCATCCCCGGGGCAAAACAGGCCTGGCCAACCAACGCCGCCTGCTGATCTCCGGCAATACCCGCTACTGGCACTGCTGCACCAAGCAACTCCGGGCATGTCAGCCCAAACTCACCGGCGCTGTCCCGAACCTCTGGCAAGACCGACGCAGGCACCTGAAACAGTGCCAACAGTTCTTCGTCCCAGCACTGACGGTGAATATCGAACAACAGCGTCCGCGAGGCATTGGTGGCGTCAGTCGCGTGCACCTTGCCGCGTGTCAGTTGCCACAACAACCAGCAATCAATGGTTCCGAAGGCCAGCTCACCAGCCTCAGCCCGTTGCCGTGCGCCAGGAACATTGTCCAGCAACCAGGCCAGTTTGGTGGCAGAAAAATAGGGATCCAGCAGCAAACCGGTGCGCTCACGAACCAGCGCTTCGTGGCCTGCATCCCGTAATGTCTCACACGTCGAAGCGGTTCGTCGGTCCTGCCAGACAATCGCCCGCGCCAACGGATCTCCTGTGGCACGATCCCACAGTACCGTCGTTTCACGCTGGTTGGTGATACCGATAGCGGCGAGTTGCTGTGCCTCCACATGCGCGTTGCGCAGCGCCTCACGACATAGCGTCAAGGTGTCGTTCCAGATCTCCTTGGCATCATGCTCCACCCAGCCATCCGACGGAAAATGCTGCCGGAACTCCTTCTGCGCCTGCCCCATGGCATGCCCATCGGCATCAAAGACAATGGCGCGGGTACTGGTCGTGCCCTGATCTATGGAGAGGATGTATGACATGCGGCGAACACCTTGTTGTTTTGAGAGCCGATGAATAATGGCATGTGCGCCCTAACGATGACCGGCAGAGACGCAAAAGCAGCGGCATTTTACCCGGGGACCCGCCAGCAGATTGCGCGATTTCGGACACGTTTATGGACAAAGCCGGACGCACTGACTCATGAAACGAAAAGCCTTGCTTTGCCGCAAGGACAACGTGTCCGGTAGATTACCGCTCGTGTGGCGACTTCTGGCGCGGCTACCCCATTCGCCCCAACACGTGTTGCTCCTGCTGGGTGCGCGGCAGCTCCACGGTAAACCGGGCGCCGCCTGCCGGGCTTTCCTCGACGCGAATCTCACCGCCATGCCAGTCGACGATGCGCTTCACGATCGACAACCCCAGACCATAGCCACCACTGGCGCGATGGCGACTTTTGTCCAGTCGGGCAAACGGCTTGAAGACCCGCTCACGCTCGTGTTCAGGGATCCCGGGGCCATCATCATCGACATATATCAGCACCCGGCCCTCAGATTCCTGCACCCGCATGACAATTGAGGAACGGGCATAACGCAATGCATTGGTGACCAGATTCTGCAATACCCGGTGCAGGTAGCGCTCTTCCGCCTCCACATCCAGCCCCAGGCTGGCGCACTCGACAGTAATCGAGGTATCGCCACGAATGGTCTCCAGCTCTTCTCGCAACTGCTCACACAGCTCTGCCACCACCACCGGCGTAAATTCAATATTGGGCGTGCCCTGCTCAAGACGGGCATAGGTAAGAATTTCATCGATCAACTGATCCAGCTGTTCGATGTCGTGATCCATGGCATTGAGTTTTTCCCGGCGCATATCAGCAGACTCAATATCTGCCAGCATCTCCAGTCCGAATCGCAATCGCGCCACCGGGGTCCGCAACTCGTGACTGACCGCCCGCGTCATTTCCCGCTGCGACTCAATCAACCGACGAATGTGCGCAAAGGTTGCTGCCACCTGGCCAATGGCATCGTTGCCTTCGATATTGGCGTAAGCCCCCAGGTCACCGGAACCCAACTGACTCACAGCCCGATCCAGTTGCTTGAGACGTCGCTGCAACGGACTGACCTGCAAGTACGTGGCAAATGCCACGGCGATCAGGCTCAAGGCACCTGCGATCAACAGCAACTCAATGGGGAATTGATCGAACAGGCTGAGCGGCCCCAGCATCAATAACATGCCTGTCTGCGCCACGGGGGCAAAGATCCGGATACTGGAGTCACGGCGGGTGCTGTCATCCAGAGCAATCACCACCTCACGTCGGTTGAGACGCTGCTCCTGCTCATTATCCAGACTGACACTGTCGCGGCCCACCAGACTCAAACTATAGCCAAAATGCTGTTGCAACCTGGCCAGCGCAGGCTTCCATTCCTCTTCCGGGAAATGAGACAGATGATTGAGGATAAGCACCGCCGTAGCACGCGCCTGCTGCTCAGAGACCTTGGTCATTCTGGTGGTAATGTAGGCATCCTCACCCGGCAACTGGAACAGGATATCGGCATAGCCTTCACTGTCATTGAGCCGCATCACCACAAGACCGTCACTCAGATGAAGCTCCTCGCGATAGCCCAGCTCCAGCGCTTGCGCATTCTGGAGCGAGATTTCGGCATTGAACAGCTTGCTGAGGACCTGACTCCAACGTTCCCGCTCCGCGGGCTCATAACGCTGGTAACCCTCCGCCATCAGATAGAAGGTGCCACGCGCCATGGCTTCCCGGTACAGGTCCGAGCGGTAATGGTTCACCAGCTCCACAGAGGCATAGGTGATGGCGCCAATAAAACACAACGCCAACAGCAGGCCCCCATAGAGCCGCAGGAAGATACTATTCAAACGTCACCCGCGTGCGGCTGAAAAATCAGGCCGCGCCGATTTCCTTGACGAACAGATACCCCTTCGAGCGTACGGTCTTGATGCGCTTGGGGTTTTCCGGGTCATCCCCGACCTTGGGTCGAATCCGCGAAATACGCACATCAATGGAACGGTCCTGACCGTCATATTGAATACCGCGCAGTTTCTCGAAAATGGTTTCACGAGACAGGACTGTCCCGGCATTGGATGCCAGCAACCACAACAGGTCGTACTCCGCGCTGGTCAGGTCCACGGATTCCCCCGCCAGAGTCACTTCCCGTGCGGAGTTGTCGATCACCAAAGCACCAAATTCCAACCGTGCCGGGGAGTTATCGCGTTCGCTGTCGGTTTCCACACGGCGCAACAGAGCACGGATACGTGCCAGCAGCACTCGCGGCTTTACTGGTTTGGCCACATAGTCGTCCGCTCCCATTTCCAGGCCCAGTACCTGGTCCATATCATCAGTTCGGGCCGTCAGCATAAGAATCGGGTTCTTGTATGCGCTGCGGACTTCCCGGCACACAGTCAATCCGTCTGCTCCCGGCAACATAAGATCGAGAACCACCAGATCCGGCTGCTCGGCACGAATTCGGCGAATAGCCTCTTCGCCGTCACTGACGACGGTCACATCGAGTCCATTGGCTTGAAGATATTCACAGGTCAGATCAGCAAGACGTTCATCGTCTTCCACGATCATGATGGCTGGCGGGTTATCCTGAACCGTTGTCATCCCGTCCTTATCCTTTTAGGTATCCTGTCATTATTGTCGTTTTGTGCAGTGCCCAACCCGGCAACTGTTACAAACGTATCCCTACGGCATGTTTATACGCATCCGCATTCCCCACGGCAACCTGCAGGAAGACTATGAGGCGCCACAACCCCGGATTTCGGGGTAGTTTTTCCGTTGACAAACACAATATCTAGTATTTGCCCGCACGGAAAAAGTGCGCCGGCAATGCACCCACATTGCTCCACAACTTATCCACAAAATTTCCCCAGGCGAAATGCTTGCAAAACCGCGGAGCCAACTATAACTTGTACTGAACTCGAGCGCCGACCCCAATATGTTGGGTTTTTGTTAAACCGTCACGAGTTTTTGATCTGTCCGTAATGAATATGAAAAATGCCAGCGCGATCAGCTGCTTAGAGCATTTCAACCACTCAGGAACAACGGCAGGCTCATGGAAGGGACACAAGATATAGTGGTTAGCAGGCAAAACACCCTATACCACCAAGCTAAACGTATTTTTCGCGCCATGATTCAGTGTCATGGCGCTTTGCGTGGTTAATCCCACGCGCCCCTGCTGAACAACAGCAGCTACAGACATCACAACAGACAGAACAGCACCACAACGAGCACAACGGAGAGGGCAACATGCAAACGGATATGAGCCAGAACCCGCAGGGCGCTGCCGCCCAGGCCGGTGACAGCACCGAACAGGACCAGAACATTGCCAGCACAGCACCAGGCCAACTGCGCGTCATCAAGCGCAACGGCAAGGTTGTCAGCTACGATGATGACAAGATCACCGTGGCCATCAGCAAGGCGTTTCTGGCCGTAGAAGGCGGCACTGCTGCCGCCTCGTCCCGTATCCACGATGTGGTTGCCCGTCTGACCGAGCAAGTCAGTGCCACCTTCAAACGCCGTATGCCCTCCGGCGGCACGATCCATATTGAAGAGATTCAGGACCAGGTAGAGCTGGCCCTGATGCGCAATGGCGAACACAAAGTGGCCCGCGACTACGTGCTATACCGTGACCGTCAGGCGCAGAAACGTGCCGAGCAGGCCAGCCAGTTCCCGGAGCCCACCCACAAGGTGGAAATGTCCGTGACCATGGAAGACGGCAGCAAGGCGCCGCTGGACATGGGCCGCCTTGAGCACCTGATCCGCACCGCCTGTGAAGGCCTGGACGACGTCCACGCCGACAAGATCATCACCGAAACCGTCAAGAACCTGTACGACGGCGTCTCCATCAACGACGTCAACACCTCCATGGTGATGACCGCACGCACCCTGATCGAAGTGGAGCCCAACTACTCCCAGGTCACCGCTCGCCTGCTGATGGACAAGATCCGCGCTGAAGCACTGCAGTACCTGGGCGTGGCCGAGCGTGCCAACCAGGAAGAGATGAACGCGCTGTACGGCGATGCCCTCGCCGCCTACATCAGCAAAGGCATCGAGCTGGAACTGCTGAGCCCGAAACTGGGTGAATACGACGTGGCCCGCCTTGGCGCCGCGATCCAGGGCGACCGTGATCTGCAGTTCACCTACCTGGGCCTGCAGACCCTGTACGATCGTTACTTCATTCACCACAACGATACCCGCATCGAGCTGCCGCAGTGCTTCTTCATGCGTGTCGCCATGGGTCTGGCCATCGAAGAAGAGAACAAGGAAGAGCGCGCCATCGAGTTCTACAACCTGCTCTCCAGCTTCGACTACATGAGCTCCACCCCGACCCTGTTCAACGCCGGCACCTTGCGTCCGCAGCTTTCCAGCTGCTACCTGACCACCGTGCCCGACGACCTGCACGGCATCTACGGCGCCATCCAGGACAACGCCATGCTGTCCAAGTTTGCCGGCGGCCTGGGGAACGACTGGACCCCGGTGCGCGCACTGGGTTCTTACATTAAAGGCACCAACGGCAAATCCCAGGGCGTGGTGCCGTTCCTGAAAGTGGTCAACGATACCGCCGTCGCGGTTAACCAGGGCGGCAAACGCAAGGGCGCGGTCTGCGCCTACCTGGAAACCTGGCACATGGACATCGAGGAATTCCTCGAGCTGCGCAAGAACACCGGTGACGACCGTCGTCGTACCCACGACATGAACAGCGCCAACTGGATTCCCGACCTGTTCATGAAGCGTGTGCTGAACGAAGAAGACTGGACCCTGTTCAGCCCCAACGACACCCCGGACCTGCATGACTTGTATGGCGAAGCCTTCGAAAAAGCCTATACCGCCTACGAAGCCAAAACCCGTACTGGCGAACTGAAGCTGTTCAAGCGTCTGCCGGCCACGACTCTCTGGCGCAAGATGCTGTCCATGCTGTTCGAAACCGGCCACCCCTGGTTCACCTTCAAGGATCCGTGCAACCTGCGTAGCCCGCAGCAGCACGTGGGTGTGGTGCACTCTTCCAACCTGTGCACCGAGATCACCCTGAACACCAACAAGGATGAAATCGCTGTCTGTAACCTGGGCTCCGTTAACCTGGCCCAGCACGTGGATGAAAACGGTCTCGACACCGACAAGCTGCAGCGCACCATCAACACCGCTGTACGCATGCTGGATAACGTGATCGACATCAACTACTACAGCGTGCCGCAGGCAGAAAACTCCAACATGAAGCACCGCCCCGTGGGCCTGGGCATCATGGGTTTCCAGGATGCGCTGTACAAGCAAGGCATCAGCTACGCCTCCGAAGGCGCAGTGCAGTTCGCTGACACCTCCATGGAAGCGGTGAGCTACTACGCCATCCAGGCCTCCGCCAAGCTGGCCGAAGAACGCGGTGCCTACCAGACCTTTGACGGCTCGCTGTGGAGCCAGGGCGTACTGCCCATCGACTCCATCGACATCCTGGTCAACCAGCGTGGCGAAGATTACTGCAAGGTGGATCGCAGCCAGACCCTGGATTGGGACAGCGTGCGCGAGATGGCCAGGAAAGGCATGCGTAACTCCAACGTGATGGCGATTGCGCCGACGGCGACCATTGCCAACATCACCGGGGTGTCCCAGTCCATCGAGCCGACTTACCAGAACCTGTACGTGAAATCGAATCTGTCCGGCGAGTTCACCGTAGTGAACCCGTACCTGGTCCACGCCCTCAAAGAGCGTGGCCTGTGGGACAACGTGATGGTCAACGATCTGAAGTACTACGACGGTTCCGCGCAGCCCATCGAGCGTATTCCTGCCGATCTCAAAGAGCAGTTCCGTACGGCCTTTGAAGTGGAAACCCGCTGGATCGTGGAAGCCGCCAGCCGTCGTCAGAAGTGGATCGATCAGGCCCAGTCCCTGAACCTGTACATCGCGGAAGCCAACGGCAAAAAGCTGGACGTGACCTACAAGATGGCCTGGTTGCTGGGTCTGAAAACCACTTACTACCTGCGCGCCATCGGTGCGACCCAGGCAGAAAAATCCACCATCAACGATGGCAAGCTCAACCGCGTGTCTTCCAAAGTGGAAGAAGAGCCGGCGGAGTTCAGCCAGGCCGCTGAAGTACCGCAAGCCTGCTCCATCGACAACCCGGATTGCGAAGCCTGTCAATAAGCGCTCCGCGCTCGCAGCGGCTTCACGCGACAGGTGTGAAGCTGCTGCCGTCACATAATGAATACGCAAGCGGTGACCTGACGACACCAAACTTGTTAGAAAGGAATGGAGAGAAACATGCTGAGCTGGGACGAATTCAATGCGCAAGAGACGCCTGCCGCCAAGCCGCAACCAAAGCCCGCAACGCCGCCGCAATCTGAGACGGTTTCTGGCCAAGCGGCATCTGCACCTGAAGCACCGGCACCGGGAAGTGCAGCGGATGCTGGAAATTCAGGAAGCGATGAACTGCGAGGAAGAACCGACAACGCCGTAAGCGATGCCGTTGAACGCGCCCAGGCCGCCGTGGCCAAGATGGACGTAGCCGAAGGCGTTGCCGAACTGGAAGGCACTGCCGGTCGTGTAGAGGTTGACGACAAGCGCATGATCAACTGCCGCGCCGACCTCAACCAGCTGGTACCGTTCAAGTACGACTGGGCCTGGCAGAAATACCTGGATGGTTGTGCCAACCACTGGATGCCCCAGGAAGTGAACATGAACGCCGATCTGGCACTGTGGAAACGCCCCGACGGCCTCACCGAAGACGAGCGCCG
The DNA here is from genome assembly GCF_000475295.1 of Alcanivorax sp. P2S70. Taxonomy (NCBI): domain Bacteria; kingdom Pseudomonadati; phylum Pseudomonadota; class Gammaproteobacteria; order Oceanospirillales; family Alcanivoracaceae; genus Alcanivorax; species Alcanivorax sp. P2S70. The sequence continues at coordinate 167,237 of NZ_AXBZ01000003.1, forward strand.
TATCGTCAAGCGTAACCTGGGTTTCTTCTCCACCGCCGATTCCCTGGTCGCCAACAACCTGGTGCTGGCCATCTATCGCCTGATCACCAACCCGGAGTGTCGCCAGTACATCCTGCGTCAATCCTTCGAAGAAGCAATCCACACCCACGCCTACCAGTACTGCATCGAGTCCCTGGGCATGGATGAAGGTGAGATCTTCAACATGTACCGTGAGATTCCTGCCGTGGCCAAGAAGGCGCAGTGGGGCATCCAGTACACCCGCGACCTGTCCGATCCGGAGTTCAAGACCGGCACCGTGGAAACCGACAAGGCACTGCTGGAAAACCTGATCGCGTTCTACTGCGTACTGGAAGGCATCTTCTTCTACTGTGGCTTCACCCAGATCCTCTCCATGGGTCGCCGCAACAAGATGACCGGCGTCGCCGAGCAGTTCCAGTACATCCTGCGTGACGAATCCATGCACGTGAACTTCGGCGTAGACGTCATCAACCAGATCAAACTGGAAAACCCGCACCTGTGGGACCAGGCCATGCGCGACAAGGCCACCCAGATGATCCTGGAAGGCACCGAGCTGGAAATCCAGTACGCCCGCGACACCATGCCACGCGGAGTACTCGGTATGAACGCCGCCATGATGGAAGAGTATCTGCAGTTCATCGCCAACCGCCGTCTCGCCCAGCTGGGCCTGCCGGAGCAGTTCAAAGGCGTGAACAACCCGTTCCCGTGGATGAGCGAAATCATGGACCTGCGTAAAGAGAAGAACTTCTTCGAAACGCGGGTGACTGAGTACCAAGTGGGTGGTGCACTGAGCTGGGATTAAATCACCCTCAGATGCAGTACAAAAAGGGCGCTTCGGCGCCCTTTTTTATGCATCATGCCTCACGCAACAGGCCAAGCCCAAAACCCTAAAGGCAGGTTTAGCCCACCTCTTTTATGTCACGCCGCCATCGGCGCTCCTACGGTTAAAGACACGATTGGTCCGTTTGCAGAAAGCCCTTAGCTCCCAAAATAAAAACGCCCAGTTCACTTGAACCGGGCGCTGACTGTAACGGTCAGAAAATCTAGCGGGCAATCTCTACTGAATCGCCCGAAGCATTAGAGATCAAAGCCATGCCCCATACCAGGATTGATATCCTTGATCAGCTGGGTACCAGCAGCAGTGCCGTCGGTTTTCCATAGCTCAACACCAATATCAGAACGATAGGCAACAATTAGCGCAACACCGGGCAACACTTCTACGAGGGGGGCTGCATCGTTCTCATGGAAATAGACTTCGCCGAGCGAGTAAAAATCCGAACTGCTGGCGCCTGGCTCGATGTCCTTGAGCAATACCGTGCCGGCCACCGTACCGTCAGTGGTCCACATTTCCTGACCATGCATTGCATCCTCCCCCACAAAGAGAGCCGTATCATTGGCAACCATCAGGTAATACACATTACCGGCATTGAACAGAGACATGGTTCCCGCTCCAGTGCCATCGGACACCCATAGCTCATCATCACCACCAGAAACTGAGCGCGCGGTGAAAAACAGCTTGTCGTTCACTGTATTCAGGAAATCAAGGTTGGCACCATTGGCGGTAGTGCTCCCCCCCGTACTGGTATTGATATTCTTGACTAGCTCGGTACCCGCAGCGGTACCGTCAGTGCGCCAAAGCTCGGCGCCCTGCGCGGTACTTTCAGCTGCGGAGAAATAGATCACCCCATCCATGGCAACAAGATCGGCGGGTAAGGAGGGATCCATACCCGGGCGAATGTCTTTTACCAATTCCGTACCCGCTGCAGTGCCATCACTTTTCCACAACTCGTGACCATGAGTACCATCATTCGCTCCGAAGTAAAGCATGCCATCCACGTTGATCATTTCCGAAATATTGGATGGAGAGGCCCCGGAGTTGATGTCCGCCACCATCACCGTCCCTGCCGCTGTACCGTCGCTTTTCCACAACTCATAGCCGGCAACACCATCGCTGGCGGAGAAGTACACCGTGGCTCCCATCGTTACCAGATTGCTGACCCCCGTCCCGTTTATCCCAGGCTGAATATCCTTAACCATGATCGTTCCCGCCGCGGTGCCGTCGGTTTTCCATAGCTCCGTACCATTGACGTTATCGTAGGCGCCGAAAAACAGCGTGCCATCAGCAATAGCGAAACTGGGAATGTAGGTACTTCCCGTACCAGCGAGGATATCTTTCAACAGGAGCGTACCCGCCTCCGTACCATCCGTTACCCATAGCTCATGGCCATGAATACCATCATTCGCCTTGAAGACTGTTTTTGAGCCAAGGGTGCCAAGCACTTCGATGCTCGCGTTCCCGCCAGCATTGATCACCTTGACCATTGATGTGCCCGCCTCCGTGCCGTCCGTTTTCCATAGCTGCATGCCATTCGCGCCATTGTCCGCCTGGAAAAACTTCACCGTCGGACTTGCTGCTACCTCCGGCGCCTCTCTATTACTGGAGCCACCGCCCCCACACGCCGTCAGACACAATGCCGCACCCAGCACATACCACGCTTTCATAATCGACCCCTCTTCAATTTTTGGGTTTATTTTCCCATTTTTTGGAAATCTATCAGAATGATTTGGGTTTTGCACACCTTTTTGGGGAATCAGTAACTATGGTTATTTTGAGCCAAATAATGCTATTTCCTTCAATAAATCATATTGTTACGGGGGATTGCACTTCGACACCGGTCACGTTACCGTAGGAAAAACCCAGCTTTAGATGGGGTTCAGGTCCCAAATTTTACGATTCACCATCATCTCGACAGAGGATCTGAGGTACCTTTGCGCCTGCTCCCTGAAGGCGTACTCCAACGAACTGTGGCTACCAGAAGGCCGAGCGCCATGGACTCGCGAACTGTAGGGGGAGAGAGGATGTCGGGATGTACCGCCCGGTCGACACAGGCCCGTCCTTAACGCCTTTGCGGCAGAGCCAGGAGACAAAAAAGTGCTCCACAAACATTCACCTTACGCGCCAGGTCTTTAACCAATGCCTGATCCGTCCTCCAAAACAGGATTTCACAAGGCGGTTCGCAAGCTGATGCGCCCGCTTGTGCGGATGGCGATCAAGCGCGGCATCTCGGTGAATGATTTCTATCTCTGGCTGAAAGCCATTTACGTGGAAGAAGCGGAAAACTTCACCATTGAAGGCAAGAAGCAAAGCACATCGCGGATCGCCCTCCTCACTGGCCTGGACCGCAAGGAAACCGCCCGGCTGCGCAAGCTCAACCAAGACATGGATGCCCTGCTGCAACTGCAGACCAAACGCACCAACCGAGCCGTCAGAGCCATCAACGCTTGGCAGAAAGAAGCGCTTTACTGCGATGAACAAGGCCAACCGAAGACGCTCCCCCTTTATGGCGATGGCCCTAGCCTCGAGAGCCTGGTGCATCACTATTGTGGTGATGTGACTGTCGTTACCGTGCTAGGGGAGCTCGAGCAATCGGGGCTGGTTGATGTCCATGACGGCGACACGGTAAGCCTGAAAGACAACAGCTACATTCCCCATGAAGACAACGAAGAGCTGCTGTTCCTGATGGGACAGGCAGCCCATGACCTGCTGAACACCAGCGCTTACAACATCGAAGAACAAGGCAAGACTTCCCGCCTTCAGCTGAGCGTCGCCTATAACCGGGTCAACCCCGAGGTAATCGCCAAGTTAAAAGTGCTGATTGAAGCGGACAGTTTGGAACTGTTGCAGAAGCTCAATCGCTGGCTGGACAGGGAAATCGATCATCAGGGAGACGCCGACTCAGAACAATTCCGGGCCGGCGTCGGTATCTACTATTTTGAAGAACCCATGGACTCAGGCTCAGAGCGATGAAAAACACCACTAAATTCATCTTCTTTCTTCTGGTGGCTCTGCTGCTGTCCTGCGGCGGAGAGTCCTTTCTTGCAAGCAACGATGGGGGGATATCCGGCACGGGTAATGGCGGCAGCAAATCTTCGCTTGCGGGTTCTGCCTATAAAGGGCCCTTTATTCAGGATAGTGAAGTGAATGTGCTCAAGATTGAGGGAGATTCCAGCTCGCTCATCGCTTCATCGCAAGTCCAGGCCAACCTTGGCGATTTCCTTCTTGAGGTGGAACCTGGCTTGCTTTCGGTCGCCACCTCTGGGCGCTATTACGATGAAACTGAGGCAACCTATTCCGAAGAGAGCATCACCCTCAAGGCTCTGGTGAACAAAGATCCCGAACAACCAGCCCTCGTCTTTGTGAACGTGCTGACCCTGCTCAGTCATGATGAGGCAGTGAAGGGAATCGATTTGGGTAACAGCTACGAACAGGCGACACAGGATGCGCAAAGCAAGGTCAAAACTTTGCTGGCAGCTGTAACCGGTGATATCCCCACCAGCCAGCCCTTCACCAACATGAACATCAGCAACCGTCCTGGAACTACGGCCGAGGACAATGCCTATGCGCTGTATGTTTCGGCGCTCTTCTCCGAGGCTGTGAATGAACGACGCCTCGAAGAGCCTCAATACTCCATGGCCACACTACTCAACACTTTGAGAACCGACATTGGCAACGGCGATCCTATTGATGAAACCACCCTGCGCTCCTTACAGGAGGCCAATGGAAGGCTGGATGCGGCATCGATTCAGCAAAATCTTGAATCAGTACTGATTGGCCAGACCATTGCTCCAGTTGGGGACGTCATCGATACAGTCACTCCTGGCCTGGAACCTCCAAGCAACCTGACAACCTCCCACAACCCAACCGCAGCGTCCCAACAGTTTTGTTTCGATATGACTGCGGAATGCACAAACCCGGAACACAAAGCGCAGATCGTCACAGCAACGGGCCTTACCTACGATCTGCAGATTGATGACAATGCCGATTTTTCCTCGCCCATCGTCGACCTTTCTGGCTGGCGACGTAACTACTATGAAATCGAGCACTCTTCGTTAGGTAGCGGAACCCGCTATTTCCGGGTCAGAAAACACCATGACGATAGCCAGCTTAGTCTATGGTCAGAAACGGATTTTGAGGTTCCCTGAGAAGTCCTCATACCTCAAAGTCATCCTTCATCACCACCTACAGTCATGAAGGATGACTTTGCAGTGAGGAGTGCCTCACCACAACCTCAACCACTCCCGATACGGCGCGGCGGTTCAACCGCTATCACGGTGACTTTCCCTCAGTTTTATTATTCTTTCTGCCCGAAAGCCGAACCATCATCTTGCTATATCCACGCACAAAGTTGGATTGCACGCACTCGGGCTCCTCCAGCACTTTGATGTCATCAAAACGCTCAAGCAGTTCCTCCCAAAGTATACGGAGTTGCAATTCCGCCAGACGATTCCCCATGCAGCGATGGACGCCAAAGCCAAAGGAAAGGTGATTGCGCGCGCCTTTGCGGTCGATCTGGAAGACGTCCGGGTTTTCAATCTTGCGCTCATCACGATTACCCGAGGCATACCACATCACCACCTTGTCGCCCTTGCGAATAGTCTCCCCGTTGAGCTCTACATCCTGCTTCGCGATGCGCCGCATATACGCCAACGGCGTCTGCCAGCGGATAATCTCAGATACCATGTTGGGAATCAGGTCAGGGTTTTCCTTGAGCTTGATAAACTCCCCAGGGAACTGATTTAGCGCCAGCACCCCGCCCGTCATGGAATTACGCGTGGTGTCATTACCGCCCACGATCAGCAAGACCAGATTCCCCATGAACTCCATGGGCCGCTTGACCATGTCTTTGGTTTCTTCGTTGGCCTGCATCAGGCTGATCAGATCAAAACCCGGGGCTTCTCCCGCTGCTTTTCGGGCAGCCTTCTCATGCCACAAGCTGACAAAGTGCTTCCCGGCATCCGCTGCCGCCGCGAAGATCTCATCCGGGCCAACCTTGCCACCGGTGGTTTCCGGGCTGGCAGTGGATACATCTGACCAGTACACCAGCTTGTGGCGCTGCTCATAAGGAAAATCAAGCAGCGTCGCCAGCATACGAGCCGTCAGCTCAATGGAGACTTGTTGTACCCAGTCGAAAGGCTGGTCCACGGGCAAACTGTCCAGCACTTCCCGGGTTCGCTCACGGATCAGCGATTCCATTTCCTTGAGATTCTTCGGTGCCACCACATTCTGGACCGCCTTGCGTTGCTCATCATGTTTTGGCGGATCCATGGCAATAAAGGTTTCGATTTCCAGCCCTTCCGGAGTGCGCCCAAGGGTAATGATGGGCTCTGCCGAAAACAGCTCGTGATGCTTGTCGACAAACACGATGTCGTCGTAGCGGGTAATGGACCAGAACGGACCAAACGGACTGTTTTTCTGGTAATGCACCGGTCGTTCATCACGCAGCCGCTTGAAATAGGACTCCCATTTCTTCTGCCGGAAAAGGAACGGACTACTGACATCGATATCCTCAATCGCCAGCGTCTCCACGTCCGGAAGCGGTGTCTCGACAAAGGTCGGCACATAAGGCCCTTTGAATACCGCGTTCTTGAGTTTCAAAAAACGGTGCACGGCGCGGATTTGCCAGTGGGCAGGAATCACGGTGGCCGTGACATTCATGGCGGTAGATTTCAGTGACATGGGGGCTCTCCCTGTGAATGACGGTGTCGTGCCTTACATCTGGAATTCAGGCAACTGAACCACCAGACCATCCAGGGCCTCTGAGGCCTCAATCTGGCAGGCTAGCCGGGAGGTATCAGCACGCTCCGGAGTCATACCCAGCATCATGTCTTCTTCGTCACTGGTGGTGCCGGTTTTGGCAAACCATTCGCTGGAGACAATCACATGGCAGGTGCCACAGGCACAGGCACCGCCGCAGTCAGCATCAATACCGGGAATCAGGTTATCCACGGCGATTTCCATCAGCGACTTGCCCGTTTCAATATTCACCTCGTGGGCAGTGCCGCCATGTTCGATAAAGGTCATCGTTGCCATGTCAGAACTCTCATTGTTGTTGTGTGACTGACACAGTGCCGCTGCTCCGCCCCGCTGAGCAGGTCATTTTTTGACAAAGGGGAGTCATAAAAAGACAATAAGCCTTCCCACGAGGAGAACCGAATGGCGCAAGCCCCCTACCCACAACACACCCAGGCAACCAACCCAGCCAGTTACTCACGCCTGATTGCCCGGGAACTGGGGCTTCCCCCCACACGACTGTGGATGCTGCTTCAAGGCACCGAGGTAACGCCGGAACAACTGCTGGCTGAAGACAGCCTGCTGACCACCCAGCAACAAGTGCAAATCCTGCATAACGCCATGGAGATCAGTGATGACCCCACCTTTGGCTTTCGCCTTGGCCACCGCCTGACTCCTGCCACCCACGGAGCCATGGGTTTCCTGACGCTCAGTAGCGCCAATTTATTGGAGGCCCTGCAAGCAATTCACCGCTATGCTCCCACCCGTCTGAACTTCGTGCGCATCGAGGTACAGGATCACGGAGAATGGCTGGGTTGCTACGCTAACTTTGATGCCCCTTTGAGTGACGAGACACGGCGCTGTTTATCCGAAGCGTTCATCATGATGTTCTTCGAAACCGCCCGCTCGATTCTTGGTCGGCCGGCCCACGAGGTGGAAACCTTTTTCAGCCATCACATGCCCGCCCACCACGAGCAATACCCGAAGTACCTGCCGGGGCCTTACCACTTTGGGGCAGAGCATTTCATGGCCAGAATTCCCAAAGCGCTGTGCCTTTTCCCCAATAATGCAGCCAACCATGAAAGCTATCAGCTAGCCCTTCAGCAATGCGAGAAAATGCTCTCGCAACTGGTCGCTGACAGCGACAGCTATCGCTACCGGGTAGAGAAAATGATGCTGTCCTGCCCACCCGGAACACTCACCGAAGAGGAGGCCGCCGCGGCCTTGTTCATGAGCAAGCGCACCCTTGCCAGAAAGCTGGCACTGGAAAACAGTGGGTTCCGGCAAATTCGCGAACAGATTCTGTCCCGACAAGCGGCAGATTACCTGCAAGACCCTCGATTAACCGTCGACAGCATAGCCGCCCTCCTCAACTACCATGACAGCGCCAATTTCCGCCGCGCATTCAAACGCTGGTACACCCTGACACCGGAGCAATTCCGCAAGCATCAGCACTAATTCTGACGATCCGGCTGCCCCTTCCGGCGGCAGACCATCCCGATTTAGCCACCGTTTAACAAAAGCCTGTGACCACCCATCACAAGCGCTCAAACTTTAATCAATTCCCGGGAATTCCCGTTTGTTTTACGCCGACATCGTTGGCAACATGGAAGTGAGCTGTGACGTAGCCCGGCTCTCTCAATACCATCAGGAGGCTTCGCATGAGCGATTACGAAAAAGACGAGTACCTGAAAGAAGAGTACCTGCAAGAAGCCGAGGATCTGCTGGAAACCATTGAGCAGGTGGAAGAGACTCTGACCGTAATGTCAAAGGTCGTGGGTCAGCTGAAAGAACAGGTGGCCTCCCACCTGGACACAGACACCATCGAAATGAGTGCCGAAGAATTTCTGGAGCAATGCGAAAACCTGGAAGGGACCTGGCACTGATACTGATCTCCCGCTAACGGGACATCACGGCGCGGGACACCCCCGCCCCTGACAAGGGCCGCACCGACGGCCCTCTTGAATCGCGACTCGCGACACCGTCGCCGACTCACTGACTGCCTACTGCGCAGACAGTGCCGGATCTTCCACCCCATCCGGGTAGCGGCGTACCCCACCGATCCAGGTGCCTCTCACCTGAATATCTCTCCACTGCGCGATATTGTCCCTGGGATCCCGATCCAGCCACACCAGATCGGCCAACATCCCCACCCGCAGCTGACCGACCCGGTCCTGCACCCCCAGCTGTCGCGCTGCATCAACGGTCACCGCCTGCAAGGCCCGCTCAACATTCACCGACTGGCCCGCCCCCAGCGTTGCCCCCGACGAGGTCTCGCGGTGCACCGCATTCCAGACCATCAGCAACGGCTGATACGGCACGATGGGAGAATCTGCATGCAAGGTAAAACGCAATCCCAACTGCTCAGCCTCTGCCAGCGGGCTGATCCGTCGCGCCCGCTCCGGGCCAAGGAAGATGTCGCGGTGGCGGTCCCCCCAGTAATAGACATGGGCATTGAAAAACGAGGGGATGACCTCCAACGCCTTCATACGCTCCAGCTGGGCCGTTGTGCTGGTCTGCGCATGAATCAACACCGGTGGTTTGCGGATCGTCGGGCACTGCTGTCGGGCAGCGGCCACGGCGTCCAGCGCCAGCGTAATTGCCGCATCGCCATTGGCATGAATCGCCACCTGACGATCCTGACAATGAAAACGTGTTACCTGTTCAGTCAGATCAGCTCCCGACAAGGTCGGGAAGCCCAGGTAATCCGGCGGATAATCCTCCGGGACGGTGTAATAGGGCTCGCTGAGAAAACCGGTATAACCCTGCAGGGAACCATCGGCCACCAGTTTGACCGGCCCAAGATGGATGCGGTCGCTGCCAGGCAGAGTCAGTGCACCCGACCCGCGCAAGGTTTCCGCTTCAGCATCGGGCCAGAGACTCAAACGCAAGGGAATGACCCCCAGCCGCAACGCCGGTTTCAGCGCCCGCAGGCTCGCCGGATCCGCCAGCCCATTCTGGGCAAAGGTAATGCCACGGGCCAGGTACTGGTGTGATGCCCGGTTCAGTACGCGCAAGCCGTCCATGCCGGACAACGCCAGCATCGACGCACGCACCGGTGAAAAGGCCGTTTCTGCCAGCAGGCCATTCAGACGTCCATCTGCGTCGCGACCGTAAAACCCACCCTGCGGGTCCGGTACCTCTTCCGGGATCGACATGGCCGCAAGCCCGGCACTGTTTAACACCCCCAGATGCCCGGAAATGTGCATGACCATCACCGGCCGGCTGTCGCTGACCGTGTCCAGTTCATCCCGGGTGGGGTAACGCTGCTCACCGATAGTGGTGTCATCAAAACCGTAGGCCAACAGTGGCCCCTCTGGCCGGCGCTGGGCCAACAACCGCAAACGCTCCAACAAGGTATCGATGCTGTACAGGTCACCAATGGGTGGGCTATTGGCATCCACCGCCACCGCTGACAGCCCCTCGCCCGGAAAATGACCGTGGGCATCGATAAAGCCGGGCATCAGGGTGCCGCCTTCCAGATCAATCACCTGCACATCACGACTGACCTGCTGACGCAGCACCTTCACCTCGCCCAACGCGACAATCTCGCCACGCTTGACCAGCATGGCTGATGCCTCTGGCTGTGCCGGGTCCATGGTGACCACTGTGCCGTTAAAAAATAGCTGCGCGGGGGGCGCCGGCGGGTTGAACCAGCGGTAAACACCCGCCAGCCCGACCAACACCACCGCCAGCACGGCACCCAGAACCCAGAGCCAGATCTTCATGGGCAATTGTTACTCCGACCAGACAAGGTTGATGCGCAGACTGTGCACCGCCTGTGCGGCGTGCACAACCCGGCACACACATTCCCATCACATTTGTTAATGAAACGGATCAAGCAACTGCATACCGATGAGCATGTCGACGCGCTATAGTGAACCTCGCAACGATCTTGATGCATCCAATTGGTGCGCATTTTGTGCACCAAATAAAGGAAAAGGCGGCATTATCCTTGCATTAACCGCGTTGACACTTGATTGCCACCCTATGTGGAGCCCGCAACGGCCAGGGAGCCGGACGGGTACAACCGGAGACAGAGAAACATGAAAGCATCAGATTTGTTCGTCCGTGCCCTGGAAGCCGAAGGCGTAGAACACGTGTTCGCCATTCCCGGCGAGGAAAACCTGGACCTGCTGGAATCCCTGCGCGGCTCGAAGATCAAACTGGTGATTACCCGTCACGAACAGGCTGCCGGCTTTATGGCCTCCACCTATGGCCGACTGACCGGCAAGGCTGGCGTATGTATGTCGACCCTCGGCCCCGGCGCCACCAACTTCGTCACCGCCGCCGCCTACGCCCAGCTGGGCGCCATGCCCATGGTGATGATCACCGGGCAAAAGCCGATCAAAAGCAGCAAGCAGGGCCAGTTCCAGATCATCGATGTGGTCGACATGATGCGCCCGCTGACCAAGTTCACCAAGCAGGTGGTCAGCGGTGATTCCATTCCCACCCGTATCCGCGAAGCGTTTCGCCTGGCCCAGGAAGAACGTCCCGGCGCCACCCATCTGGAACTGCCGGAAGACATCGCCCGCGAGCACTCCACCATGCCGGTCACCGAACCCAGCATGACTCGCCGCCCGATTGCCGAAGACAAGGCGATCTGCAAGGCCATCGAAGCCATCCAGGGCGCACGCAAGCCCCTGCTGCTGGCCGGCGCCGGCGCCAACCGCAAGCTCACCAGCAAGATGCTGCGGCAGTTCGTGGAGAAACTGGGGATTCCGGTGATTACCACCCAGATGGGGAAAGGCGTGGTCGATGAAACCGGCCCGCACTTCCTGGGCAACACCGCCCTGTCCTCCGGTGACTTTGTCCATCGTGCCATCGACCAGGCCGACCTGATCATCAACGTCGGCCACGACGTGGTAGAAAAGCCGCCGTTTTTCATGCGCCCCGGCGGTGCCGAAGTGGTTCACATCAACTTCAATTCCGCCCAGGTCGACCCGGTGTATTTCCCGCAGATCGAAGTGATCGGCGACATCGCCAACAGCCTGTGGCAATTGAAAGAGCGTCTGGAGCCGCAGGAGCACTGGAGTTTTGCCGATTTCCATCGCATTCGTGATGCGCTGCAACACCACATCCGTGAAGGCATCGTCGACGACAGCTTCCCGATTCGCCCGCAACGCCTGGTCGATGAAATCCGCAAGATCATGCCGGAAGACGGCATCCTGACCCTCGACAACGGCATGTACAAAATCTGGTTTGCGCGCAACTACCCCGCCACCAAACCCAACACCGTGCTGCTCGATAACGCCCTCGCCACCATGGGGGCCGGTCTGCCTTCCGGCATGGCCGCCAAAATGGTCTACCCGGACCGCCGCGTGATGGCCATCGTCGGCGACGGGGGGTTCATGATGAACAGCCAGGAGCTGGAAACCGCGGTGCGCATGAAACTCGATATCGTCATTCTGATTCTGCGCGACGACGGCTACGGCATGATCAAGTGGAAACAAAGCGACATGGATTTCCAGGACTTTGGACTCGACTTCCAGAACCCGGATTTCGTGGAGTACGCCCGCTCTTACGGTGCCAATGGCCACCGCGTGGAATCCACCGATGGCCTCGCCCCCTTGATCGAGCAGTGTTATCAGGCTGGCGGCGTACACGTGATTGATTGCCCGGTGGACTACCGCGACAACAACCGCATTCTCAACCAGGAAATTCGTGAGTTGAGCGGAAAGCTCTGATCTTCATCCCGGACGGCTTAAGCAGCCTGCGCCGTCCGGGGTTTGATTGTAGCGTCGCACGTCCGACGTCCGACGCTTTAAAAGATAGCCAAACACCTCATGGCCCCACCAACGCCATCAAGGAACAAACATGCTAAAAGACGCTTACCCCTACTATCTGGCCAACGAGGCCGTGTTCGCCAACCAGGATCTGGAAGTCACCGACAAATACAGCGGTGATGTTGCCACCCGCGTGGCCATGGCTGATGCCGCCACCATTGATCAAGCCATTGAGGCGGCCGACAAGGCCAGTGCCGCCATGGCCGCACTGGCGCCCTACGAGCGGCAGGAAATTCTCTATCACTGTGTGAAACGTTTTCAGGAACGGTTTGACGAACTGGCCGAAGCCCTGTGCATCGAAGCGGGCAAACCCATCAAGGATGCCCGTGGTGAAGTGACTCGCCTGATCGACACCTTCCGCGTCGCCGCTGAAGAAGCCGTACGCATCGAAGGGGAAGTGCTGAACCTGGAAATTTCCGCCCGCGCCAAAGGCTACCGGGGCATGGTGAAACGGGTCCCCATTGGTCCCTGTTCCTTTATTTCACCGTTCAACTTTCCCCTGAACCTGGCGGCCCACAAGGTTGCCCCGGCCATCGCTGCCGGCTGCCCCTTTGTACTCAAGCCAGCCAGCCGAACCCCCATTGGCGCCATCATCATCGGCGAAGTGCTGGCGGAGACCGCGCTGCCCAAGGGCGCCTTCTCGGTACTGCCCTGCCACCGCGACGGCGCCGACCTGTTCACCACCGACGATCGTTTCAAATTGCTGAGCTTCACCGGTAGCCCGGATGTGGGCTGGGACCTGAAAGCCCGTGCCGGCAAGAAACCAGTGATTCTGGAACTTGGCGGTAACGCCGCCGTGGTAGTTGATGAAGATGCCGACCTCAACGACGCGGTCGAGCGCATTGTGTTTGGCGCTTTCTATCAGTCAGGCCAGAGCTGCATCGGCGTACAGCGCATCATGATCCACGACAAGGTCTACGACGCCCTGAAATCGAAACTGGTGGAAAAGACCGCGTCCCTGAAAATGGGCGACCCGAAGGACGAGGACACCTTTATTGGCCCGGTGATTTCCGAAGGCGAAGCGAGCCGCCTGGAAAACTGGATCAATGAAGCCGTGGACGCCGGCGCCACCCTGCTCACCGGCGGCAAGCGCAATGGCGCCATGCTGGAAGCCACCCTGCTGGAAGATGCCCCGGCCGGCACCCACATTGTGGAAGAAGAAGCCTTTGGCCCGGTTGCCGTGATCAGCCGCTTCAGCGATTTCGACGCCGCCCTGCAAGCCATCAACGATTCCAAGTTCGGGCTGCAGGCGGGCATCTTCACCCGTGATCTGTACAAGGCCCAGAAAGCCTGGGATGTATTGGAAGTAGGAGGCGTGGTGATCGGTGACGTGCCGAGCTGGCGGGTCGACAACATGCCCTATGGCGGCGTGAAGGACTCCGGGCTCGGCCGCGAGGGGATCCGCTGGGCCATCAACGACATGACCGAAGAGCGACTGCTGGTGATTCGCACACCGCAGTAAACGACAGGCGCATCCGCCACTGGCGGGTGCGCCAAAAACTGCACTAAAAAACCGTTAATACCAATAACAACACCGCTTATCCTGAAGTGAACGCCATTCATCTCTGTTTTACACTGTATTAACGCCTATTCCATTTACCAATCCTTACCCAGGCCATATGGTTGTTATCGTTAATTACATCCTGTGACACAAGTCACACTTTTAAATCGGCTACCCCACGCTTCAATGGGAATGGAGAAGAACATGAAAAAGCTTGTTTCTGCCGCAATCACTGCTGCGGCCATGGCGTCCCCCGCCGCCAGTATTGCTGCGACCGAAACGGATACTTTTGAGGTGCTTCTGAACCTGCGTGCATCCTGCACCATTGATCAGGCCACCGATCTGGATTTTGGCAATGCCACCGAAGCGCAAGTCACGACGGGCGGAATTACCTCCACCAGCACCGTCAGCGTCACCTGCTCCAATGGTGCGGCTTTCGATATCGGCCTGAGCGGCACCAATGGCAGCCGTAACATGACTTCTGCCGCGGGTTCTTCTGTTGCCTATGAACTGTACCAGGACAGTGGAAACAGCACCGACTGGGATAACACCAACGTCAATTCGGGCACAGGTGACAGCACCCAGCAGGATTTCACCGTATACGGTCTGATTCCTGCGCAGACCCCCACGATCGCTGCGGGCGACAACATTGATGGTGATACCGGTGTCGATCTGGATGACACTGTCACTGTCACCGTAACGTTCTGAACATGAACAGGGAATTATCGCCCAAAGACAGGCGATAAAGGATGACAAGGATGTATCCGAGTGACAGCGCCAACGATGCAAAAAAGGGTTTTGCCAGGCAAGCAGGAGCGAATCGCTCGCTCCTTCCTGGCAATGCTTTTTTTAATGCATGCCGGTCAGGCGCAGGCGGATGAGAGTCGTTCCATTACTCAAATTGCCGCCCTTCCTGATTCCGTTGCCTCACTGGATCAGCAGTACTCCCAATCGGATATCGCACGTCTGCGCGCCATGGCCTCCGGGCAGGGCAATGCAGCTTACATCGCCTACCCACAACTGATTCTCAACGGTGTCCCCAGCCACCAGACTCTGCCCGTGCAGGTGTACGGCAATGAACTTGCTGTTGACACCCAGGCACTGCAAAAACTCGGATTGAAGTTCCCCTCCCCCCCTCAGGATCAATGGATCACCCTTGACGCGCTGGGGGTGGCGGGGCGTTACGACAACAATAGCCAGCAGATCAATCTGCTGGTACCAGCCAGCTGGCTCCCGGAACAAAGCTTGCGGGCAGGTCTGTTCAATAGTGCAAGTCCGCTGCAACGGGGTCATGGTGCCCTGTTGAATTATGACGCCTACTCTACCCGGGCAGAAAACGGCGACAGCAATACTTCTGCCAGTCATGAGGCACGTTTTTTTGGCGATTGGGGCGCATTCAGCAGCAGCGGCCTGGTTCGCTGGAGCGATGCGGATCCGGACAACAGTGGTAACTATGTCCGCCTGGATAGCTATTGGCGGTATACCGATGCGGATCGCATGCGAACCTATATTGTCGGGGATTCACTGACGGGTGCCCTCAACTGGACCCCCTCCGTCCGGCTTGCCGGTGTGCAGATTTCCCGGAACTTCGCCTCGCGTCCCGATCTGATTACCTTTCCACTGCCGGAGATCAGTGGCTCGGCCACCCTGCCTTCCGCACTGGAGGTGTTCGTCAACGACTTGCGGCTGACAGACCAGAATGTCCAACCCGGCCCCTTTGTTCTTGAAACCTCTCCGCGGGTAACGGGTCTGGGTGAAGTACAGGTGGTCACCACAGACACCCTCGGCAGACAGGTCTCACAAACCGTTCCCTTCTATGTCAGCCCGAAATTGCTGCGCGAGGGGTACTGGGACTATTCAGGGAGCCTTGGCACCCCCCGCCGTTTTTACAGTGTTCGCTCCAATGATTACGATGCGCATCCGGTGGGTACCGGTGTTGCTCGCTACGGCCTCAATGACAAGCTGACACTGGAAGCCAGTACCAGTGCCAGCTCGGAACTGCTGAATACCGGTGCCGGGGTAGTCGCAAGAGCCGGCTTATTGGGCGTCAGTAATCTGGCGGTTGCGCATGGTCAGGATGATGACGAGCAAGGCACCCAATGGGTGATTGGCCATGAATTCCGTACTTATCGGTATGGTATTAGCGGACAATATACGCGCCGTTCCGAAGGCTACCGAGACCTGAGCAACAGCCTGGATGCCGGCCCCAGCATTGAGAGCAGTTTACAAATTAACGGCAGTATCAATCTGGATCGTCATGGCAGCCTCAACGCGACCTATCTGGAAACCTCGCTTTTCAGTGGCGATGACAGCCGCTTTCTTGTGGTCGGACACACACGAAGCCTCTGGCGCCGCCTGTCCATGACACTGAGCCTGAACCAGAACCTTGATGAAAGCGATGATCGCACCTGGCTTGCGAGCCTGAATTACTACATTGATAACATCCGTACCCGTCCGATCCAGGCGGGAGTCAGAGTCGATCACGACGAGCTAAGCGGCGACACCGACACGATACTGACGTTGCAGCAACCGGTGGAGGAGTTCTGGGATGTTGGTTGGGATCTGGCTTACAGTCCCGATCCTGACGGCATTCGCCAAGCCAGTGGTCGCTGGTGGACACCTTATGCCGATTTACAGGCAGGCGTCTTTGGTGACAACAACCAGACCAATACGTTTGCCAATATCAGTGGCTCTCTGGTGACCAATTATGATGATGTCTTTGCCGCCAACACCATGAACAACAGCTTTGCGATCGTTGATGCCGGAGGCTTTGCGGATATTCCGGTGCGGCAATCCAACCGGGTCATCGGCCACACTAACCGCAAAGGCAGACTGCTACTGCCGGATCTGGTGCCCTACACCGAGAATAAGCTGGCCATTGATATTGACGACCTGCCCGCTGATGCACTGGTAGAAGACACCATTCTGAACATAAAACCTGCGGAACTGGTGGGCGTCACTGCTCGCTTTGCCGTTAAGCAGGAGCACAGTGCCGTAGTGGTAATTATTGATCACACCGGCAACCCGGTTCCCCCGGGCAGTCGGGTGCTGTTCGGTGATGCCGATGCCACCGTAGTCGGTTACGATGGGGAAGCCTTTATTCGTGGTCTTGACCCGGGTAACAACGAGATTGGCATCATTCGCAACAACCAGCTCTGTACCGTCCAATTTCATTTTGAACCGGAACCGGGTTCCCTGAAACGTCTGGGGCCCTATACCTGTAAATCGCCTTCGGAATACAGCAGCGACGAGAGGATTTCGCAGTGATGAACGCAATGTTTCGACCCGGAGTGCTTGGCCTTTTGCTGCTGGCATGCCTCCCGCTTCAGGCGGGCCAGTTAACGGTCGCACCTCTGCGCATGCACATCACCCAAACTCAGCCAAACGCCACCTTCTCGCTGAGCAACGGGTCAAGCCGGGATGGTTTCTATCAACTGCAGCTCTTTGCCTGGGAAGAAGTGGATGGTGAATCCCGCTTTCGTCAGCAACAGGATCTTGTGGTCACCCCCCCGGTCACCCTGATTCCTGCGAACGGGCAGCAAGTAGTACGAATCGTACGACAACGGCCCACCGATGCAGACAAGGAACTCAGCTACCGGCTTATCATCAGCGAAGTGCCCGATACCGAAAACGAAGCCGGCGCCAAACTGCGCGTACTGCTACGGTTATCGGTACCGGTTTTTGCTGGCGACAAAGACCAGAGCCCGGTCCTGATTGCAACCCGGAATGAAAACGGGATCGTTATCCACAACAAAGGCGACGCTCATGCCAGGCTCAGTGATGCACACCTGCAAACGGATAACGGCGAGGACATTCTTGTCCAGCGCGGGCTGGTGGGATATGTGCTGCCTGATGGCCAACTTTCCCTGCCACTCGAATCGGTAACGCTGCCCACTGGCAGCGCACTTTCATTCAAATTGAATGGCAAACCCTTCTTACTGCCCGTGGAGGATCAGCCATGAAGACCCGTCGGGTTGTCGTGGCGGGCATCGTCATGATGTTCAGCCCCGGTCTCAAGGCAGCGGTGGAATGCAGCGTGCAGGGCTCGCCGGTGATGGATTTCGGTACGGTTGATCCTTTTACCGGTGGCCCAGTCAGCACCCAGGTCACTGTAAACTGGTCCTGTACCCGCGGTTTCTTTGAATCAACCCAGAATACGCTCTGCCTTCATGTGAATAACGACGATACTGGAGGTATGCTCCCACGCTATCTGGTTCCGTTAAGCAGTCAGCCCCCCTCCCTGCCATTTAACGTCTTCGATGCGGCCAATCATTCCACCGTAGTGGGGCAACCCGGTGGGGCAACCAATACCGGAGTCGGGGTCAATGTCAGCATGCCTTTCTTTACCTTTAGCGCCAGCGGCACCGCCACGTTTTATGGTCTGATCGCAACACCTCTTCCGGGCAACACACGGGCCGAATTGCACCGAGCCCTCATGGCGGGCTCACAAGCCCGGGTCCGTATTAACGGGTTCAATCAGAGCTGCAGTGCGGGAGCCGGGGCGGTAACGGATACCTACACCCTCACCGCTCAGGTCAACATTCCGGATCAATGCCAGGTCTCTTCAACCGATCTTGACTTCGGAACCCAGAACACCCCTTTAGCGCAGGCAGACAGTACCTCCACCATCACCGTCAGATGCAGTAACGCAACCGACTTCGAGGTTGGGTTAAACAACGGCGCCAGTGGTAACCGCACCATGACCAATGGCAGCTATCAAGTCAGCTACGAACTCTATCAGGACAGTGGGCGCACCCAGCGCTGGGGCACAGCCAGTGGAGAACAGCAATCCGGGACAGGGCTTGGCCCTGGCACTGGCCTGTCTTTCACTGTATTTGGTCGGGTCTTTGACGATGCTGGTGCGGAGCCTGGCAGCTACAGCGATACCGTCACGGTGGTGGTGACGTTTTAGCCACTTTATGCATATAGAACAGTTTTGATATTCTAATTAAATAAGCCAAGTAACAAAAATAGCGGAATTTCACCACATTTTTTGTCCCCTTCCGGCACTACCATCGCACTATCAATTTCAGTGGAATCTGCCCGATGAGCTCATCGCTTGGCCTGTTATCAGGAGCCATCACCAGCCTGGTTACCCCACCGGTCGAGGTACCCGTACAGTGGTACCAGCCAGGCATAGAAACGACTTGGCAAATACAACTGCAGGGACCTACCAATAGCGGCTACACCGCTGATCTCTATATTCTCGATCTGTTTGACACTCCACAGTCCGTGATTACAGACCTGCAGGCCAGCGGCCGGAAAGTGATTTGTTATTTTTCTGCGGGCAGCTTCGAAAAGTGGCGAGAAGATGCCAACCGCTTTCTCCCCACCGACAAGGGCCGCCGACTGGGCGACTGGCCTGGAGAGCGCTGGCTCGACACCCGTTCAGCCAATGTTCGGGAGATTATGAGCGAACGTCTGTTGCTGGCCGCCGAGCGAGGCTGTGACGGCGTTGATCCTGACAATGTGGATGGTTACAGCAATCGGACAGGCTTTCCTCTGACTTATGAGGATCAATTGGACTACAACCGTTTTCTTTTTAATCAAGCCCATGCGCTGGGCATGGCGGTGTCGCTGAAGAATGATCTCGGGCAGGTACAGGAACTGCTGCCGCTGGTTGATTTCGCCGTCAACGAATCTTGCCACCAGTGGCAGGAGTGCCATCTTCTGACCCCCTTTATCGATGCTGGAAAACCCGTATTTCACATCGACTATTTGCACCTGGATTCGCAGGCAAGAGCCGCTCATTGTCGCCAGATGGCCGAACTACAGTTTCAATCGCTGACCCTGCCTGTGGCCCTGGACGACAGTTTCCGGTTCGCTTGCAACGACTGACATACGCGCTTCCTCAACTGCTGCTACACTGGGTATTCTGAAAAAGGATATCCAGAAACATGCACGATGCCCTCACGCTGATAGTTGTCCTGCTGGGCTCTGCGGTTGCCGCCGTGGTGCTATTCCGGCGGCTACATATGCCCCCGATTCTTGCCTATTTGATGTGCGGTCTGGCTGCAGGCCCCTTCGGCTTCGGCTGGATCCAGGACCTGGAGAACATCCAGCACCTGGCAGAATTCGGCATCGTTTTCCTGCTGTTCACCCTTGGGCTGGAGTTTTCCATCCCCCAACTCCTGACACTACGACGCGTGGTCTTTGGCGCCGGACCGTTACAGGTGATCCTGACGGGGGGAGCGGTGTTTCTGGTGATGCGAGCCCTCGGATTCTCACCGATCACCGCAGTGATTACCGGTTGTGCGCTGGCCCTTTCTTCCACCGCCATCGTGATACGGGAAATCATCGGCCGCGGCGCCGTCAACACCAGTTATGGTCGCTCCGCGACCGGGATCCTGCTCTTCCAGGATCTGGCGGCAGTGATCATGTTGGTCATGCTGCCCATCTTTGCCCAAGGTGACAGTGACCAGCTGTGGCAGATGACCGGTGTAACGCTGGGAAAATCGCTACTGCTGTTCGCCGGGATCTACATTGCCGGCAAGTGGGTATTGCCCCGTCTTCTGGAGGAAACCGGACGCACACGCTCGGACGAAGTCTTTGTCATGACCGCCTTGCTGCTGGCGCTGGTGGCAGCCTGGGTGACTCACTGGATGGGACTTTCCATGGCTCTGGGCGCCTTCCTGGCGGGCATGATGCTGGGAGAAAGCCATTTTCGTCATCAAATCGAGGCGGATCTTCGCCCCTTTCGAGACCTACTGCTGGGCCTGTTTTTTATTAGTGTCGGGATGCTGGTGGACCCGGATCTTTTTGCAGATCAGTGGCTCTGGATCCTGCTTGCGGCGGCTACCATCATGCTGTTCAAGGCGACCATCGTTACCGGACTGCTTAAGTTGCTGGGGGAAAGAACCGATAACGCATTGCGAAGTGGTCTGGTCTTGTCCCAGTGTGGAGAATTCGGTTTCGTACTGGTGGCACTGGCAGTATCACACCAAATCATGACACCGGGAAATGCCGGCTTGCTGGTATCCATCACTGTTCTCACCATGGCAGTGACTCCCGCCCTGATCCAGAAAAGCGGGCACCTCACACGCGGCATCCTCAGCCCCTGGATGCAGATACCGGACGAACATCCCCTGTCGCCAGAAGTGACAGGCCATGTGATTCTTTGTGGCTATGGCCGCGTGGGTCAGAATCTGATGCGTTACCTGACGCGGTTTCACCATCAAGCCATTGCGGTAGACATGGATCTGGTGCGGCTTCAGGAAGCGGGAGCTGCCGGGGAACGAATCCTGTTTGGCGATGCCAGTCGCAAGGATATTCTCGAAAAAGCCGGGATACACCGTGCCCGGCTGTTGGTGGTGACCTTCGACAACGCCAGGCTGGCGGAACGAATCATCCACACTGCCCGCGACATCAATTCCGAGATTCAGGTATTGGTACGCACCCGTGACGATACGCATCTGGATATACTGACTGGGGCAGGGGCTGCGGAAGTTGTGCCGGAAGTGCTGGAGGCATCACTGATGCTGGTAGCGCATGCGCTAATGATGCTGGACGTCCCCTTTGACCGCGTGCTGGCGATGCTGAGGAAAACCCGCCGTGACCGCTACCGGATGCTACAAGGTTACTACCACGGTGACAGCTTTCCCGCAGCGGACAGTGCAGGCAATCCCTATCGTCTTCTCCATGCTGTCACACTCACCGAACAGGCGCGGGCAATTGGCAAACGGATTGACGACTGCCCACTCAAAGACGTTGAGATCCGCGCGATAAAACGCAAAGGCCAAACCCTTGAAAACCCATCGGAAGAGATCGTGCTGCTTCAGGATGACACCGTCATTCTCTATGGGGCACTGGATTCGGTAGAAGCAGCCGAGAGCAAACTGCTACTCGGCTGACCCGTCCGCCTATCGGATTTCGTACAACACCCGCAGGTTCCCCGACACCTCGCTGGCCGGCAAATATCCGATTCGTTCCGGATTATTTTCCAGCATGACTTTCATGGCTGATACACCCGACACGCTCCGTGGCGGAACACCGCGACCAGAAAAAATCATTCGCGCCCAGTACGACTTCATCTGCGCGGGCGTCTTGCCAACTGCAGCCAAATAAAAACGATCACGCAGTCGGTCCTGCTCGGGCAAGTCCAGGGGTTTGAGATACACCCCGCCCACTTTTCCGTTCCCTTCCAGATAAAGCTGACGTATCTGGGACTGGCTGATAGAGGTAATGGGCGAGTTTTTATCGACGACCACCACAATGTCCGCCAGCGCCAGAGTCGGCAGCAACAGAATCAGGGAGAATAGCCATTGTTGTTTCTTCATGAGCTGCCCCCCTTAAAATACGGCATCAACAGTGATGCGATACACCGTAGGGTCATCGCGTTCTATTGGCCCAGCCATTGTGCTGGTCGTGAACATGCCATTGACGTTACTCCCGCTAGCCAGGAATTTGTCACTGCTCATGTCATAAAACTGCTGGGCTTCAAGCTTGATATCCACTCCTGCCGCCAATTCGTAGCGCAACCCGAATGTCCAGCTCTTTGACCGGATCATGTTGGCCTGAGCCAGGGAAATGCTCACAGGGTCGCCGCCAGAAAACACGTCGGAGTTATCCTGAGAATTTGTGGCTCCCCAAGTCACATGCGGCATCCATTTGCCGAACCGATACCCCGTCGTCACATACCCACCCCAACGCTCGGGAAACCAGGCATGAGGCACCAACGACGAACGTTCGGCCATGAATACCAACGAACCATTATCGTACTGCAAGCCCACACTGTTGCCGTGGATTGGCACACCATCAAGGGAGGCACTGGCAAGCCCTCCTCCTGACAGATCTGCGCTGAGTTCCGCATGGCTGTAACTCAACCAGGTAGAAACATCATGCCAACGGGATCGCAGATTGATACCGACATAATTCCGGCCTTCATAAATGACCGTGAAAGGCAGGGTGTTATCCGGCACGTCAAGGCTGCCGTAAAATGCACTCAGATCATGAGAAAGACTGCCGGTACGGAAACTCCAGGTAAGATCCATTCCATCCATGGTGTCGAACGGTACGATGCTATACACCTCGCTGGGCAGTGCAGCCCAATGATAGGCATAGCCTACGTTCAGATACTGGGAATGCATCGAGTTCGGTAGCATCAAACGACCACCACGCCAATGCAGATCCGGGGTAATCGCATAATCGATATAGGCCCACTGGGCCTCTGCGTCGTAATTGTCGCGGCCTCGCGCCAGAATTTGCATGACGGCTTCTGTGCGTTCATTGATCTCTGCGTTGATCTGCACACCCACTCGGGACAACTCCCGATGGGAGATATCATCGCTGGTCCGTTCACGGTAATAGAAGGGGTCACCGGCGTTGGGATTTGCCATCGGACCAGGGCCTCCCGGGCCCTGATTCTGGTGAACGTTATGGCGGGTCACCCCGTAGGTGATAAAGCCGTTGAGGCTAATCCGGTCGGACACAGCACTCGCAGCAGATGACGCAGAGCTTTCTTCCAGTGAAGCCAGCCGCTTATCCAATGCTTCCATGGTGAGTGCCTGGTCGGCACACACCGCCCCGATGCCGTGAGCGCCAAGGCCCCCAGCCAATCTCGCTTGTTACCCATGCTTTCCTCTTTTTATTGTAGTGCGGTCATGCGGAACCCGTGAAACGATACAAGCCTATCCCTCAACCAGCCTCTAACTGAAACCCCTCTCTGGGAAAATGCACATGGACTCTGTCGACCGCCAGATTATTGATTGCCAGAATCCATTCCGTCCCGGTGGCCCCAACCAGAACCCCTCTTGTTGGAACCTGGGCATAATCGTCCGGGGCGACAACCACCTCCTTGCCCAGCAATACATCGCTACCACTGTCGACCGTTTTCGGAGCGGCCTGACGGGCCATATCCAGCGCCGCCTCTCCCGTCATGCCAATACTGTGCCCATGCCCGAACGAGCGAATTCTCTGCATCCACTCCTCCACGGCAGGATAATCCTTCACCAAGGCACTTTCGGCTACATCCGTCAAAAACCATAGGCCATGGTAGGCACTAAAATCCGCTATAGATGGTGCATCCCCAAACAGCCACGGGTTGCCCTTCAAGCGTGATTCCATTTCTGAAAGATGCTGACAGACCCGATGCCGGGCCTCGCGCAGCCCCATTCGAGGCACAGAAGAAGTTCGACCAATCTGTATCCGGTCGCGAAAAAATCGCAACAAAGACCGCAGAGAGAAATGCCGAAACAGTTTGAGATTCAGTTTGAGGCTGGTCGATGAAAGGATGCAGGCCAGAAACAGTGTCAGGTCGGCCTCCCTCACAAACGCACGCTCCTCCTCACTGACCCCGTCAAGGGTTAGCCGCGGGTTGCCAGACAGCTCCGCGATTTGTTGGGTAATGGTTCGGGTATCGCAAAACACATCGGCTCCGATCTGTGCTACCGGTATTTTTCTATACCCACCCGCTAACGGAGCCAGCAACGGCCGAGGTGGCATTTCGCTGGTGATAACCGAACACCATGGCAACCCGGTATACCCGAGCATGGCACGGATCTTTTCCGAGAAAGGCGAAAGTGGATAATGGTGCAGGATCAGTTCAGACATAATGCTCCCTCAAATACACGCCAAGCGTGGGCTGATGATATTATCGCGTCAATGTCCCTCGCTATCAGCACTTGATCTTAACGGTCATCATGACCCGAGAGGGGCTGCCCGTCGTTGATATCCAGTCCACCAGCCAGCGGCAAAACCTTTCGATAGCGTGCTTCCATCCTTTCCTCGAACGACAGGCTATGCAGACCTGCATTAGGGACAGGCCATTCCAGGTTTGTGGGAGAATTGACAGACAAACGGTGATAAGAAGGGGAACCAGTGTCATTGGCCTTCATTCCATGACAGTTGATAATGTCATCGTCTCCCGCAATTACACTGGACATCAGATGGCATTGGTCTCGACCGATCTTCATGAGTCAGCCCCGGAAGAGGCCACCCTCACATCGCAACAATTCCAGGCCTACAACAAGCTGGTGGGAATACTGTATGCGTGCCTCCATGACAGCCGGGGCTTCCAGCCTTTTTTTGATGCTTTCCAGTCACATTTCAAGGCACTGCAAGGTGGCATCCTGGGTGTCAGCGACAACCCTCAGCGGCTGGTATACGGCTGGACGTTTGGCTACCCGGAAGGCTTCGAGCAGTGGTATATCAACAGCGACCTGCCAGAGCGAGACGAAGCCCTGACACGTTTTCGCCACCTGCCGCCCAGGCAGTTCGATTCCTTCCTGCGCGGCGACGAAAGCCAGACCATTCTCGACATGCTCAATCCGGAAAGCCGAGCCTGGGCAGAAGCCGTGGGGATGGGGGACAGCGCCGGGATGCTGGTCACTCGTCAGGCAGACACCAATGTGGTCTTCATGGCTAACCGCCACAAGGATTTCGGCCCCTACAGCGAGCTGGAAATCCTGCAGATGAACCTGCTGGCCCCGCATATCGAAAATGCCATTACCCTGCACTTCAAGCTCTACCAATCGAGCAGCGATAACGAAAGTCTGGCCATGGCACTGGATCACGTGAACAAACCCATGATCGTATTCAATGCGTTGGCCACCATCGCCCAGGCCAACCAGGCCGCCCGCACCCTGATCGACAATAGCCAAAGCCTGCATATTGGCTCCAATCAGCGACTCACCAGCAGTGATGACCGACTCAGCCGTCAGCTTGCCGACGCCATCACCACCAACCTGGTCAATGCCAATCAGGGGCGCGCCGATACTCACACCCTGTTTGTGGAAAATCGTGATGAACGCATTGCCATCTGCCTCACACCTCTGCAGTCCGAGCGAGCTGAGCATAATGGCTTGCTGGCTGAACTGTTCAACTACCGTATCGACATGACACCGGATCTCGGCAAACTGCAGTCCCTGTTCCTGTGCACCCCTGCCGAGGCCGCCATTGCCGCCGAACTGGTGCATGGTCTGGGAGCAGCAGAAATTGCAGACAAAAATGGCATATCCGTTCACACCGCGCGCCAGCACATCAAGAATCTACTGAGTAAAAACGGCTACAGGAAACAGACAGAGCTGGTGGCAATGCTGGTAAAAACGCTTTCATAACAATTAGTTAATAATATTGACCGACAGCTGACACTTTTTTCTTGCAGGTCTTCCATTCACCCTCTATCTTTGTGAACAACTATTCACAAGGTAGCCGAGAGGTGCCGAATGAAACACCCTGAACCTGTCGAAGTCAGCGGCAAAGACCGCACGCCTAGCTGGCAACCCCTGAATGACTTCGCTACCCAGAAACAGAAAGATAGCGGGCTCAAAGCCTGGATTGCCGTTGTAGAAGGCTGCATCCGTGCGATTGAACGTACCGCCTGGCAAGGCCGTGGACTCGCCGATCAAGCCATCACCGCATGCAAGGCATTCGGCCGTGGCGCCCAGGCCGTCAACGAGGAAATGCAGCTGTTGGCCGATGAGGCCCGCCGCTGGCCAATGCGCCTCAAGCGGCTGACCGTCACCGGCTGGATGCTGACCCGTGTGGTAGCAAGCTATCGCCTGTGGGGCACCCGTTCCGCCTTTCTGCCTGCCAGCATGCGAGACAGTGCCCTTCAGGCCCTGCATCAGCGTAACGCTCGCCGTTTCTGCGAAACCTCCCTGGAGCAAGGTGGCGCCTTTCTGAAAATCGGCCAGCTGCTGTCCAGTCGTCCCGATCTGCTGCCGCAAGCCTGGATCGATGAACTGGCGGTACTGCAGGACCAGGCCTCCCCGCTGCCCTATGAGACAGTCCGTCAGGTGCTGGAGGAAGAATTCGGCAAACCGGTAGAACAACTGTTTGCCCACTTTGATCGTGATCCGCTGGCCGCCGCCAGCATCGGGCAGGTCCATCGTGCCCGTCTGCTGGATGGCCAGGAGGTCGCCGTCAAGGTACAGCGCCCCGGCCTGGACGAGCTGGTGGAGCTGGACATGACCCTGCTGAAAGTCTTCATGGACGCCGTGAAGTCGGCCCTGCCGCCCATGGATATGGACACCATCGTCAGCGAGATTCAGCGCACAGTACGCGAAGAACTGGACTATCACCGCGAAGCGCGGGTGATGCAGCAAATCCGCCAGCAACTGGAAACGGTAGAAGGGATCACCACCCCCTCCCTGATCCCCGGCCTGAGTACCCGGCGAGTGCTGACCACCGGGTTTGTCCAGGGCAACAAACTGACCACAGTGCTCGATCGCCTGCATGACACGCACCCCGAGCGCACCAGCCGTATGCTTGGCAACCTGCTCAATGCCTGGTTTGCCCAGGTACTGCACGGAGGTCTGTTCCACGCCGACCCGCACCCGGGCAACATTATGGTCAATGAGCATGACGAACTGGTACTGCTGGACTTCGGCTGCGCACAGGCGCTGACCGATGACGCCCGTCGCGGTTACTTCCGGGTGTTGCAGGCTTGCGTCGTCGATGACCGTCAGGTGATTGGCTACACCCTGTCGCAACTGGGATTCCGCACCCGCAGCGGCAATCCCGACACCCTGTTGGCCTTTGTGGCGGCGATTCTGGATCAAGTCCGTGACAGCATCATCAATCCGTCCCCGCAACAGGGCTGGCCCAGTGCCGAGCAAGTCATGGAACAGGTCACGGCCCTGCTCGCCCGTCTGGAGCATGACCCCGTGGAAAAGATGCCCGGCGACTTCATCATGCTGGCACGGGTCTTTGGCACCCTGGGAGGACTGTTCCTTCACTACCAGCCTACCGTGGATATCCCTGCCATTATGTTGGGCTACCTGACCCGCCCTCTGGACCCTCCCCGCCTGGCCGCGTGACGCCACTGCGGTGAGCTATACGCGCTTACCGCTTCATATAAAAACGGTTTACATGGAGGGGACGCTCGCTCATGCGCAGCGCGTCCCCTCCACCTATTACGCCCCCCCTGATTCCTTCTCCTCTTGACGCTCATCCCCTTGATCGATGTTGCACCGCTCTTACCGGTGCAAAGAAACACTCACCAACATTGACAATAACGCTACAGCTCCACGCCGCCCCAAAGTTGTACAAACGTACTAATAATTCATAAGACAAGAATGCGGTCCGCGCAGACGGACCCACCAAAGGGGTTAGCCATGCTACAACTCAGCCAGACCTCCACAAGGTCGTTCCTGTATCTGTTGTTTCTGGTCACCACCGCGGGCGGCCTGCTTGCCGGCTGCGGCGGTGATGGCAACAGCGACAGACCAGCGACCGGAAACAACCGCGAACAACCCAGAGATCCGTCACCCGAGCCCCCCGACGACGAAGGGGAAGACGACGCTCCCACCCCGGTCGACCCCACCCCGCTGAACCGCTACGGTTTCGCCAACGGCTGTTACACGCTGCAAAGCCAGGGCAACTTCCTGCAGGCAGACAACGACGCTCAGCGCTACCAGACCACACGCAACGCCAGTGAGGCGACAGCGTTCTACATGAAACCGACCGCGCTGGGGAGCTACCTGCTACTCTCCGACTACCAGCGGGACAGCGGCAACAGCGGACAGAAACAACTGCTGGGCATCAGCGACCCGGCCGGTGAATTCCTTGATCAAAGCGGCAATTTCATCGGCGAACTGAGTTACCTGGTCTCCGGTCTCGGCGACACCCTGAATCTGGTACTGGATCCGGTCGCCCCCCTGGGTGGGCTGTTGCGCGAACTGGGGGAATCCCTGGGCGGGATCGGTGGTGGACTGGGGGACATCACGGTTCAACCCCGCCTCGGGATCGTTAATCAGGCCAGCGATCTGAGCGTCTGGAACCTGAATCCCGGTGACGAGGCGCAATTCACCCTCGCGTCCCAGGTCACCGGTCTGTTACTGACCGCCACCGATGACGGCCTTACCCTGACCTCCCCCGGCCTGGAAGCAGAAAACACCCGCTTTACCCTGCACGCCGCTGACGGCTGCGCCAACTACCCCGAAGCCAGCCTCAGCGCCAGTGTCGATGCCGCAGGCCCCGCCATTTACCTGAAAGACGTTGCGCGTTTCCAGCAGACCGAAGGCATCGATGACGACGACCTGTTTGGCTACGTGGACGCCCACAGCCATATCTCCGCCTATGAATTTATCGGTGGCCGTATCAATTACGGTGATCCGTTCCACAAGTTCGGGGTGGATCACGCGCTGCATGATTGCGCCGAGAACCATGGTCCCCAGGGCCTCACCGGGGTACTGGAGCAAGTGACCAGCACCCCCGGCCCCCACGAAACCCGTGGCTGGCCGGATTTTCCCTACTGGCCAAGAAGCAATTCCCTGCAGCACCACCAGAGCTACTACAAGTGGATTGAACGTGCCCACCTGTCGGGCTTGAAAGTGCTGGTCAATCACCTGGTGCACAACGAGATTCTCTGTCAGCTCAACCCGCAAAAGCAGAATGACTGCGACACCATGGCGGCCATCGAAATGCAGGCCACGCTGATGCATGACATGCAGGACTATATTGATGCCCAGAACGGCGGCCCCGGTGAAGGCTGGTTCCGTATTGTCACCAGCCCCAGCCAGGCCCGCGAGGTCATTGAAGACGGCAAGATGGCCGTCATCCTCGGGGTCGAGGCCTCCAAGGCACTAAACTGTGGAGAGTTTCTGGGTGTCGCGGAGTGCTCCCGGGACGAGATCGTGACTCGGCTGGATCGACTCTATGCCATGGATGTACGCAGCCTGTTCCCGGTGCACAAGTTTGATAACGCCTTCGGCGGCCACCTGCCAGACCTGTCCAGCGGCATTGGTATCGGCGCCATTCTCTACGGCGGCAACCTGCTGGAAACCGGCCATACCATTGAGTTCGAAAACTGCCCGGATCACCACCACAGTGATAACGAAAACCCGCTGGCCGATGCCCTGCAGCCACTGGGCATCCTCGACCAGCTGCTGTTCCAGATTGACTATATCGGCGACCGTTTCCCCGCCACCCCTGAAGGGCTGGCGGAATACGACCCGCGTCGTGGCACCGACCACCTGTGCAACACCCGCGGCCTCACCGACCTGGGCTTCTTCCTGATTGAGGAGCTGACCAAGCGCGGGATGATGATTGAAACCGATCACATCAGTCGCAAGGCCGCCACCGAAATCCTCGATCTCACAGCACCGCGCGGGTATCCGGTCATCAACAGTCATGGCGGCTGGGGTGGCACCGAAGCGTTGCGCGACCGAGTTGCCAACCAGGGAGGGATTACCGCCTCCTTCGGCAGCGTCCGCGGCGATTGGGTGGACCAGCTCACCCGCGACGGCAACCGCCCCCGCCCGGCCAGTTACAAGGTCGGCCCCTTTGGCGGAGCCGCCTTTGCGTCAGACGTCAACGGCATTGCCAATTTGGCCGGTAACCCCGGCACGCCCGATCAGGAAAACACGCTTTATCCATTCACCTCCGTGGACGGTCGCGTGGTGTTCGACAAACAACTCACCGGTGACCATGCCTTCAGCCTGTACGAAGGCCGGGGCGTGGCGCACTACGGGCTATACCCGGACCAGATTGCCGACATGGTGGCCAACAGCGACCGGTCGCAGGAGCAGGTGGACGATGCTGTGAACCAGTTATTCACCTCGGCGGAAGCCTACATACGGATGTGGGAACGACTGGAGCAGGCCGTTCGCTAACGAACACCTGCTGATTTCATAATGAGGGGAATCCATCATGAAAAATGACCTTTGGCGCGCGCTGGCAATATCCATGCTGGCAAGCACCCTGACCCTGACTGGTTGCGGCGGTAGCGACAGCAGCAGCCCGACAACCAGCAACACCCCCACCGGTAATACTGGTGATAACGGTGGAGACAATGGCGACAACAACGGCGGCGAGGATAACGACGGCGAGACCCCGCCCGACACGGTCGGCCGTATTTTCCTGATCAGCCCCGGCGACAATGCCACCGATGACATGATCAATGCCATGGTGCAACTTCGCCCGAAAGATACCCTGCAATTCGAGTGCGGGTACTTCGAGCTCGACCAGGGGTTGTTGATTCAAGCCACCGAAGACGTGCTGATCAAGGGCTGCGGCAAGGACGAGACCATTCTGTCGTTCAAGAACAGCGTCAACGTCACCGGGCTGGAAGCGTTGAACATTCGCGGCATTACCGTAGAAGACCTGACCATCCTCGACTCCCCCGGCGATGCCTTTAAATTGAAGAGCGTCAAATGGGGCACCCTGCGTAATGTGCGAGCCATCTGGTCCGGTGGTGGCGAGCCCATCACCGCTGATAATTATGAGGAAAGAATCCACGTTTCCTGTACCAATCCCCCCTTCAATGAAGGCGACCCCACCCCGGACTATGTGCCCAGCTCCGCCAGCGGCCGCTACGGCATCTACCCGGTGGAATCAGAAAACATTCTGGTCGAAGGCAGCGAATCCATCGGTGCCAGTGACGCCGGGATTTATGTCGGTCAGACCAACACCGCCATCATCCGTGACAGCCGTGCCGCCTATAACGTCATGGGATTTGAAATCGAAAATGTTCAGGGCGGGGAATACGACAACAACCTGGCGGAATGTAATACCGGCGCCTTCCTGATCTATGACCTGGAGAACATCACCCGTTACGGGGATACCTCGGTGATGATCAATAACGTGGCACGTAACAACAACACCTATAACTTTGCCCACAGCGGACTGGTTTCCGCGGTGCCAAGAGGTACCGGATTTATCACTCTGGGCTATGACAACATCGAGGTGCTGAATAACACCTTCGAAGATCACAGCACCGCTGCGGTCATCTACGTCAGCTATGAATTAATCGATGGCAAGGGGAAAACCGCTGACCGCAAACTGGACCCCTATACTGAGGGACTTCACATTCACAACAACGTGATGAAAAACTCCGGTTACGACCTGCCACCACCGGACCTGGAAAAGGTCGCCAACGGCGAAGTCGAGAGCGTTTTGCCATTCCTTATCGGCCTGAAAAACCTTCCGACCCTGAACGATCCAACCCAGTTACTCGGCAGCCTTACCAATGTGCTCAATCAAGGCAAGGGCGCTCATATTGTCTGGGATGGTCTGCGTGACGAACTGGATGAAGACTGCCCTTATCCAGTTGACAGCAATGGCGATCCGGTACCGATGTGGGACAGCGGAAAACCCGTCCACACCAATGAGCATCCGAATCCCAGCTGTCACTACAACGCCTACAAGTTCGACGAAAACAAGCAACGTATCCAGCCGGAATGGGGCTCCTGCATTCACAGCAACGAGCTGTCTGAAGACAGCGCCCCTTACCTTAACTTCCACGGCACCGACGGCCTGGAACTGGTACTGGCCATTGCCGACCAGGATCTGTCGATCCTGTCGCCTGCCGGTCTGCTGGACGTACTGGAAGGGTTGCTCAATATGCCGTCGGATACCCGACTGTCTGACCATGACTGTCAGGCCCGCTTTGGCAAAACACTGGCCCCGCTGCCGCGGGTTGACATTCCCCCCTTCGAGCCCAGCGGCGAATTCGATCCAGCCCCCTCCGATGAAGTGGTCGATTTCTATTGTTCCGCCGACGTGGCAGAAGGTGAAATCAACCGCGAAGCGCTGAACTACAACTGCCCGACACTGGACCAGTACAACCTGTTTGCCGATCCGCAAGACCCGCGCAGCTTGCCAAACGAAAGCGGCCAGCCCTTTGTCCTGAACAGCAAACTGTTCTCCGACTACGCCACCAAATACCGGGTTGTTTTTGTCCCGCCCGGTGAACAAGCGGTGTATCGCGACGGCCAGCAAGGGAATAACCCCAATGGAAGTATCCATTTCCCGGACGGCACCGTCATCGCCAAGACCTTTGCCTTTACCGATGAAAGCAATGGCACAGAGGTGCCGGTGGAAACCCGCCTGCTGATCAAACGCAAAAACAGCCAGGGCAGTGCGGTCTGGACTGGCCTGCCCTATATCTGGGAAGAGAAGGATGGCAAGCAGGTTGCCCGGCTGACCATGAATGGCGGCACCGCATCGGCATCCTGGCACTACCGGGATGCGGATTCCGGCACCCTGCTCACCGGCAGCACCGCCAGCTATAGCATTCCCAATGCCAACCAGTGCATCACCTGTCACGGCAATGATGACCAACCTGCCGGCAGCGCCCCGATTGGTCCCAAGCCTCGAAACCTGAATCGCGCTTATCAGCCGGAGTCGGCGTTCATGGGCAACAGCGGCCAAGGGGGATTCCCGCAGATCAACCAGCTCAAACAATGGCAGGATCTGGGCATATTGAGCGGCGTACCGACCCTGACCATCAGCAATGGCGTTGCCACCAATATCGAGCATCTGCCGCGCTGGAATGTCCCGGGTGACAGCGGTGAGACCGCCCACTCAGCGGCGGATATCGAGAGCCGGGTCCGAGCCTATCTGGAGGTGAATTGCCAGCACTGCCATAACGACAAGGGCGCCGCCTCCAATACCGGTTACTACCTGGATCACTTCCGTGATGTGAATGCCAGCTACGGCGTGTGCAAGAAACCCACTGCCACCGGCGGTGGTTCCTGTGGACGTCAGCATGTACTGGTACCCGGTGATGCCAGCGCCTCCATCGTTTCCTGTCGGCTCGCCGCAGAAAACGACCCGCAACGGATGATGCCCCCCATCGCCCGCAGCGTGACACACAGCGAAGCCAGTGTTCTGCTGGATCAGTGGATCGATAATGTGGTCGATGGCAGCTACACCAACGCCAATGGCTGCAGCAACTAAACGTCCGTTACCCATCCCCCTCCGCCTCCCGTTCGCGGGAGGCAACCTTCCCTCCCCGCTTGCGGGGAGGTTTTTCAGTACCCTCCCAGCAAGGCAATCAATGCAGCCTGACGGTGGACTCCCGTTTTCTGCAGCAAGGACTTGATCTGACTTCTTACGGTTTCACGGGAACTGCAGCGCAGTGCGGCAATCTCAGCGGAGCTTCTGCCGTGTAAAAGATGACGGGCAATATCCATTTCAGCCGGGGTGAACTGGTACTGTTCCGCTGCCAGAGCGAGCGCTTGCGAAGCATTGGCGCCCCCATCACAAGACACCAACCGCAACCAGCGCTGTTGATCATCGAGAAAGTCGACCCGAAACACACAAACCCGGTCAGCCGTCTGCAACTTGAGACGCTGAGATTGTGCCGCCGTTGTTCGCAGAGCGCGAACCGCGCGTTGAAAGCGCACCCCATTGGCGGTGCCGGCATGCCCGATCGAGATGTCGAGCAAGCCAGGGTTCAGTTTTTGCTGAGCGGCCTGGTTGGAATACTCCACGTTCCCGGCGCGATCACAGACAATCACCGCCCTGGAAAAACTGTCCAACAGTGCTTCCAGCAAAGCCAAATCTTGATTGGAAGTACGGTGATGATGGTTCGCGGTTGATCTGACAGCAGTGGCAACTTGCATGCGCGTCCCCCTCTCGTTGATGTCATTCAATGAGAGGGACAACGGCCAGGAATTCGACAATGAGCCGAATCCAGAACGCGTATTGACGGAGCCGAACGTCTTACCGTTGTTTTTCGCGCAACGCTTTCAACGGGGCGGACAACTTATCCGGGTGTCGAGGATGAACCAAAGCATAGGTAGAAAAGATCGTGGCCAGATCTGCATCCAGATCATCACCGGGCTCCACCACCAACGGAAAATCGATTTCCTTTTTTCGGTAATCGGCCGTCGCAACGATGATGGGTACACCCGCCTGATGAGCGATACGATGAAACCCGGTTTTCCATTGTGTTGCACCACCGCGCGTGCCTTCCGGGGCCACCACCATGAACAATTGCTCAGCGCCGTTGAACTGGGCGACCGTCTGCTCGACCACGCCCCCGGCCTTGTTGCGATCAATGGGCAGGGCTCCCATCCAGCGTAACAAGGAACCCAGCGGTCCCTTGAAGGCACTGTCCTTGATCATCACATGCGCATCCAGGCCCAGTTGCATCATGGCGGCCAGGGTCACAATGCCATCCCAGTTGGACGTGTGCGGCCCGCCAATAATCACCGCCTTGGGCAAGGCCGGTAACGGACTGACCACCTTCCAGCCAATCAGCTTCAGGAAACCGCGCGCGCACGCCCGGGAAAATGCATTACCGCGACGCGGGTAATCGCTGGTGGCCATAAACAGAATCCTCGACAAAAGTGCCGCGATCATACGCAGGGCGCCGATGACTCTCATTGACCTTGAAGACCAACGTGCGCCCCAGTGGACAGGCGGTGCCCATGGTCTATGACAAAGATTGAAAAACCCCCTTCGCCACACATTTCATGTGGACGCCATAAGCGCGTAGTATGAGGGTATTCATAACGCAGGGTCCTGGTGTCATTGTGTTATGGGCCCTGCGGTCCCGCTTTACGCCGTGACACCACGGCGGCGAGCCCATTCTCGACCCAGGAGGTGTGCAGTGACACGGATTGGCCAGGACACCCTGAACAGCAAGTCATCGCTGACAGCCAACGGCAAGACCTACCATTATTTCGACCTCAACGCGGTCGCCGACAAGGGCTGGGGTGATCTCAGCAAGCTTCCCTTCTCGCTCAAAGTGCTACTGGAAAACCTGCTGCGCTATGAAGATGGCGAGAGCGTCACCGTGAATGACGTGGAAGCGGTCGTGCGCTGGCTGGACAACAAGCGTTCCGACAACGAAATCAACTACCGCCCGGCCCGGGTCCTGATGCAGGACTTCACCGGCGTCCCCGGTGTAGTCGATCTTGCCGCCATGCGCGATGCCATCAGCAAGGCCGGTGGCGATCCCACCCGCATCAACCCCCTGTCACCGGTGGATCTGGTCATCGATCACTCGGTCATGGTGGACAAATTCGGCAACCCGCAGGCCTTTGCTGAAAATGTGGATATCGAGTACCAGCGCAACCGTGAACGTTATCAGTTCCTGCGCTGGGGCCAGAAAGCCTTCAATAATTTCCGGGTGGTGCCACCGGGCACCGGCATCTGCCACCAGGTCAACTTGGAATACCTGGCCAAGGGTGTCTGGTCCGAGCCGGCCCAGGATGGCAACACCTATGCCTACCCGGATACCCTGGTGGGCACCGACTCCCATACCACCATGATCAACGGCCTCGGCGTATTGGGCTGGGGTGTGGGCGGTATCGAGGCCGAAGCCGCCATGCTCGGCCAGCCCATCGCCATGCTGATCCCCGAGGTCATCGGCTTCAAGATCAGCGGCAAGCTGCGCGAGGGCATCACCGCCACCGATCTGGTACTCACGGTCACCGAGATGCTGCGCCGCCGCGGGGTAGTCGGCAAGTTTGTGGAATTCTTTGGTGACGGCCTCGCCGACCTGACCCTGGCCGACCGCGCCACCATCGCCAACATGGCCCCCGAGTATGGCGCCACCTGTGGTTTCTTCCCCATCGACGAGCGCACCACCGAATACATGGAACTGTCCGGCCGCGACCCCGACACCATCGCGTTGGTCGAGGCCTACTGCAAGGCGCAAGGGCTGTGGCGCTCCAGCGACGATCCGGACCCGGAATTTACCGATGTTCTGGAACTGGATCTGGGGGATGTGGTGCCCAGCCTGGCCGGCCCGAAACGCCCCCAGGACCGGGTTCCCCTCACGGCCGTCAAACGCACCTTCATT
The DNA here is from genome assembly GCF_000475295.1 of Alcanivorax sp. P2S70. NCBI lineage: Bacteria > Pseudomonadati > Pseudomonadota > Gammaproteobacteria > Oceanospirillales > Alcanivoracaceae > Alcanivorax > Alcanivorax sp. P2S70. The sequence goes on from NZ_AXBZ01000003.1 coordinate 203,590, forward strand.
GACGTAGTGACCGAGACCCTCAAGCTCAACGACGATGAAATCAGCAAGCTGGAAGGGGAAGGCGGTCAGACCGCCGTGGGCAACCACGAGCCCAGCGGTGGTGACGTTCCCGTCACCATCGACGGCCAGAAACACCACCTCAGCCACGGCGATGTGGTGATTGCAGCTATTACCTCCTGCACTAACACCTCCAACCCCAGCGTCATGCTGGCGGCCGGTCTAGTGGCAAAAAAAGCCGCCGAAAAAGGCCTCAACCGCAAGCCCTGGGTGAAGACCTCACTGGCCCCCGGCTCCAAGGTGGTGACCGACTATCTGGACGTCACCGGCCTGCAGAAACCCCTTAACGACATCGGTTTCGACCTGGTCGGCTACGGCTGCACCACCTGCATCGGCAACTCCGGCCCCCTGCCGGACGCCATCGACAAAGCCATTGCCGACGGCGATCTGGTGGTGGCCTCAGTGCTGTCCGGCAACCGTAACTTCGAAGGCCGGGTCCACCAGAGCGTGCGCACCAACTGGCTGGCCTCACCGCCGCTGGTGGTGGCCTACGCCCTGGCCGGCACCGTGAAAATCGATTTGGACAAAGACCCTATTGGCAAGGATAACGATGGCAACCCGGTCTACCTGAAGGACATCTGGCCCAGCTCCGATGAGATTCAGGCAGAGCTGGTCAAGATCAACAACGACATGTTCCGCAGCCAGTACGCCAGTGTCTTTGACGGTGACGAGACCTGGCAGAGCCTGCCAATCCCGGATTCCCAGACCTATGACTGGGACAGCCAATCCACCTATATCCAGAACCCGCCTTTCTTTGACGGGCTTACCGCCGAAATCGATGATGTGACCCCGGTGAAAGACGCCCGGATTCTCGCCTTGCTTGGCGATTCCATTACCACCGACCACATCTCTCCTGCCGGCGCCATCAAGGCCGATTCCCCCGCTGGCCATTATCTGCAGGGCCACGATGTGGAACCCATCGACTTCAACTCCTACGGTTCGCGCCGGGGGAATCACGAAGTGATGATGCGCGGCACCTTCGCCAATATCCGTATCCGCAACGAGATGACCCCGGATATCGAAGGCGGCTTTACCAAACACCTGCCCCAGGGCGAGGAAATTTCCATCTACGGTGCCGCCATGCGTTACCAGAAGGATGGCGTTCCCACCGTGGTGGTCGCCGGCAAGGAATACGGCACCGGCTCCAGCCGCGACTGGGCGGCCAAGGGCACCAACCTGCTCGGGGTGAAAGCGGTGATTGCCGAAAGCTTCGAGCGTATTCACCGCTCCAACCTGATCGGCATGGGGGTGTTGCCACTGCAGTTCCCGGAAGGCACCGACCGCAAGACCCTGAACCTGGACGGCAGTGAAATCGTCGATATTCCGGAGTTGGGCAACGGCCTGAAAGCAGGGGAAACTGTAAAGGTGGTGTTCCGCCGTGATGGCAAGGAACAAACCGTGGAGGCGCTCTCCCGTCTCGATACCGCCGCGGAAGTGGAGTACTACAAACACGGCGGCATTTTGCACTATGTGCTGCGTCAGATGATGAAGGGATAACCCGACCCTCTGCTGTGGGAGCGGAGTTCCACCGCGATGTCGGGCCACCGTGGCCTGCCCCGCTCCCGCAATCACCACCGGGCTTTCCCTTCCGAGCCCGGTTTTTGCTATGCTGACTCTGCTTCACAACGAGTTTTGGGGAACTCCGTGCGCTCTGTACTCCTGATCTTCTGTTGCGCCCTGGCACTGCCAGCGGCGGCGCAATCGTTTGACGACAGCGACCTGCTCACCGCCGAGCAGCGCGATGCACGCCTGCGTGAACAACAAGAACTGGGAGCCAGGGAGCAAGACCTTCTGCAGCAGAAGGAAACCACCCAGGAACTGCTTGAGCAGCAAGATGCTTACCTGGAAGCACTGAAAGCCCAGATCGATGCCATGAAGCAGCCCTCACAAGAATCACAACAACACGGGACACCACGCTGATGCTGCAATGGTTACGCCGCCTGTTTCAGGGCCCGGCAAAAGACGCGACGCCTCAGCAGGCACCCCGCCCCGAAGACGATGCCCCCCCCCGTGGAAACGCCGCAATCTGAGGTGCCAGCCCCTCCGCCTGCCGACCCGATGGCCCCTTTTCTGCCGTTCCAGATCCGGCCGCTGGAAGTGGCCGACCTGAACCGTCTGCTCGGCGTCTTCCGCGATGCCATACAAGTGGGCAGTGCTGGCGAATACGATCAGCAGCAACGTGATGCCTGGAGTCGTGGCCAGAACTACGACAGCCTGATCTCATTGCTGAGTGAAGGGGAAACCGTGGTGGCGCAGTGGGATGATGAACTGGTGGGGTTTGCCCAGCGCATTGCCGACAACATCAATATGGTTTACGTGCACCCGGACTCCGCCCGGGTGGGTATTGCTACCCTGCTCTACCAGCATCTGGAAGACAGCGCCCGGGTCGAAGGCATCCCCAGCCTGACCACCCACGCCAGCCTGACCGCACTGGAATTCTTTCGCTTCATGGGTTTCGACAGTGAAGGGGAGGAGCAAGCAGATCGGGGTGGCGTCAATCTGAAACGCCACCTTATGCGCAAATCATTGGGCAATTTTCAGTAAATAAACCGAACATTCATCAAAAAATCTGATCAAACCCGCCAAACCGGTGCCATGGGTTCGGCCTCCCCGTGCCACTAGAATGATTCCATCGGCAGCGCAGAATGCGCGGCCTACCCAACACCATTTGCGCTCATTCTGAACACCCGGGGTCACGGATTGGCCCCACACTTCCCCCCTTAAGGCCGTCCCCCCGACGGCCCTTTTTTTGTGTCGCGACACGGGCAATTTTTAGGGTACATCGCGGATTTCCGTGAAAGGCCCGATTTACCCCCCACTTGCCGCAGGAGCGTCGGTTATTTGCTCCGCTCACCCTTCGGGCCGCCCTGCGGTCGTTCCTTCGCTACGCTCGGTGGCGACGCGATACCAAACCAGGATCAAAAGCATTTTCATCACAGAGGGCACAGGGCTCACTGGGGAGGACGGTTTTCCTCTGTGAACCCTGTGCCCTCTATGGGAAATCAGTCTTTAACGACGTGGGTTATCGCGCCGCGAGCGACGCTCCTACGGAAGGGGCTCTTCTGTGGACGATTCCCTCGAATCCGCGAAGAACCCTTTTTCTGTAATGCTCAGGGCTTGTACAACAAGCGCCCCACGCTGTTGAACGCTTTTTCGGTAAGACTCATGCGGATCATGGCACGGAACAGGGTCTCTGGCAGCAACCGGCGGGCCAGCAACAGCATGCGGGCATCGCTGCCGACACTGTAGCGCAGGCGCTGGCTGCCATCGGTGGAGGCCTTGTAGATGACGTCCGCAGCCTCTTCAGGCGTCGAGCCCCCTGGCCCGGTCTTGTCCATCACCCCAAACTGGTCTTTGGAATAAGTCTCGTAGGTGGACACCCCGGTGCGATTTTCGCGGTCGGCGGAACGCCCGAAGAAGGCCGTATTCACCGCCCCCGGCTCAATGATCTTGATGCCAATGCCCAGCGGACAGAGTTCGTACACCAGCCCTTCGGTGAACCCTTCCACCGCCCACTTGCTGGCGTTATACACACTGTACAGCGGCAGTGGTACCCGCCCGACCATGCTGGCCACGTTCACGAGTACACCGCTTTGCCGCTCGCGAAAGTGGGGCAGCACGGCCCGACAGGTCTCCATCAGTCCGAACACATTGGTCTCGAACTGCCGTTTAATCTGTTCTTCATCCAGGGTTTCAAACGCGCCCATCAACCCATAGCCGGCATTGTTCACCAGCACGTCAATCGCCCCGAAACGCTGGATAACGGCTGCTACAGCGGCGTGAATGCTGTCACGGTCAGTGACATCCAGACGGGTACACATCACCCCCGGCAGTGCCGCCAGCTCATCCGCCTGGGACGGGTCTCGCATGGTAGCTGCCACATTCCAGCCGTTGGCCTGAAACAGTTTGGCGGTGGCGTAGCCGATGCCGGACGACGCCCCGGTAATCAATACCGTCTTGATCGCAGATTCAGTCACACTCATTTCCTGCTTTATCGCTTTCAGACATGCCCCGGGTGCGAAGCATCCGGGCGAATCAGGTCTTGCTCGGATTCCCCGAACATCTGGGCCAGCACCTGCAATTGAGCCTTGCGGCCCGTACGCTGCTGTCGCTGACGCAACCCAGGTAAATAGCGCTGACCGGCATGCAAGGCAAACCGCGGCCCCAGCGTGAGCAAGGGGTACCAGGACGACACATCCTCCGGCAGGCCCAGTTGCGCCATCTTTTGCTTGTCCAGAAAAAAGCGGCTGACACTCAGATGCTTGTTGTAGGCAAGCTTGCGCTGCAGGGATTCAAAACGGCCGAACTTTCGCTCCAGAGGCTCTTGCGCCAACGCCATGCCCAGCTCACGGCTGGTCCAGTCCGGCTGGCTCTGGGTCATCAGGGTGTGGTGCAGCAGCACAATCCCGTCGCGCTCGCTGTCGACCAGCCAACGCTCATCCACGCCCATCAACCAGCCGGCGTATTTCCACAACTGCATCACGCCACGGGACTCACGGGGCGTTACCGGCACGCCCATCTTGCGCAGGCCACCCAGCATCACCACGCAGAACCCCAGATAGGTCGCCACCATATCTACCTGACTGAGCGGCTTGCCCCACTGGCTCTCATCCCACTCGTCCCGGGAGGCCAGGTTGCGGCGCACCAGCGAATGCACCATGCGCACATGCAAGGTGCTCTTGAAGCCTGCCCCGAAACGCTCCAGCCCGCCCACCTCCGTGCAGTCGATCCACCATTTTCCGGTCTCGGCCACTCGACGGGACGCGCCCTTGTTGAGGGCGCCGGTCAACACCAGGGACTGGTTGAAACCGGACAGCAAATAGCCCCCCATCAACGCCAGATCCCGCAACACGTACGGCGCTGTCATGCCAGTGGAGTGAATAAAGCGGGCACCGTCCTCGATCAGCTCGAAGTCCACCCAGGCCGGGCGTTTTTCCAGCCGTTTGATGAACAAACGCAATGGTTCCGGGCAATCCGGCACCGCGTTCAGCCCCTCATTGACGGCCTTTTCGAACAGCGCACGGGCCTCACGTGGGCCGAATGCCACCATCCAGTCCACCAGCTCGTCCATGGGCTGATCACCTTCCCACAGGGCGGCGATCACCTCATCAAATTCTGCGCGACTCGGCGCCAGATCACGGCCCAACAGGGTACGCAGCAACACTGGCGTGGCTTGCTGGGTCTTCTCAAATGGGCGAGCCCGGCGGGGCGCGGGCTGAATGTGTGCCTGAGCGGTCATCACAACCTCCTGGGTGTGCTTGCAATAGCTGTCACCCTAATGCGAATATGTATTCGCATTCAATTCGCATTTTGCCGATACAGGTTCCGCCATGCGTAAACGCCCCCAACAACAACGCTCCCGGGAAATGGTCCGCGCCTTGATCGACGCGACCGCCCAGGTCATCCAGCAGCAGGGGCTGGACAACACCACCACCGCCAGGATTGCCGAGGTAGCCGGCGTCAGCGTGGGCTCGCTGTATCAGTATTTCGGTGACAAGGATGGGTTGATCGAAGCCCTGATGGAGAGTCTGGCCGAGGATATCGGGGTCGGTCTGAAACGACTGCCCATCACCGACAATGTGGACATCAATGCCATGGTCAGCAGTGCCATTCGCTTCGGCTTTGCGGTGCTGCATTCCCGCGACGGCCTGTACCTGGAACTGGTACGCAACTGGCATCGACTGCCCACCAACCGGGTGGTGGAAGTCCTGCAACAACACTTCATGGATCTGGCCCGGATGTACTTCCTGCGCCATTATCGGGACAACCCCATCCACAACCTGGAGGTGCGGGTGTTTATCGTCACCAACAGCGTGCTGTTCACCATGGTGCGCTACATCAGCCAGCACGGCGGCATGATTCGCGAAAGCGAGCTGGCCGATGAGCTGACCCGCATGGTCGCCAGCTACATCGCCGAACCGCCTGCCAGCGAGGAAACCGTTCGATGAAACCCGACCTGGCTCTGGCCTACTGCCGCATGATCGCCCAGACCCTGGGGCTTGATCAGGATGGCCTGGATACCCTGGTGGCCAACACCGGGATCGACGCCCACACCCTGCAGACCAGCGATGGGTTCATTGACTGGCCCGGTGCCTGTCAGCTGATTGCAAACGCGCAGCACATGAGTGAAGCGCCGGATCTGGCCCTGCAAACCGGCCTGCGCGCCCTGCCTGCCATGCATGGCCCCATGGGGATGGCCGCCATGGCCAGCCCTACCCTGCGCGATGCCATGCGGGTCTTTGCCAGTTTTACCAACACCCGCACCCGGGTGTTTCTCACCGAAATGGAAGAAACTCCCGACACCATCACCCTGCACCTGAAATTCGCTTATCCGCTGGATGATGCCATTCGTTTCCTCACCGAATCCGCCATGGGATCGGCCTACGCCTGTCATGTGGTCCTGCGAGGCAAACCCATCGAGGATGGCACCGCCAGCTTCAACTACCCGGCACCGGCCTGGGCCGAATCCTACAAAAAGATCTTCCGGGGGACCGAAGTGGTCTTTGATGCCCCCGGTGTGTCGCTGTCCCTGCCTGCACGCTACGGCGACGAGGTATTAGCCAGCCACGACCGGGACTTGCTGTGGCTGGCCATTCAGCAGTGTGAAGCCCGCCAGGAAGCCCTGCGCAAGCAAGGCACGGTAACGGATCAGGTGCTTGCCCTGCTTCACCAAAGCCAGGGCCAGGCCAGCCTCGATGCCGTGGCAGACCGTTTGCACATGAGCCCGCGCACCCTGATCCGCAAGCTCAAGCACGAAGACACCCGTTTTCAGCAACTGCGTGACCAGACCCTCAGCCGCCGCGCCACCCAGCTGCTGAGCCTGCCCCACTACACCGTCGCAGCAGTGGCAGAAGACCTGGGCTACACCGACGTGGCCAGCTTCCGCCGCGCCTTCCAGCGCTGGTTCGGCACCAGCCCAGGGCGATTCCGGCAGGAATAACCTGTCGGTAGGAGCGTCCTTGGCGGCGCGATAACCACCTGGAATCAAAAGCTTCGCTACCGCAGAGTTCACAGAGGCTAAAACTGTCTTCTTCCCAGTGGTCTCGGTGAGCTGTGCGGTACGTTTGGCTTATCGCAGCGACACCGACGTCTCTACAGCCCCTGTCATTTTCTATCCCCCCCTTGTCAGCATCCGCGCTTACCGCTGTTCGCCATTCCGGCAACACTGAAAAAAAGCACCATTGGAGACTGGCGCAATGAGTCACGCCGACAACAACAATGAACTGGCCCGCCTGAAGGTGTCACCGCCACTGGCCTTGCCCACGATTGCCATTCTGATCGTGTCCCTGATCAGCATCGCCCTGAGCTGGGTACTCGTCATGAACGACATCTGGCCACTGTGGCTGGGCATGGTCATCAACAGCATTGCGGGCTACGCCCTCTTTACCCCGGCTCACGAGGCCATCCACCGGGCAGCAGCGCAGAAGTCGTCTACCAACGACTTTCTGCTGTCTGCCGCCACCTTCGTGGCCGTGCCCTTCGGCAAGGGGAAACTGTTCCGCCTGCTGCACATGCGTCACCATCGCTTTGCCAACGACCCGGAAAACGACCCGGATCACTGGATGGCCAGCAGCCTGTGGACCATGCCGCTGTGGGGTCTGTGGCCGTATTTCTATCTCTACAAGTTCCTGCGCAACCCGGCCATGCTGCCCAATGTGAAGGTGTCCGAGATCGTTCGTGAGATCGTCGTGGCCGGGATTATCTTTGGCGCCCTGATTGCCTGGGAACCCTTCTACATGCTGACCCTGTGGCTGATCCCCACCTACTTTGCCTTCTTCCTGATGTGCCTGGTGTTCATGGTGCTGCCGCACTACCCCCATACTGGCCGACAGGATGAAGACCCCAACACCACTGCCCTGATGCGCATGGGCGGCGAGTGGTGGCAGACCCCGGTGCTGATGTACCAGAACTACCATTTGGTCCATCACCTCTATCCCACCGTGCCGTTCTACCGTTACGGCAAGGTGTGGAAGGCCCGGGAAGCCCACCACATGGAAAACTCCGGCAGCATGATCATTGGCCCCTTCGGGCTCGGCCCGGACAGCGACAAGGCCAACGCCGCCTGACGCCTGCATCGGGGCGGCCGGCCACGGCGCCCCGATGACACTATTTATCCCCTTTTTGGCATTTTCCGCGCTTAACTTTCTTTCCCGTTCAGTAAACACTGTGTATCTGGACCATGCAGGAGACTGCCCAATGACGACAACAACCGAAGCAGAAGAACTCAAGACACTGGCCAAACTGAAGGTATCGCCGAAGTTTGCCTGGCCAACCATTGCCCTGATGGTGCTGTCCCATGCGGCCAACATCAGCAGCTGGATCATGGTCATCGGGGGCTACTGGCCTGCCTGGGTCGGCCTGGTGATCAACAGCATCGCCGGCTATGTCATGTTCACTCCTGCCCACGAATCTATTCATCGTGCCGCAGCGCAGAAATCAGAACACAACGACCTTATCCTCTCCATTGCCACCTTTGTGGCGGTGCCGTTTGGTAAAGGCAAGTTGTTCCGCATCATGCACATGCACCACCACCGCTTTGCCAATGATCCGGAAAAAGATCCGGATCACTGGATGGCCAGCAGTCTGTGGACCATGCCACTATGGGGTTTCTGGCCCTTCATTTACCTGATCAACTTCATGCGCAATCCGGAAAAGCTGCCCAATGTGGCCATGTCCGAAATCCGCCGTGAACTGATTGTCGCCGGCATTGCCCTGACCGCCCTGTTCATCTGGCAACCCTACGTGACCCTGATGCTGTGGCTGATCCCGTCCTACTTCTCGTTCTTCCTGATGTGTCTGGTGTTCATGGTGCTGCCGCACTACCCGCATACCGGCCGCCAGGACGTGGATCCGAATACCACCTCGCTGATGCGCATGGGCAAGGAATGGTTGCTGACCCCGATCCTGATGTACCAGAACTACCACCTGGTTCATCACCTGTACCCCACCGTACCGTTCTACCGGTATGGAAAAGTGTGGAAAGCCCGCGAGGCTTACCACCGCAAACACTCTGGCAGCATGATTATTGGCCCCTTTGATCTGGGCCCGAAAGACCAGCCCGGCGACGCCGCCTGACAGGAGCACAACAATGACAAAAACCGTACTGATCACCGGCGGCGCCGGCGGCATTGGCCGTGAATTCTGCAAGCTGTTCAACAACGATGGCTACAATATCGTGGTCTTCAGCCTGCTGCAGGACGAACTGGATCAGCTGGGTAACGACCTGAAAGCCCAGCGCAACGATGTGGTTTACCACGGCGTGCAGATGGACCTGTCCCAACCGGATGCCGCCGAGCGCATCGTGCAATGGCTGGACCAGGAAAACATCACCCTGGACGTGCTGGTCAACAACGTGGGCTTCGGCATGATGGGCGAGCACGTTGAGCAGGACACCCGGAAACTGGAGCGCATGCTCACCCTCAACAATATTCTGCTCAGCAAACTGTGCATGCTGGTAGGCGCCAAAATGAAGGCTCGCGGCCAGGGCAAGATCATGAACATCGGTTCCCTCGCCGGGTTCTGCCCGATGCCTTTCTTTGCCGCCTACAGCGCCAGCAAGGCATTCGTGATCAACCTCAGCGCCTCCCTGCAGGAAGAGCTCAAACCCTATGGCGTGCAGGTCACCTGCTTCTGCCCCAGCACCACCAAGACGGCCTTCCTGGATACCGCCCAAAGCGCACACAAGTCGTCCAGCGGCATCACCCAATTCGTCTCCGCGCAGATCGCCACCCCGGAAGAGGTGGCCGCTGCCGGCTACAAGGCCCTCAATGCCGGTAAGCGTTACGCCCTGCCCGGCCTGTCCGTTACCCTGCAAAGCATCTGGATCCGCATGATGCCACTGCGGGCAATGGCCAGTTTTGTTTATAAGCAGTCGGTTGATAAAAGCAGTTAACAGTGAACAGTTAATAGTTAACAGCTGCGCGGGGGAGGCATGCCTGTCCCGCAACCACAGAGGCCGCGCCCGGACATTGGGCGCGGCCTCTTTCGTTGGAAAACCTTTTGGAGCAGTAGGGGGCCGCGATGCGAGGGTTAGCGCATTGCGAAAGGCAAAGGGAAAACCTACCGTCTGCGGGCCTTGGGGTTGGCCCTTCGACACTTGCTGCTCGTTCCTGCAAACGAAAGAGGCCGCGCCCAAGCCTGGGCGCGGCCTCGATACTGTCTGTCTCTGCCACGCGTTTCACGCGCCGTTATTCACTGTTAACTGTTAACTATTCACTGCCTTACCGAACCAACCACAAACTCAACTGCGGGATATAGGTAATCATCAACAGCGCCACGATCAGTACCAACATGAACGGAATCGTGGAGGCGAACAGTTCGGTGACTTTCTTCTTGAAGCGATAGCTGGCGATGAACAGGTTCATGCCTACCGGCGGAGTGATGTAACCGATCTGCATGTTGGCCACAAAGATCACACCCAGATGCACCGGATCGATGCCGTAGCGCAGGGCCACCGGCAGGATCAGCGGCACCATGATCACCAGTGCCGCGAAGATATCCAGCAACGCCCCCAGCAGCAGCAGCAGGATGTTGAGCAGAATCAGGAAGGTGATCTTGCTCTCCACGTGGGTCTGAATCAGGGTGAACAGCTGCTCGGGCACCCCGGCGTAAACCAGGTAATCGGTGAAGGCCAGGGCCACCGCCAGAATCAGCAGAATACCCCCTACCATGATCATGGAATCACGCATGATCGACGGCAATTTACGCAGCGAAATTTCCTTGTACAGGAACACCTCCGCCACCAACACATACAGGGCCGTCACCGCGGCGGCTTCACTGACCACCAGGAAGCCCGAGAAAATACCGCCCAACACCACCAGCGGCAGCGGCAGCTCCCAGCGGGCTTCCCACAGGGCATCCACCAGCTCACGAAAATCAAACGGCTGACGCGGCACCGCCTTGCCATTCATGGCCGAGCCACGGGTTGCCCATACGCAGTAGCCATACAACAGCACGATCATCAGCAGGGCAGGCACCAGCCCCGCCAGGTACAGATCCACAATTTCTACCGAAGGCATATCCAGCTGCTGGGACATCTGCTGGGCAATAATGCCGTAGATCAACAACGGAACCGACGGCACCAGCAACAGGCCAAGACTACCTGATGAGGTAACCAGGCCAAGGCTGAACTTTTCCGGATAATTACCTTTCACCAGCGCCGGCAACAACAAGGCGCCGAGAGCCACGATGGTGACACCGGAACCGCCGGTCAGGGCGGTAAAGAAGGCACAGGCAATCAATGACACAAAGGCCATACCACCGGGCATCCAGCCAAAGGCCGCCTGGCTCAGGCGGAGCATGCGGTCGGCAGTTTTCGACTCACTCAACAGGAAACCGGCAAAGGTGAACAATGGCAACGCCATCAGCACCACGGAATTGCTGAGCTGGTAGATATCGATATGAAGCACGGCCAGCTCGATTTCCAGGGTGTAAAACCCGAGAGCCGCCGCGCCCAGAATAATCGCGTACAGGGGCGCGCCCATCAGGGCCAGCACCACCAGCAAAATTATCGCTGCGGTAATCATGCCACCGGCTCCTGCAGTTTCGGCCGCTTACCGATCAGGCCCAGCGCAAACAACACCACATAACGCACCGCCATCACGGAAAAACCCACGGGGATAATGGCCTGCAACAGCCAGCTCGGGACACTGCCAAATGCGGGGGTCGCATACTCGTATTCCTCGATCACGAACCCCACGCTATACCAGGCCACCAGCACGCAAATGAACGCCGTAAACAGGTCCACAGCGACGGTCAGGAAGGGGTGATACTTTTCCGGTAGAAGAGCGGAGGCCACATCGATACGAATATGCTCGTCATTTCTGGAAGCAATCATCGCCCCCAACAGGCCGATCCATAACACGGCATTTTGTAGTAGTGGTTCAATCCAGATCAGGCTGGTGCCAAAGAAATTTCGCAGAATGATCTGCGCCACCGCCAGCAGGATCATAAACAAAAGGACGGCCACGATAAGGCCGTCCTCGAGTTGATGCAGAAAGCGGTGCAAACCGCGTAGCAACCCAGCCATTACTGACCTGCGCGCTGCTTGGCGAGAATTCCGTTAAGGCGATCAAGCATGTCTTGGCTGACTTCGCCCTCTTCTACCAACTCGGCAGTGGCACGATCGGCGTAGTCTTTCCATTCAGCACGCTGGTCTTCTGTTGGTTGAACCACCTCAAGCCCCTGTTGTTGCACGGCCTGGAAGGCGCTCAGATTTTCCTTGCGGCTTTCGGTATCCAGCGTATCGAAGGTCGCACCCAACACGTCACGCACGACTTTCTGATCTTCCGGGCTGATACGCTTGAAGTATTTTTCGTGAATACCCAACAGGCCGAAGGTGTACAGTAAGGGCATATCGGTCACGTAGTTCACCCGCGAGTACCACTGCAAGGTCAGTGCTGCCACTGGCGGCGCCGCGAAGGCATTGATGGCACCGGTCTGCAGGGACGTCAGCACAGCACCGATGTTCAGCATGATCGGCGACAATTCAAAGGCCTTGGAGGCCTTGGCAGATGCTTCATCATTGGCTGGCAGCCACAGTTTCTGGTCACGCAGGTCATCCAGGCTTTTTACCGGGTTTTCCGACATGACGTAGGCAAAGCCACCATCCACCAGACCGAAGCTGACCCAGCCGCCCTGTTCCAGACCCTGCTCGATCACCGTGTCCAGTTCCGCACGCACCGCATCCACTTCATCGTAATTGTTGAAGGCCAGTGGCACGTTGAGAATCTGGCTATCCTTGTAGGCCGAGGCAAAGGCCCCGCCTTGGGCGATCATGCCATGCAGCTGGCCGATGCGGATCTTGCGCTCCACTGCCCGGTCATCGCCCATCACCCCACCGGGGTAGATCTTGAGCTTCACGCGGCCCTCAGTCTTGTCGGCAATCTCCTTGCCGGCATTTTTCAGACCGGTGACGATAGTCGTGCCGTCCGGGTACAGGGTGGAAATCTTCAGCGTGGTGGCGGCGCTAGCCACCAGCGGCAGCAAGGCCACCAGTACAGTCGCGAGACGCAACATAATTAACTCCTAGAAATAGTCATCGGCGTCGGCAAGCAGGGCCTTGGCCTGCTCCTGCGCGTAGGTATTTTGCAGGGTCAGGCCATGAACGTTCGGGTCGGCCTCCAGCACCGCCTTGAGAAGGCGGTCATGCAATTCGCGGTCGAATACCAGGCGGGCATACTTTTCAGCATAGAGCACTGGCGCCAGCAGATTCTTGCCTTCCGACAGGCTCATGGCCTGCTCGAAATGGGCTTTGGCCACCTCAGGCTTGCCGCCCAGCGAGGCCGGCAGAATGCTGTTAAGCACGCCCAGGTACATGTGTGCCTGACCGTACTGGTAGCCTTCTTCCAGCTCGGTCACACGCTTCATGGTGGCTTCGACACGGCCCAGTTCGGCGACAGCGTTCCAGTCGCTGGTATTCTGCTGGATATAGCCGGCCCAGGCTCCACCCAGGGTAAACAGGACAGGCACATCGCCCTTGCCTGCCTCGGCCAACAGGGCCTCGTATTCCGGCACGCTGAGGCTGCGCAGATCGCAATAATCCCCATCGTGGGCACAGGCCGCCCGGAAAGCATAATTCAGGGCCTTGTTACTCAGCTTGCGGGCACGGGTCGGATCTTCCACAAACAGGCCGGCATAGGCGCCATAAAGGTCCGCACCGCTGGCCAGCAAGGATTCGCTGTCCGGCCAGTTTTCGATCAGCCCATCGACCATCAACAGGTAGGTCGGCAGGCCGTCCTCGACCAGCTGCAGATCATTGTTGTTGAGTACCCCGTAAGGCAGGTTGTCATCGACTCGGGCCAGAGAGCAGCCCTGTAGCGCAAGTATCGCTACGCAAAAGAGTGAAGGGACCAGCCCGGGGAGGAAGCGCCACTGCATAGGTCGCTGATATCCTTTCATTAATATGACCAATTGTTTTGGCTGTCTTTATAGCAGTCCACCGGGGCTAACTCAAACGCCCCCGTGCCCCTTGCCCCGCGCCATCAGTCCAAAAATGCCACCCAGCAGGCAGCCACTGACCAGCCCGGCCAAATGGGCGGCGTTGGCCACCACAGACGACAGCCCCACAAAGCAGATCACCATCCACACCAGCATGAACAGGACGATTTCCCGGCGCAGGGCATAGCCGGCGCCCGGGTTGAGGCGCCCGTAAATCCACAGGTAACCCAGCAACCCATACACCACTCCGGACAGCCCGCCGAACAGGGGCCCACTGTGAAGGAATTGCGCCACATTGGAGATCCCTGCCGTCACCAGAGTCACCAGTAACAGCTGGGCCGAAGACTGGTGACGCTCAATCAATCGCCCCAGATCTGCCCACCACAACAGGTTGAAAATGATATGCAGAATGGAAAAGTGCAGCAGCATGGGGGTAATCAGGCGCCAGGGCTGGCTGGCCAGCCCTTCCAGGGACGAAGGGAACAACAGGGCACGGTACACCCCTTCGCCGAGCAGGTACGGGGTCAGGAAAATGGCCACGCACAGCACCAGACCGGTTTTGGTCACCCAGCCCATGCTGGCCAGCCAACCGCCGGACAGCAATGGCTGGGGCTGCCCGGTCAGGGGCTCCAGCGGATGGCGTCCCTGGCCCCGCTTGAGATCCGCGATCAACTCTTCGGTAAGCTGACGGGCATGGGGGTACTGCCCGGGGTCCGGGATCACCAGCACACATTGCTCATCAGCTTCATGACGCTCCACCTCAAAACCATTGCGCGTCAGGGTGCGTTCGATCAGGTCTGCCAGCTCAGGCTGGGGTGTACGAATCAATTCCATGCCAGCCCCTCCAGGGCCTGTTTGCGTTGTGTCGGGTTCAGGTCAGCCAGGTTATCCACCTGCTGCCAGAAACAGTCCCACTGCTGCTGGCACTGCGAAAACAGCCGGGCAAAGGCCGGCACATAGGCATTGTAATCACTGACACCGTTAAGCTGGGCATTGTTCAACGGCCCGTCGAAAAAACGCTGGTAGCCTTTCAGGCCCTCAATGCGCTCACGGTCTGCCGCGAAGCGCTGCCGAGCCTGCTGCTGGATACGGGCCTTTCCGGCGGCCAGTTTCTGTTTGTCACGCTCACGGGTATACAGCTCGTCCAGCGCCTCACGGGCATCGCCGATAATGGCCAGAAACGCCGCCTTTGCCCGATCCCGTTGAGGCCAATAATCGTCAGGCAGCGGCGCCTTTATGAAAGCAAAATATTGCACCGCTCCCTCTCGCCCCACCATGGTGGCCAGAGATTCGTTAAAGCGGGTGTCACCCTTGATATAGATCCGGCGATGGACCAGCTCATGAATCAGCAGCTCAGCCAGGGAGGGCCGGGAGCGCTGAATCATCGGGGTGGTCAGCGGGTCAGCAAACCAGCCCAGCGTAGAATAGGCAATCGCACCGCCTACCCAGGTATCAAACCCTTCGTCCTGGAGCGCCGCCGCCTCACGGTCTGCCCGCTCGCGGTCAAAGTAGCCCCGGTAGCTGACACACCCTACCAGCGGGTAACACCAGGTTTTGGGGGTCAGTGACCAGGCCGGCGCGGCCAGCACATTCCAGACCACCGCCTCCTGCTCCAGCGACACATACTGGTGGTAGACATCCTCGGCCGGCAAATCCAGGTGGTTCCCCGCCCAGTTCACCACCTGTTGACTGAATTGCAGTTGGCGCGCCACCGCCGGCGGTGTGTCCGGGTCCGCCAGCACCGAGTCCACCGGCTCGCGCTGGCTCATCAATGACCAATGCCCACCGATCGCCTGGCGGTAATAACCCAGTTGGCAACCGGCCAACAGCCAGGCCAGCAAACAGAGAAGAAAAAAACGGTGGCCGCGTCGCATCAGGCCCGTGACATGAACTTGCGTTCGGCGGTATTCACCCGCACCTTTTCGCCTTCCACAATGTACTCAGGCACCTGCACCACCAGGCCAGTGTTGAGGGTAGCCGGCTTGGTCCGGGCCGACGCTGACGCCGCTTTCATGGCCGGGGCCGTTTCGGTGACTTCCAGCACCACTGACGCCGGCAATTCGAGCCCGATAACCGCATCATCCACCTTCAGGGCCAGTACCCCTTCCGTGTCTTCGGTGATAAAGGCCAACTCGTCACTGATGTCATCCTGCTTGAGCAAGTATTGGGAAAAGTCCTCGTTGTCCATGAAGATGTAATCTTCGCCATCCACATAGGAAAACTGCACGGGACGACGCAACAACTCTACCGTGGTCACATCCTCATCACCCTTGAAACGTTCTTCGAACTTGGGCCCGCCCCCCACTGCACTGGCCTTCACACGGTACAGGGTGGCAGCCCCACGGGCAGACGGGGACTGCACCTCGATCTGGCGAATGGCATAGAGGGTGCCGTTGACTTCGATAACGTCGGATTTCTTGAGTTCGCTGGCGCGGGTCATGGGAGAGGCGTTCCTGAAATTTCGATGCGCCAATACTACAACAAACACTCCGCGCAAGCTTCACACCGGCACACCGGTGAAAGCTCTGCCTATTGGTGGCACGAGTTGCAAGCATGCTCGCACCGGAACTGTGGGGACGGTGGTTTCACCGCGAATGAAGGAGTATCGCGCACGGACGGCCGCTCCCTGCTCAGCAATGGCAAGAATCCAATGTGGGAGCTGCCTGCAAGCGAAGCCTCTTGTCAGTGGGACAATTGCTCCGCGATACGAACACGCGCCTGCTCACACAGAGCCTTGCGGTCTCCGTGCTCCGTCAACGGCGCGCAGAAATGCAGCCGCACGCGAATCTCCCGTCGCAACAGCATGGCCCACAGATGATGATGGAATTCATCGTCCCCAATGAACGCCATGGCCCGGTCCGGGGCGCCCATGCTATCCAGGTAACGAATCGCCAGCGGCTGCACCGGCACCTTTGCCTGTAGCGGAGCGTCAAACAGCTGGGGAAAGAAACGGCGCAGCCCGGTGCCGTCGGTGGTGGTGCCTTCCGGGAACACCAACACGGTATGCCCCAACTGCAGCCGGCCGGCGATTTCACCCGCCTTGCGACCCGACTCGCCACTACCGCGCTGGATAAACAAGGTGCCAACGGCCCGGGCAAGATGACCGATCAGCGGCCAGTCGCCCACTTCTGCCTTGGACAAAAAGTACAGGTGCCGCTGACTGGCAATCACCGGAATATCCAGCCACGAGACATGGTTGCTGACCAGGAAAACCGGGCGCCCCAACGGCTCACCCGTCACCGTGAGGCGCACCCCGAGAATACGCACAAAACGCTGACACCAACGCTGTTTGGCGGCCAGTACCGCGGGCCGTTGAGGCCACCAGAATGCGCCCAGCACAAACGCCAGCACAAATCCCCACAGTAGATGAACGACGATGCGCAACACCCGCCACACACGGCGAAGTTGGGGCCAACTGCGGCCTTGCGCAGGCGCATTAACGCTGACGCTCTCGCTCATTTCATTCATTCGGGGCATCCGTTAACCACGTTATACGGCCTGGGCAGGCTGCATGAAATGCTGAACGTAACGGGCGGGCAGATCGTTCACATCCATCAGCACGAAGAAATCCAGACAATTGAAATCCGGGTCCCAGCAGGGCTCACCACAGATTTGCGCCCCCATGCGCATATAGGCTTTAAGTAGCGGCGGCATTTTGGCATTGGTTTCCGTGCTGTCACCGGGCAATTTGTGCAACCGTAAATGGGGAATCACACGGTGCTGGCCAGCGCTCAGGTGCTTCTCGTTAATCCGCTGCTGTACCCCGGCCACGTTGTACCCTTCGCTCAGCGCGATACTGGCACAGCCGAGCAGGTAACGGACATCATTCTCGATCATGTACTGGGCCAGCCGGGCCCACAGCACGGTGATCACGGCTCCGCTGCGATGCTCAGGATGAATACAGGTGCGGCCGATCTCGGCCAGGCGCCCCTCCAGATGCCGCAACATGGACAGATCAAATTCGCCGCTGGAGTAAAAACCGCCCGTCCGGTTCAGGCGGTCCCCTGGCAGCACCCGGGTGTAGCCAACGATCTCAGCATTGCGGGTATCTTTTACCACCAGATGCAGGCAATGCTTGTCATAGCGGTCCCGGTCCAGACCAAACGGGGCACTGAAACTGGCCCCATACTCCTGAGAGAAAATACGGTAGCGCATGCGCTGCACTTTAAGAATTTCTCGGCGAGAGCGCGTAAAGTAGGCCACAAAGCGGCTCTGGTTTTCCGCCTCATTCAACTCACGGGGGAAACGCAGAATATCCGCTGTCGCGGCAAACGGTTTAACCAGGGCTCCCTTGAGTTGGGGGCTCAGTGCTTTGATCTTTCCTGCGGCTTGCGCAAGCATGGCGTACTCCACTGGCAGTTTCGGCCAGTGTCACCAACCCCGGTGGCAACGCAGTGACATTAGCGTGACATTTCCAAGACAAGGGGAAAGGCAACTAACAGTGAATCGCTGCGCGGAAAGCCCATGGCAATGCCGCAACGCATCGGGGCCGCGTTCACGGTTGGGTGAGAACAGGCCTTCCGGGTGTGTGCACCAGGGATGACGAGGGAATAAAGGATGAAAAAAGCGGTGATTGCAGCGCGGTTACCCTTTCCCATGGAAGTGAAAAAAGGGGAAACCGTGCAGTGGTGTGCCTGCGGGTTGAGCCAGAGCCAGCCCTGGTGTGATGGCAGCCACCGGGGCACCGACTTTGTCCCGGTGACCTTCACTGCCCGCCGCAATCAGATCGTATTCTTCTGCGGTTGCAAGCACAGCAAGCGCGGGGAAATCTGTGATGGCAGTCATGCCCGGCTGGAGCGGTCCTGATGCGCCTCGGCTGGCTCCTGCTGCTGGTGCTGTGCGCCCCTCTGGCGGCAGACCCGGTACCCCTGCCCCTTGCAGTGCCTGCGGATGTCTACCGGGATTATGAATGCTGGCTGGGGAAACGCACGCTTGCCACCATCTCTGATTATCGCGGTCCCTGTTTACGGCGCGATGTGGTGGAGGTGGCCCTGTTTCAACAGGCCCTGATCGCCGCCGGTTATGCCCACGCCCCGCAATGGGAAATCATCAACAGTTACCAACGGACCTTGCTTGAGCTGTCCCACGGCAAACTTCCCGCGGCGGCCACCAGCCTCTGGCTGAAGGATATCGAAGCGACACCCGGACTCACAGCCAGCCGCGCCGTGCTTCCCGTCGGCAGCAATCTGGCACAGCTGTATGGTCGCGAACCGGTGGCCGGCATCCCCCCCCTCACCCGCCTCCAGCAGTTGTCAGAGTTTCGGATCGTCAGTTCCAGCCAATGGGACACCGACTGGCAGCTGCTTAAGACATTACCCCATGCCGAGTTGCTGGAAGCCAATCACTGGAAAACTATGGTCCGTTGGGTGAACCATGGTCGCGCAGACCTGTTATTGGCCCCCCCACTGCAACACGACCGCCAGCATTTGACGGTCGATGCCATCAGGCTCGCCCCCGTGCCGGGCGGCATGCTATGCCTGCCGGGGAGCCGCCATTTTGCCATCTCGCAACAGTGGCCTGAGGCAGAAAAATTGCGACAAGCGCTGGATCGCGGGCTATCGATTCTGGAAAAGGAAGGCCGCCTTCAGCAGGCCTACCAGCAAGCCGGTCTGATGATGAAAACCCCCACCCTGAACGCCTGCGACTAGCAAACACCGGGCAGGCTGCTGGCCGGCTTTGCCAGATCCACTACCCGGTGTTACGCAACCCGGCAGCAATACCGGCAATGGTGACCATCAAGGCACTTTCCAGGGTTTCATCACCGTCCTGCTCCCGCAAACGGGCCATGAGTTCGGCCTGCAGCAAATGCAGCGGGTCGGTGTAGGGATCACGCACCCGGATGGACCAACGCATCACCGGATTATTATCCAGCAGATCTTCTCGCCCGGTCAGGGCGCTCAGCGCCCCGACCGCGCCGGTCAGTCTTTCCCGCAGGGATTGCCCCAGCGCCTCCAGCCCGGCATCTCCACCAGCCAGACGCTGCTCATACCAGGCCGCCACGTTCAGGTCGGCCTTGGCGAGCACCATCTCCAGCATATCCACCACGCCCTGGAAAAACGGCCAGTGCTCTGCCATCTCCCGCACCAGAGCACTTTGCCCGGGATCCTCATTGGCCGCTTCCAGTGCCGCACCAGTGCCCAGCCAGGCTGGCAGCATCAGCCGAATCTGGGTCCAGGCAAAGACCCAGGGAATGGCGCGCAAGGAACCAATCCCCGCATCTTTCTTGCGACGCGCCGGACGGCTGCCCAGCGCCAGCCGTGACAGCTCGGTTTCGGGGGTAACGGTACGCAGGTATCGCACCAGCTCCGGCTCCTCTTTGACCACTGAGCGATACCCCGTCACCGACACGTCGGTAAGAATCTGCATCTGTTCACGCCATTGTGGCTTGGGCGCGCGGGGTGGCAACAATGTTGCCTCCAGGGTGGCCGCCACATACTGGGACAGATTGAACACCGCCACCGCCGGACGACCGTACTTGAAACGAATCACTTCCCCCTGCTCGGTCACCCGGATACGGCCAGCCACCGATCCCGGCGGCTGGGACAACAACGCCATGCGAGTGGGGGAACCACCGCGGGAGATAGAGCCCCCACGGCCATGGAACAGGGTGAGCGGAATCTGGTGCTCGGCGAACAAGGCAGTCAGGGCTTCCTGGGCCCGGTACTGTGCCCAGGCCGCGCCGAGAAAGCCGGCATCCTTGGCCGAATCGGAATACCCGATCATGACCTCCTGCCCACTGGCCACACGCTCCCGGTAGAACGGCATGGCCAGCAGCGCGCGCATGGAAGCCTCCGCGCCTTCCAGATCATCCAGCGTCTCGAACAGCGGCACCACTCGCATGGGCTCACGCACGCCTGCGATCTTCTGCAACAGCATGACCGCCAGCACATCCGAGGGCGTGGTGGCCATGGAAATCACATAGGCACCGAGCCCTTCACTGCCCTGCTCGGCAATCACCTGGCAGGTATCGAGGACTTCCCGCACTTCCGGGGTACACTCATCCGCAGTGCGGAACGCGGCATCCACCAACGGCCGGCGCGCCTGCAACTCCTCGACCAGAAAGGCCTGCCGACGAGACTCGTCCCACTCGCCGTAACGGCCCAACTCCAGATAACGGGTAATCGCATCCAACGCATCCCGGTGGCGGGTCGATTCCTGGCGGATATCCAGCCGCAGCAGGGTAATGCCGAAACAGTTCAGGCGCCGCAGGGTATTTTTCAGATCGCCATCGGCAATATCGGCCAGCCCGGTTTCCCGCAGCGAACGGTCTATCAGCAGCAACGGAGACAGCAGCTGCTCACGATGAGTGTAGCCATCGCCATCCGCTACTGGCTGATTTTCAATGCGGGCCTCGAGCTGGCGACGGGTCAGCTTCAGGCGACTACGCACGTCGCGCAGCAACACACGGTAGGGCTCATGACTCGGGCCCGTCACCGACAGCAACTCATCACTGGCCATCTCCATGGACAGATCCGCCAGCAGCTCTTCGATATCCCGCAAGTAGAGATCAGCCGCCATCCAGCGGGCCAGCAACAACACCTCACGGGTCACCGTCGCGGTCACATTGGGGTTGCCGTCGCGATCGCCTCCCATCCACGACGCCAGTTTCACCGGCGCCCAGTCTGCCGGCGGTTGCGGCAGCCCCTGCTCCATCAGTTGACGCTCAAGCTGGCGGACCATGTCTGGCACCGCCTGCCACAGAGACTGTTCAATGGTGGCGAAGCCCCATTTGGCTTCATCCACGGGGGTCGGCTTTTCGCGGCGAATCTCATCCGTTGTCCAGGCCGCCAGAATCACCCGGCGCAGGCGTGCTCGCAGGGTCGCGCGCTCTTCATCATTAAGATCTGCACGATCCAGCTCGCCCAACAGGTCCGCGATTTGATCGTATTTACGGATCAGGGTGCGACGGGTCACTTCAGTGGGGTGTGCCGTGAGCACCAGCTCCACAGACAAGCTTCGCAGGGTATCGGTAAGGGTCTCGGCCGGGATCTGCTGCTGGGTCAGGCGCTCCAGCACATCACGCAGCCCCTGGTCACCTCCCGGATCACCCGGGTAGCGCTGGTGCTGACGATGCAGTCGTTCACGGTGGTGCTGCTCGGCAATGTTGCTGAGATTGAGGAACTGGCTAAACGCTCGGGCCACTTCCAGCAGGGTGTCATCATCCAGTGGCGAGAGCAGGTCCCGAAGGGACGTCAACGGTGCGCCACTCTCACTGCGCGTGGCCACAGAGGCCTGGCGGATCTGCTCAATGGTGTCGAACAGGCCATCGCCCGCCTGCTGTCGCAGGCACTCACCCAGCAGGTCGCCCAGCAAACGAACATTGTCCCGTAATGGTGCATTCACACTGTGGTCCACATGGCCTCCCATACTATTCCGGCAGCGGTGTTTACCGCACACAACGTTATCTGGCTCTCCGAATCCCAGGCAATGACGATCAATAAAATGAATATACCAGTTTTAACAAGATTACCCGTGTGGGCATCTTTATTCCGGCGCCCGGCTATCGCAACATAGGCGCCTCAGACACAGGGACCCCCATAATGAGTACAAACAGCCGCTTTACTTCTGACCAGGGCGTATTGCTGATGCAGTATCTGGCCCGTGGACTGTTTGCCACCCTGGCCGTGATTTATTTTCACAACACCGAGCAATTCTTTTTCAGCGCACCCAAGGCTACGCCCTGGTTGCTGTTTATTGCCTACGTGGGCATCCAGTTGATTCTGCTGTTCTGGCGTCCCGCCAATGCCGATGCATTTTCGTCTGCACTGGACCTTGTCACGCTCGGAATCGTGATGCTGTTTGACGCCGGCAATCCACCGCCCACCATGGCCTTGCTGTTCGTCGCGGTACTCAGTAATGGCATGCTGCATGGCCTGAAACGGTTTCTCATCATGCTGCTGGGCGCCGAAGTGGTGCTGGCCATCGTGCTGCCAATTCGATTGAGTTATGCCCCTGTGGCTGACAGCTCCGCCAGCCTGTTTCTGGTCGCGGCACTCACCGCCTGCATGCTGTATTTCGGCTTGATGATCTGGCGCAATCAGGTGCTCGCCCGCGCGGCCCTGGAAGCCACCTGGCGAGACCCGGATACGGACTTTATCAGCCGAGAAGCGCTGGTCAGCACTGCCGGTTGGTTGGTGCCCCTGCACGACCGAATTTCATCGCCCCTGACGCTGGCACTGGTAGAACATCACGATTTGCCGTTACTTGCTGACCGGGTAGCCCAACGCATTCGCCGCAGCGATGTGGCGGCCCGCTACGATGACACCCATCTGGCCCTGCTGCTGCCCTGCACCGCCACGGCCGCCGCCGAACAACTGCTCAATGACCTGCGCGACCGCCACCCCGGCCTGCGGGCCGCCGTAATGACCCTGACCGATGGCGATGCGGCACTGGAACAGGCCCTTGGCCACCTGCAGAGCACCATGGCCCGTACCCGTGAAGATGACGATCACTGGCTGGCCCATGCAGCACCGATGCACTGATCGGCGAACGAACAAAAGAACACACCTCTTCACAGCCCAGGGAAGGCAAACGGTTTACACTGCAAGAAAATTGCCGGGTTCCATAATGCTGCATCCCCGTATCGCTCTCTGCTTCCTGTTGCTGGTGGCCTGCCATGCCGCCAGCAGCCAGACTGCCACACCGCGGATTGTCGGAGGCTCCGACGCCCCCCCCACCCGGTGGCCATGGATGACCCAGGTTGCCATCAAGGATCCGACCTTGAGCAGCGGTTATCTGCTGTGCGGAGCCAGCCAGATCAGCACCCGCTGGGTCCTGACCGCAGCGCACTGCCTGGAATACAGCAATGGTGCGCCCGCAGCCCCCAGCAATGTTTATGTGTTTATCGGCAACACCGTTCGAAATAATGTCCCGGAAAGCGGCACCCAGGCAGAAAAACTGTTTGTGCATTCACAGTACCAGAATCTGGAGTACGACCTTGCCCTGATCCAGATCCCCGAAACAAGCAATACCGAATGGCCAAGCATCATCACCCTGGCCACCTCTAATTCCCTGGAAACCGCGCCCTTCAGTGAACGCGATGAAGCCGTTACTGCTCTGGGATGGGGAGAAACAGGCAGCGGCTTGAGCGCCACGCTGCAGGAAGTTCAGCTCGATTACCTTCCCCGTTCGCAATGCCGTAACCTGAGCCCGTTGAGCATTGCGGACTTCGTCATATGTGCGGCCGAACTGAACCCGGTAAATGGCAACAATCAGGACAGCTGCTTCGGTGACAGCGGCGGCCCGCTGTTTCTGGGGCGTGATCCGTCGCCGAGATTGGTCGGCCTCACCAGCTTTGGCGAAGAAGAGTGCGCAACAGGATCACCGGCTGGGTATACCCATCTGGCAGCCGAAACAGATGAAATCGAAGCCCTCACCGCAGCAGCGGGACTACCTCTGGTGGACCTCGCACTGTCCTGGAGTGGCTCTCCCGCAGAGCGACTCTATTCCCTGCCGGCGGATGACGTCACGCTTCAAATCCAGGTAGACAGCGCAGAGAATCGCGCGACCAACCCTACTCTCGATGTTGCCCTGTCCGGTAGAACAACCGCCTCGGCACAGTGGCAAGGCTGCAACTCAACCCTGCCAGGTAACCGCTGCACTCCAACGCCATCTTTGAACGGCAGCCTTCTGCAGTCACTGCTGATCTCAGGTAACAATGGCCCCGATCAGGTGGTCACCGTTACCGTGCAAGGGCGAGCTGACGAGGAAGAATTTCGTCGCCAGAACAATCAGCTGGCACAAACA
The DNA here is from genome assembly GCF_000475295.1 of Alcanivorax sp. P2S70. Taxonomy (NCBI): domain Bacteria; kingdom Pseudomonadati; phylum Pseudomonadota; class Gammaproteobacteria; order Oceanospirillales; family Alcanivoracaceae; genus Alcanivorax; species Alcanivorax sp. P2S70. The sequence continues at coordinate 228,331 of NZ_AXBZ01000003.1, forward strand.
GTGGTGTTTTCCAGTAACCCGGACATCACCCTTGGCGCCAGCCAGACCCTGAGCAGCGCCAGCCAGGCGCGTGTCACCGTCACCCTGAGCAACCGGTCGCCGTTTAACAACGCCAGCAACGCCGAAATCCGTTTCAACCTGCCCCCCAGCCTGACATTGACCAACAGGGAAATCCTTGGCTGCACCGGCACCACCCCGGTACTCTGCCCCGTGGGAAATGTATCAGCGGACTCAGTGCAGACCATGTCCCTGGACTTTGCTTCAGACGATCGCCAGTCCCGCAACCTGTCGCTAACCGGACACATCGATGAGAGCGATGTTCCCAATGGGGATACCAGCACTTCATTAACCCTCAGCTTCAATGATCCGCCGGCCAGTCGCTCCAGCGGCAGCAGTGGCAGCGGCGGCAGCCTTCCCGCCACGATCCTGCTGGCGAGCCTGTTGTTGGCAATCCGGCGCCAGTCTTGTCCCACCTGCTAAGCCCCTATATTCTCCCCGCTTTATCTGTCTGTCGGGGACATCATGGTTAACAGCAAACCGGGCTACCGCGCCGACATTGAGGGCTTGCGCGCGCTGGCCGTGATTCTGGTCATTCTCTATCACTTCGAAGTGCCAGGTATCACGGGCGGCTTTATCGGTGTCGACGTCTTCTTTGTCATCTCCGGGTTTGTGATTACCCAGCTGCTGGAACGTGCTTTTGCCAAGGGAACCTTCCGCTTTGCAGACTTTTATGCACGCCGTATTCGCCGGCTCGTTCCCGTCTTTCTGCTGGTCTCCACCGTCACCTTTCTGATGATTTCACCGTTTTACATCGGTGACGCCTATTACATTTTTGCCAAGAGCTGGCTGTCATCACTGATCGGCATCAGCAACCTCTACTATTTCACCGAGCTGACGCAGTATTTCGCCCCAGAAACCCGCTCATTGTCGCTGCTGCATACCTGGTCACTGGCGGTGGAAGAACAGTTCTATCTGATCTGGCCATTAACGCTCTACCTGGCCTACCGTTTTGGCAAAGGCCGCTCGGGTCACTGGCCGTTCCGAATAACCCTGCTGCTAACTTTTGCCCTGTCGGTCTACCTGGCCAGCCGCTGGCCAGCCGCGGCCTACTACCTGCTGCCTGCGCGGCTATTCGAATTCATGCTCGGCACCGGCGTTGCCCTGTTTGCCAACCGGCTACCCCGCTTATCCCGCACGGCAGCGGAGAGCCTGTCCCTGGCAGGACTGGCCATGATCATTGCCACCGCCCTGTTGCTCACCAAACATGATCACTTCCCCGGTTATAATGCCCTGTGGCCTACACTGGGCACCGCCCTTGTGATCTACGCGGGCCTTCATCAACCGGGCACGGTGGCCGGACGACTGCTGAGCCTGCCAGTGATGGTCTTTCTCGGCGGCATTTCGTACTCTCTTTACCTGTGGCACTGGCCGCCAGTCGCACTCATGCATTACCAGTTGGTGGAGCTGACCGCCTGGAATCGCATCGCACTTTTGGCAGGCGTGGTCGTGGTCTCGTGGCTGAGCTACCGCTACGTGGAGAATCGCTATCGACACCGGCCCTGGAGCCTGAAGAAGTCCTTTATGGTGTTTGTGCTTGGCCCGCTTATTGCCATCTGGGCGATTCAGTCCACCATCCGCATTGCCGACGACCTGAGCTTCCGGATCCCTGAAGAACGCCGCGAACTCTATACCATCATCGCCAACAACAACCCCGCAGACCTGTACAAGCGCTGCTTCAAAGGGGACCCGGTGGAGTTCAACACCGGCAACGCCTGCCTTTTCGGGGCTCCCGCAAAGGACGGCAAGCCCAACAGCATGCTGATCGGGGACTCCCACGGTATTGCCCAAATCGGTTTTGTCGAACAACTGATCGAAGGCAAGGGGTATTCCCTGTTGATGGTAACCCGCGCATCCACCCCCTTCCTGCCAACCCCCATCGCCGAAAAGGTACAAGCACGCGACCCCACCCAGGTGGCCCGCAATCACGCGCTGACAGAGTATCTGGAGCAACACCCGCCCATGACGGTGTTTCTTGGCGCATGGTGGAACTCCTATTTGAGAAATGAGGCGTATCAGCAACACTTCCTGCGCACCCTGAACTGGCTAATCGACCAAGGCCATACCGTGGTGATCTTGGAAGATGTCCCCGAACTGCCCTCTTCGTCCTATGCGGAGTGCCTGCTCAAGAACATGGATGACTGCACGATTGATGCGACAGAAGTCGAGCAAAACCTGATCAATTTCTATCGCTTTAAAGAAGCTGCCAGGGCACAGCATCCAGAGATTCTCTGGACCAATCCCCGCAAAGTTCTGTGTGACGAGCAACGCTGCCAGACTGTCCTCAACGGCATTCCACTCTATCGTGACGAAAGCCACCTGAACAACGTAGGCGCAGTTGAGATTGGCAAGGAATACCTGAAACGTTTCGACAATCCGCTACCCGGGATACACGAAACCGAGCCGCAAACGCAACACTGAAGGCGGTCCAGACTGATGCTGTTTGTATTTAACAGGAAGCGACACGGGCACCCTGAAAGTGGACCGGAAAGCCATCCCCTAGCTTCCGCCACTGGCCTGAAACTGCGGCAGTGATGCCAGAATATCCAGCGCATGGCGACGCTTGGCCGGGTCGTAAAGGTCCACCGTGACCATCAGCTCATCCACTTCTACCGTGGCCAGCAGCTGTGCCAACTGCTCCTCAATGGCCGGCGCATCGCCCAGCAGCTGCAGCCCCAGAAAACCTTTCACACCCGCTTCTTCCTGCGGGTGCCAGAGTCCCTCCATTGATGTCACCGGAGCTTTCATCCACAGCGGCTGGCCACGGAACAAGGCGAGAATACGCTGATAACTGGTGGTACTGAGATAACGCGCTTCGGCAGCCGAATCCGCCGGTACTGCCGGCACAGCCAACATGGAATAAGGCTCGGCCAACTGGGCTGACGGCTGAAACTGGTCGCGGTAAATTCTCAAGGCCTCCTGGTACAGGCGCGGCGCAAAGTGGCCGGCAAAGGCATAAGGCAGTCCTTGCTGCGCTGCCAGCTGTGCGCTGAAAAGGCTTGAGCCCAGCAACCAGATCGGCACATTGGTACCCGCTCCAGGAATGGCATTCACCCCCCGAGAGGAATCCAGCGGTCCCAATAAACGCTGCAGCTCGGCAACATCCTGTGGAAACTGCTCCGCCCCCAACCCTTCTCGCCGCAGCGCTCGACTGGTCATGGGGTCCGTCCCCGGCGCCCTGCCCAGCCCCAAATCAATACGCCCAGGATACAAGTGTTCCAGCGTCCCGAATTGCTCAGCGATTACCAGCGGTGGGTGGTTTGGCAACATGACACCACCCGAGCCAATCCGGATCGACGCCGTTTTACCAGCAACATGCCCAATCAGCACCGACGTCGCCGCACTGCTGATCCCTTGCATATTATGGTGTTCGGCGAGCCAGAACCGACGAAAGCCAAGAGACTCCGCATGGCGGGCATACGCCACACTGTTGTCAATGGTCTGACTAACGCTATCGCCTTCACGAACTGACGCCAGCTCTAGCAATGAAAAAGGAATCGTTTTCGACACAGGGCTCCTCCCATTAAGCCAGCATTGGATTGGGTTCGAATCAGAAATTTCAAGGTGGCACCCATTGACGAGTAATCTACAAATGGGCGGAATCATGGCCTCTTATCCCAGCGAGCATGTCGACTTGCATGATCCACCGCAACCGTCCTGTAAAACCTCGCGGAAATGGGACACCTGACCCTCAAGATTCCGAACGCGACAAGAGCTGAAGCCCGATAAAACTCAGGCGGCACGCATAAATTTACGATCAGTGAAAAATCAGAGAATCACTAAGGGTTGCGCAGGTGACGTTCAAATTATTGGGCACCTCCGATTATTAACGATATCGCCGATAATTATTCATTATGATTTTTAAATGCCATCCCCATGCAAAAAACAGGAAAGCCACTACAACCCCTCCCCAAGCAACATCATCAGCAACCAAGGCCTCCCCATTCTTTATATCTACAAACGGCACACCTATGAGAGAAAGAAAAGCCGCAATAAAAAAAACCATGCTTTGACCTATAAAAAGAACAGACCTATCTGAAAACCCTGTAAAACTTTTTATATATGGATCAAAAAAACCGTCAAAATCTCAAGAAAAATAAACACCGAAATAAAAAACATAACATCACCAAAGACCGAGGGTGTCGGGCCTCCCATTTCCCTTTTCGACCTGCGAAGCCACTCTGTCATTATCAGAAAACGCACAACAATAATAAGGAGGCCATGGCAAATTAATGGCTTGACGGACACTACACCATTACCGCGATCGGCGAACACTTTGGCTGCGGACGATCCACCGTCAACCGCGCCGTCAAAGCCTTTCTTTGGAAACGAGAGACCTGGCACCAGCTCACCAATTTTCACCCCCGGTTTTCCGATTCGTTATTTTTGGGAGTTAAACTTTCGCTGCCGAGAACCTAGAACAACAAGAAACGGAAATAAAATTAAGCAGCCACTTATCAAAATAGCCAGCACAACTCTCCCATATGTAACCCCACCCCCATAACTATCAAGCCCCTCAAAATCAAGCCTAAAGGGTTCATTACTGGAAGAACCTCGAAAATATGCTGTCACACTCCTACCGACATAATCATGATTCTCTTTTGGAGTCCTGCAGCTTCCTCTCCTGGCCCCCAGGGTATATTTTCGACCTGAAGCACCAAACAGATCAAAAACATCTGATTTCCCAGTGCTGTAACAACGATAAGATGTAATTACATCGTCGATCACAACAACGCCCTCATCTTCAGAAGAAGGCACATCAAGAAGAATCGCAATAACAATTGCAGAGCAAAAACACACACACGCAAAAGCCTCCCAAGGCTTTGCGTAATAGAAAAGGTTTGTTTTATTCATTACCATCAATCGACAAATTAAAAACCGAGGGTGCCAGGTCTCACATTTCCTTTTTCGACTTTCGAAGACACTTTCTGATTATCAGAAAACGTACAATAACAATAATTGGGTCATCTAAAATTCATGGCTTGACGGACCCTACACTATTACCGCGATCGGCGAACATTTTGGCTGCGGACGATCACCGTAAACAGCGTCGCAAAATCTTTCATAAGAAATGGGGGACCTGACCCTCAAGATTCCGAACGCGACAAGAGCTGAAGCCCGACAAAACTCAGGCGGCACGCATAAATTTTCGATCAGTGAGACATCATAGACAGGCTAAAAAGTGTGCAGGAGATATTCCAATTTTTGGACAGCCCAATTATTTCGTTATTTCTTCGACCTTTTTTTATTTTTTAACCTTTCCTTCCTTTGATGTAAAGCCGCCCCCCAAAAACAGATAACAAATAGAGATACAGAAAAATATAAATACCACAAAGGGTCAACAACCTCACCTTTCCTATTAACCATATCCCCGTCTGTCAAAAAAGGAATCAGGTTCAAAAAAAGCATACCCCCTCCAAATGATATCCATTCTCGAGCTGCCTTTTCTATTAACGGCCTCCGTTTATAAACAAAATAATTAATAAAAGTCATAGCAACAATACATACTATAAATGATATAAAAACAGAAAAAGCGTAAATCATTCTTCACTCTCATGATTTCTTTCTAAACTATCTAACACAACCTGTGCGCACCGAAGTTCTCAGGGGGCACGCATAAATTCAAACAATCATAACCAACGCTTGCATCCCACCAAGCGCTGCCCCCAAACCCATTTTCGCCCCATCGTTTCCGCAAACGCTTTCATTTTATCAAGCGCCCCAACAGCAACAGGCTGGTGGGATATCGCTCCTCGCTTTTCATCCCGTACCGCCCGACCCATGCTATCCACTAATTCCAGATAATCCATCAATCTGAATCGGCATACACTTTCTTCTTCATCTGCTTCAATCGTGTGGGCACCAACCAGCGGCATAAGAGACGGTTTCTTTCTAGCCCCAGCTGCGTGATGGAGCGCCTGCGAGCGCTGCTGGATGGAGGTGTAGTCCGACTCTTCCGGGTTGGCCGCCATCTCGGCCTGGACGGGGTTTAAGTCCACATAGGCCATGCACTGAAGTAGCGCTTTTTCATCCAGCAGGGCCTGACACTTGTAACGGCTTTCCCAAAATCGGCCTTTGCAACAATCTTCTTCGTTGGCGCGGCGTGCAAGGTATTCATTCAGGCACTTCATGAACCAGCCCAGGTCATAGAGGCGCTCTCGCCATTGAGCAACAATTTCGCGTGCTTTCAGCGCTTCTGCTTCATCCAGCTTCCCTGCCAACCACCGTTTCACGATCAGCGGTCCGCTGAAAGCTGCATCCAGCGCGCTGCCACCTCTTCCTCTGTCCACGAAAGCGCCCTCTTTTGGCTGATGCGAAGCACAAGGTGGTAGTGATTCGACATCACCGCATAAGCACACAGATCAATGGCAAAGACCTCCACAAGAACTGACAGCCGATCCACCACCCACTGACGGCGGTGTTCATAATCCTGTCCGGAGTAGAGGTCCTTGCCACACAGAAAGGCGCGACGTACACAGCGGCAGATGCAGTGATAGCACGAAGTAGAATCCAGGGATACCTAGGCGTAGCGTGCTCGGGTCATGGGTTGCCTCCTTGCTTATCCATGACCCAACAATACTGACCAAAAGAAAAGATAAATATCAGCTATCGGCCGCGCACCTTGTAGGAGATCTACCAATTTGAGGGTGTCCCCGACTTTTTTGATTATATCGAAATGTTCTATAACAACCGGCGACGCCATGACTTTAATGAAAAGCTGTCACCGCTAGAGTATGAAACGCGTCACCAAGGACGGCTGATACGTGTCTAGTGAACTGGTGGCGATTCAGATAGGCCATCAAGTTTTTTTGTCATTATTATCTCTTTTCAAAATAGACAGAAACCCATAGAAATACAATAAAAACAAGACCCGTGACAAACAATGAATCACTTAATTCTATTGGCTGACCAGACCGTGTGGAAACTCCCCCTCCATCAATAATAAAAGGAAAAAAATTAAACACCATCACACCACACCCCAAAGATAGAAATGTAGCTCCTTTTTCACCATAGCCTTTTTTTTCTTTAAAAAAACCATACAAACAACCAAATACTATTACGAACACGAGCGCTGTCGCCCCAAAAGCAGCTGTTTGTTTCATTGCCCACAAACCTCTGATTATAAAAATAGAACAAATCGTTCAACATTGCCCCAGCAGCCTGCCCAGCCTGAATAAAGGAGTCGGGGCCAA
>NZ_AXBZ01000004.1:0-97524 GCF_000475295.1 Alcanivorax sp. P2S70
TTTTGACCCATAGAGGGGGCGAACCAGCCTGAAAGACTGAGCATGCAAGGAGTTATTCAGAGGTTCCTTAGCGTTACAGTCGCAGCTCCCGGAGTTCCGGGCTGGTGCCGGCCCGTTCCCAAAGCGTTTGAAAATCCCTGGCAAGGCGTGGCGCTCGCGGCAGGCGGTGTGCGCACAGGTGAATGCGGCTGGGCCGTGGCCAGCCGATGGCTTCGAAAAGGCCGGTATCATCCCCGAGCGCATGGCAGGCCTGCGGGTCGCAGTCGTCCTGCTGGGTCTGGCGAAGTTGAATGCGTGAGGGCAGTCTGCGCGCGAGGTGAATCAGCCGATGGCCATTGCGCACCGCCTCTTGCTGATCATCAAACAGCACTCGCACGTCGGAGCGTTCACTGGCGATGGCCAGAGCCTTGATGGCATCGACCACCTGATCGTCAGCGGTAAGTGCATCGAGGGTGGGCACGCGAAGCCACAGACGGCGCTTGCAGGCGTGGGCCAGGCGAGCCAGCCCTTCGCTGGCCTGGCTCCGGGTGAGGGTGATCAGGGTGTCGTCGTCGCCGATGACAAATGACATCAGACCAGCGGTTTGAACATCTGTCGGTGTGGAATGTTGGCGTCCATGAAGATCCCGCCGGACACAGAAAACCCTGCAGCCTCATAGAAACTGGTGGCGTGGGTCTGGGCATGCAGGAAGATTTCTTCCATTCCCAGGCCACGGGCGGCATCTTCGGCTGCCACCAGCAGGGAGCTCCCTACGCCGTTGTTACGTTGCTCTGACAATACGCACAGGCGGCTGATCTGCCCGGTGGGCAACAAGCGGATACAGCCGACCGGCTGTTGGTTCGCGTCCAGGGCCATAAAATGGACGGCCTGGTCATCTTCCCCATCCCATTCCAGCTCCTCCGGCACGTGCTGTTCATCAATGAACACCTGCTGGCGGAGGTTGCGCAGGGCGGTTTCGCTTTCATCCCAACGGGTTTCGATAATGCTGATAGCCATAGGGGTCTCGTTACAGTGGGGCAAAGAAGCCCTGTTCAATCCATTCATGGAGCAATTCCCTGGCGGTGGAAGTCATTACGGCTTCCAGCTCGCTTTCCGTGTAGCGTCGCTTGCTGGCCAATAGCTGAACCAACGGGCGTTGTTGTTCTGTAAGGGTGTGCGGCTCACCGTTGAGCCATACCCGGTTGCCCTGCATCAGCAGGCGCACGCTGCCATGGCGAACCAGGGCGGTGTGCGGATCGCGCTCGCGAATATGGTGGTCGTCGATGGCAAATTCAAGGCCATCCTGTCGGGGGGTCGATAGCCAGCGATAAACTGCCCGTTCAATGCCTTCTGGCTTAAGCAGATCGAGCGCCCCACGCACCAGGGCCTGGCGATCCTGATCGGTCAGGATGGCTGGGTTGTCGGGGACGGTACGCTGGGGGTCCGTGAACAGGTGGCTGTCAGCATCTGCCAGGCACTCACCGGCGATTTCGGCCATCAGCATCTGGTAATCCGGTGCACGGAAGCCGACGGACCAGGTCAGGCAGTCATCATCCTCGGCCACACCGTGGTGTGCGACCCCGGGCGGCAGGTAGAGTACGTCGCCGGGCATGGCGATATATTCTTCCCGGACTGCCATGCCATCGAGCAATTTCAGGTCCGGGTGGGGCAGGCGTGGGCTGTGTTCGTCACAGACCTCTCCAATTTGCCAGCGACGGGAACCGTGCGCCTGAATCAGGAAGACGTCATAACGGTCAAAGTGCGGGCCGACACTGCCGCCCGTCACCGCGTAACTCATCATGATGTCTTCCACGCGCCAGCCCGGCAGGAACGCAAAACCGTCCAGCAGCAGAGAGGTTTCGGTGAGGAAATGATCAACTGACTGCACCAGCAGGGTCCAGTCCCGTTCCCCGAGAGTGGAAAAGATCTCCTCGTCCAGCGGGCCCTGTTGCAGCTGCCACGGGCCCTTGCCCGCTCCCTGAATAATTCGGGCTTCTACGCCGTCTTCCAGAGCCAGCCCGGCCAGGGTGTCAGCGTCCGGACTGTCAAGGCCCGTGGCGGCTGCGGGCATGAACAGCGGCTTTTTCTGCCAGTAATCACGCAGAAAGGCTTCAGGAGCCAGCGGCAAGGTGAAGTGTGGGAGTGTGGCGCTCATGGGCAAGTCCGGCAGCAAGGCTGTGCCAGCGATAGCTGGCACAGCCTCACGCTTCAGAGGTTACGTGCCTGTTGCGGGGCGTTGCCGATGTAGCTGGCCGGGGTCATGGCAAGCAGGATTTCCTTGGCTTCATCCGGGATCGCCAGATCATTGATGAAGGCGGTGAGGGTCTCCTGATTAATGCCGTCCTTGCCGCGGGTCAGAGCCTTGAGCTTCTCGTAGGGTTTTTCGATCCCGTAGCGACGCATGACTGTCTGGATCGGCTCGGCCAGGACTTCCCAGGCGGCATCCAGGTCTGCATTAAGACGGGCGGCATTCACTTCCAGCTTGCCGATACCTTTCAGGCTAGCCTCGAAAGCGATCAGGCTGTGGGCCAGACCGACACCGACATTACGCAGTACGGTGGAATCGGTCAGATCACGCTGCCAGCGGGAAATGGGCAGCTTGGCAGCCAGATGATCCATGATCGCATTGGCCAGACCCAGGTTACCTTCGGAGTTTTCGAAGTCGATGGGATTGACCTTGTGGGGCATGGTGGAGGAACCCACTTCGCCTTCCACGGTTTTCTGCTTGAAATAACCCAGCGAGATGTAGCCCCACACGTCACGGTCGAAATCCAGCAGGATGGTGTTGAAACGCATCAGTGCGTGGAAGTACTCCGCCACGCAATCGTGGGGTTCGATCTGGGTGGTGAAGGGGTTGAAGGTCAGTCCCAGGCTTTCAACGAAACGGCGGGCAAAGGTTTCCCAGTCCACTTCCGGGTAGGCCGACAGGTGAGCGTTGTAGTTGCCCACCGCGCCATTGATCTTGCCGAGCAGTTCCACAGCGGCGAACTGATCGCGCTGGCGCTGCAGGCGGGCCACCACATTGGCCATTTCTTTGCCAACGGTGGTGGGGGAGGCCGACTGGCCGTGGGTCCGTGACAGCATCGGCTGGTCGGCCAGGCTATGGGCCTGACGGCGGATGGCATTGATCACCTGGTCCATCTTGGGCAGCAGGATCTCGCGGGCTTCCTTGAGCATCAGGGAGTAGGAGAGGTTGTTGATGTCCTCACTGGTGCAGGCGAAGTGGACAAATTCACTCATGCCAGCCAGTTCGCCGTGCTCGGCCATCTGTTCCTTGATGAAGTATTCCACCGCTTTCACGTCGTGGTTGGTGGTGGCTTCGATTTCCTTGATGCGCTCGGCATGTTTGGCTTCGAAGTCGCGGGTAATGCCGCGCAGGTGCCAGGCCGCCTGACCGCTCATCAGCGGGACTTCGGGGATATTCTTGTCGTGGGCGAGCTGTTCCAGCCAGCTCACTTCCACGTGGACGCGGAAGCGGATCAGACCGTATTCACTGGTAGTGTTACGCAGGGCATCAACTTTGCCGGCATAGCGGCCATCGACCGGTGAAATGGCGGTGAGGGTATTCAGGCTGGACATGTGTCAGGCTCCCGAAGTCGTCCAAGTAAGGTTCCAAAGCGGCGCAATGATACAGCAAAAAAGACGGGGCTGCGTGCTTCTGTTGCGCTGGTGTCTGGAGCGTGGCTGGTGGCGTACGGGAAAAGGGGTTGCCCCCATTGAGAGCGCAGGGATTAAAGAGGGAGTAGCGGGGGAGGACTGTCATATATGGGCGGTTCTGGTGGCTCAGATTCCGCTGTCACAGCCCGTGATCCCTTTTGAGGAAAAAGATTAACAAACGCCTATAAATTATTGATATCTATCGACTCTATTTGTGAAAGGATAGGTTTTCTCTGGAACAGAAGATGCCAGCGGCGCCCGCCGAACTGGTGCCACAGGAAGGCGGCGCGGACGCCGGCAAGGAACAGAGCGCGAATCCTGGCGGCCTTGTTTTCGTCCTGAAGATGAGAGGGCTCGCCCTTCACCTGTATGCGAAAGCGGAAGGTCCCCAGGGTGTCCACGTAGATCCCGGCCAGCCGGTGACAGAACGCATCATCGGTGAGGCTGCTGAAATGGGCTTGCTGGCCACTCAGGGCCATGAGCCGATGGCGCAGAATGCTGGTGGTGTCGTCGTTCTTGCGGAGTTTGCCTGCCAGATGGAGAAGGGCCAGGCCGTAGTTGAGCGGGCGCAGGGAGCCTCCGGCGGAATCCTTGTTGAGACTGCGGTTGAGCAAGCTCATGCCATCGCGTAGCAGGCCGGGCCTGGGATAGATGGCATCAAACGTCTCCGCATCCAGTGCCATTACGCCCTCGATGAGCGCTTCAAAGGCCCGTGGGTCGCAATCACCACGCAGGGCAATGTCGTCTGCCAGCTGGGCCGCCTGGAACACAGCAGCCAGCGCCAGTGTTCGCTGCTGTTCGCGAGAGAAACGTTCGCTCATGGGGTGTCTGTCCTTGGCGTTGGGTCGTTACCGGGTTGCTTCAATGGGCGCGCCACCGAGGCAGACCGGGCCATCGTAGAAGACCACGGACTGACCGGGGGTCACTGCCCGTTGTGGCTCATCAAAGACCACATGAACGCGCCCTTCACCGGCATCGGAAACCGTACAGGCCTGATCGGGTTGGCGATAGCGGGTCTTTGCCGTGAGTCTGGCTGGCAGGGCCGGAGGCTGCAGGGCCACCCACATGACCGGAGCGCTGGTCAGTTCGCGGCTATACAGCAGTGGATGTTCGGTGCCTTGCACGGCAATCAGGACATTGCGGTCCAGATCCTTGCCCGCCACATACCAGGGGGCATCGTTACTATCGGCGCGGCCGCCAATACCCAGCCCCTGACGCTGGCCGAGGGTGTAGTACATCAGGCCATCATGGTCGCCAATCACGTTGCCGTGGTCGTCTTCAATCTTGCCGGGTTGGGCAGGCAGATACTGCTCGAGAAAATCCTTGAAGCGGCGCTCACCAATAAAGCAGATGCCGGTGGAGTCCTTTTTCTTGTGGTTGGCGAAGCCCTTGTCTTCGGCGATCCGGCGCACTTCGGGCTTTTCCAGATCCCCCAGCGGGAACAGGGTACGATCGAACTTGTGGTGATCTACCGCGTGCAGGAAGTAGGTCTGGTCCTTGTTGGTATCGACAGCGCGAACCAGCTTCGCGGCTCCGGTGTGATCGACCTGCGCGTAGTGGCCGGTGGCAATGTAGTCCGCGCCCAGGGTCAGTGCATGGTCAAGGAAGGCCTGGAACTTGATTTCCTTGTTGCAGAGGATATCCGGGTTGGGGGTCCGGCCTGCCCGGTATTCGGCAAGGAAATGTTCAAATACCCGGTCCCAGTATTCCGAGGCAAAGTTGGCGGTGTGCAATTCGATGCCAAGAACACCGGCCACCTGCATGGCGTCCAGCAGGTCTTCGCGGGCGGTGCAATACTCGGTGCCGTCGTCCTCGTTCCAGTTCTTCATGAACAGGCCTTCGACCTGGTAGCCAGCGTCGATCAGTCGGGCGGCCGCGACGGAGGAATCCACACCGCCGGACATGCCAACGATAACGCGGGTATCTTGAGGCGCTTTGTGCATGGTCACAGTATTCCTGTCAGCCCCGCTGGAGAGGCCAAGGGTGCTGGTAAATGGTGTCCAGGGGCAATCGTCTACCAGAGAGATAGTCATCCAGGCAGCGTTCCACAAGGGGGCTGCGGTGCTGGTCACGACGGGCGCGGAAGGCCTCTGGTGTCAGCCACTCGGCGTCAAGGATGCCGGTATCCAGTTTCTGACGTGGGTCGTGGCTCACCGGTCGGGCCACAAAGCAGGTCCGATAGTACACCCCGCCGCCTTTCTGCGGCTGAAAGATGTACCAGCCCAACAGGTCGGTGATTTCCACCTGCCAAGCCGTTTCTTCCAGTGTTTCACGCCAGGCCGCTTGTTCCAGGGTTTCGCCGAACTCCACGTGGCCGGCTGGCTGGTTGAGGACCTCACGGCCCTTGCTCAATTCGCGGACAAACAGGAACTTGCCGTCTTGTTCCACCACGCAGGCCACAGTAATGTGCGGCTCGAAGCTGTTCATAGCAGATCTGCCAACAGGGCGCCCGGCGGAGCCGGACACAATACGATACGATGAAAGGCGGGAATGGTAGCGCAGCCGCCGCCGAGACAACAGGCCAGGAGCGAGGATGTCAGACGATCAGTTTACCCACCTGGACAGCAGTGGACAGGCACAGATGGTTGATGTCACTGACAAGGCAGTGACTCAACGGGTCGCTGTGGCCCAGGCCCGGGTACGCATGCAGCCTGCCACGCTGGCCATGATTCAGGATCAGCGCCATCCCAAAGGCGACGTGTTGGCAACCGCCCGCATTGCAGGTATTCAGGCGGCCAAAAAGACTTGGGACCTGATCCCTCTGTGCCACCCCCTGATGCTGACCAAGGTGACCGTGAATATCGAGCCAGAAGGGGATGACGCCCTGCGGATCGAGACCCTGTGCAAGCTCAGCGGCACAACCGGGGTCGAGATGGAGGCCCTGACCGCGGCTTCGGTGGCGGCGCTGACCCTGTATGACATGTGCAAGGCGGTCGATCGTGGCATGGTGATTGAAAGCGTCTGCCTGCTGGAAAAACAGGGTGGGCGTAGCGGCCATTACCAACGCGTTAACGAACAGGAAGAAAAATGATGGTCCAGGTACGCTTTTTTGCTGCTCTGCGGGAACGGGCAGGCCGTGATGCTATCCAGATCGACTTACCGGAAGGGGTGAGCACAGTTGCGCAGCTGGTTGACTGGCTGGCGGAAACCGATGTGGCTCTGGCCCAGGCTTTGGAGGCGACACCGCGACGGATGGTGGCCATCAATGAAGTGCTGGGCAATGAAGATAGTGTTGTGGAAGCGGGAGACGTGGTGGCCCTGTTTCCACCGGTGACCGGCGGATGAAGGCCCATATCGAGGTTCGTGAGGGTGGTTTGAGCGCCAGCGAGCCGGATTTGTGGCTGCGGGATCAGGGGCGCAGTGGTGCGGTGGTGATGTTCAGTGGCCAGGTCCGCGATGAGCAAGGCAAGGTAGAGGCCCTGCATCTGGAACATTACCCGGGCATGACGGAATCAGTGCTGGGCACCATTGTTGAGCAGGCCTGCAGTCGCTGGCACCTCAATGGTGCCTGGGTCGCGCACAGGGTTGGCACCATTCAGGCGGGTGAGGACATTGTCCAGGTGGCGGTCAGCTCGGCCCACCGTCAGGCTGCTTTCGAGGCCTGCGCCTTTATCATGGATCTGCTGAAGACCCGGGCGCCGTTCTGGAAGAAAGAGCTTATCGACGGGTGCTGGATTTGGGTCGAGGCCCGCGAGAGCGATGACCAGGCCGCCGCGTCCTGGCTACAGGACGCGACGGGGCGTGCACCTCGCTAGCGCGCCATTCCCCCGGCGCCAGGCCTTCCACTGACCAGTCCCCAATCTGCCAGCGAACCAGCCTCAGGGTGGGGAATCCGATGGCGGCGGTCATGCGTCGTACCTGACGGTTTCGACCTTCGTCTATGGTGAGTTTCAACCAGCTGTCGGTTACCGTTTTGCGTGACCGAACTGGAGGATGCCGATCCCACAGTGGCGGGGCATCAATGCGCTCGACCTGGGCGGGCCGGGTAGGGCCGTCTTTCAGAGTGATGCCCTGGCGCAATTTTTGCAGATCAGAGCCCCCGGGCTCACCCTCCACCAGAACCAGATAGGTTTTGGGAAGGTGGAACCGCGGACTGCTGATGCGCGCCTGCAGGCTGCCGTCATCAGTCAGCAACAGCAGGCCTTCAGAATCCCAGTCCAGTCGTCCTGCCGGATACACGTCCGGTTGGGGGATGAATTCGCTCAACGTTCGGCGACCCTGATCGTCGCGAAACTGGGACAACACCTGAAAGGGTTTGTTGAGCAAGATCAATTGCGCCATGGGGCCTGACAATCCTGATAGGTTTGATTGATATAATGCGTCGTATTACCGGCCGGCTACGCTAACAAGGCTAAACGGTCAGTGCTATACTCGCCAGCACACGCCGGTTACGGTTTGATAAAGACAGAGTAGTCCTGTTAAGACCCGCTGATCTGACGGTCAAAAGCCGACTCACATCAGGTGGGAAACACTGCCAATACAATTGGGACTTATAATTCTATGACCACCCCAAAAATTATTTACACCATGACAGATGAGGCGCCCGCGCTGGCGACCTACTCGTTTTTGCCCATTATTGAGAAATTTACCTCCATCGCCGGGATTGAAGTTGAAAGTAGCGATATTTCGCTTGCCGCACGGATCCTCGCCAACTTCCCCGAACATCTGTCAGACGACCAAAAAGTCACCGATACCCTCACCGCCCTGGGCGATCTGACCCAGGATCCGGAAGCCAACATCATCAAGCTTCCCAACATCAGCGCGTCCATCCCGCAGCTTCGTGAAGCAATCGCAGAGCTCCGGGAACATGGCTATAACGTGCCTGAGTACCCAGACGAGCCGCGTAATGATGATGAAAAAGAAATTCTGTCCCGTTATGCCAAGGTGCTCGGGTCTGCGGTGAACCCGGTGCTTCGTGAAGGAAATTCAGATCGTCGTGCTCCGCTTGCTGTCAAGAACTATGCCCGCAAGAACCCGCACAGCATGGGTTACTGGAGCCCTGCTTCCCGTACCCACGTGGCCCATATGCGGGGGGGAGATTTCTATTCCCACGAGACCTCTACCACCATTGATAAGGCCTGCAAGGTCCGCATCGAGTTTGTGGACTCTCAGGGCAACATCTCTGTGATGAAGCCGGAATTTGGCTTGCTGGACGGGGAAGTCATTGATGCCATGTTCATGAGCAAGAAGGCGCTCTGCGACTTCTTCGATGAGCAGATCGACGATGCCAAGAACACTGGCATTCTGTTTTCGCTGCATGTGAAGGCCACCATGATGAAGGTGTCGCACCCGATTGTATTCGGTCATGCGGTGCGTCGCTTCTACAAAGAGCTGTTTGAAAAGCACGGTGAGGTACTGGAACAAATCGGTGCCAACCCCAACAACGGCTTGAGCAATATCTACCAGAAAATCGAAGAGCTGCCGATTTCCCAGCGTCTGGAGATCGAATCCACTATTCGTGCCTGTTACCTGCATCGTCCGGAGCTGGCGATGGTGGACTCTGACCGCGGCATCTCCAACCTCCATGTGCCGTCCGACGTCATCGTCGATGCCTCCATGCCGGCCATGATTCGCCAGGGCGGCAAGATGTACGGCGCCGATGGCAAGCTCAAGGACACCAAGGCGGTGATTCCGGAAAGCACCTACGCGACCATCTACCAGGAAGTGGTGAACTTCTGCAAGACCCACGGCGCCTTTGATCCGGTGACCTGTGGTTCTGTGCCGAATGTGGGTTTGATGGCCCAGAAGGCAGAGGAATATGGTTCTCACGACAAGACCTTCGAAATGAAAGAAGGCGGCACCATGCGTGTTGTCCGTGAAGACGGTGAGGTGTTGCTCACCCACGACGTGGAAGAGGGCGATATCTGGCGCATGTGTCAGGCCAAGGATCTGCCCATCCGTGACTGGGTCAAGCTGGCGGTGACCCGAGCCCGCCAGAGCAATACCCCGGCTATCTTCTGGCTGGACAAAGAGCGCGCCCATGACGCCCAGCTGATTCAGAAAGTCACTGAATACCTGAAGGATCACGACACCGACGGGCTCGATATCCGCATCATGTCCCCGGTTCAGGCGATCCGTTACACCATGGAGCGCATGATCCGTGGCAAGGACACCATCTCAGTTACCGGTAACGTGCTGCGTGACTATCTGACCGACCTGTTCCCGATCCTGGAGCTGGGCACCAGCGCCAAGATGCTGTCCATTGTGCCGCTGATGGCCGGTGGCGGACTCTACGAAACGGGTGCCGGTGGCTCTGCACCCAAGCATGTACAGCAGTTCCTTGAAGAGAACCACTTGCGGTGGGATTCGCTGGGCGAGTTTCTGGCGCTGGCCGTTTCCATCGAGGAGCTGGGCGAGAAGTATGGCAACAAGAAGGCGAAGGTGATTGCCCAAGCCCTCGACAAGGCCAACGAGCAGTACCTGGAGCAGAACAAGGCGCCGTCCCGCAAGGTTGGTGAACCGGATAATCGGGTGAGCCACTTCTATGTCGCCATGTACTGGGCCCAGGCCCTGGCGGCCCAGGACGACGATGCTGAGCTGAAAGACAAGTTCAGCACCATCGCGGCGCTGCTTACCGAGAACGAGGAAATTATCGTCAAGGAAATGGTGGCGGTGCAGGGGTCCCCGACGGATATCGGGGGTTACTACAACCCTGATTTCGGCAAGGCGTCAGCTGCCATGCGTCCGAGTGCCACGTTCAATGACATTCTGGACAAGCTGTAAGAGCTTGGCGAGGAACCAAAATGCCGGCGAAAGCCGGCATTTTTGTTTGTCATTGTCTGGCTGTAGCCGATGAGGATGCTGCACCCTGGCTTACTCTGTGTCTTCCCCCTCATTTGAGGCGTCATTAATCGCATCACCACTGGCGCGAAGATTGACAGCATGAAAGCCCTTGTTTGCGGGTTGTACTTCGTATTCAACTGGTTGGCCAGCCTTCAGGCTCTTGTAGCCCTCCATCTGGATATAGGAATAGTGAACAAACAGATCTTCTCCGCCTTCATCCGGACGAACGAAGCCGTACCCTTTTGCATTGTTAAACCACTTAACCCTTCCCGTTGCCATGGTCCTTCCCTCTACCTCTCCAATGGCCAAGAGCTTTTGTATGCTCTAACGTTTCTTTTTATTAGCCGCTGACAGCACGGTACACTGCATGTTGTGCGGTGCCCCGGCGTTCTTTAGCACGTCGCTATCTTGGCGGCGCTGATCCCCGTTACATCAGGGCTGCAGCATTGTGCAACTTTTAAACATGTGTCGCAGGGTGTCAACCCCATGAACTTTTTGTGGTCATGTGATGGCTCTGGGGATTGAAAAAAGCATGACCGCCCATCATTTCAATATTGCCTGTTGGTGCCAGCAGGGTTACAACGGTTAAGAGGCTTATGATTTTGCAGCAGTGGTGGCAGAGGGAGAATCCAGAGGGTCAGGTGGGGATCTCCGCAGGCCCCGCAGACAATCCGGCAGATCCTGATCGCCATGGGGATCTGGCCGTTGAAGAGGCCAGACCGAAACTCAAGCCGCCGTCCATGTACAAGGTGTTGATGCTTAATGATGACTACACCCCCATGGATTTTGTGGTCGAAGTACTTGAGGACTTCTTCAGTATGAACCGTGAACAGGCCACCCGGGTCATGTTAACGGTGCATACGGAAGGGAAGGCGGTGTGCGGGTTGTACCCGCAGGATATCGCCGAAACCAAAGCCACCCAGGTGGTTGAATACGCCCGCGAAAATCAGCATCCGCTGATGTGCCAGGTGGAAAAGGCCTGACAACGCGAGCCCGGTAGTGAGGTAGCCTTATGCTCAGCAAAGAACTGGAAATGACGCTAAACGAGGCGTTTCGCCATGCGCGCAGTCATCGTCATGAGTTCATGACGGTAGAACACCTGCTGCTGGCACTGCTGGATAACGAGGCCGCCGTTGAGGTGCTGCGCGCCTGTGGCGCGGACCTGGATGAATTGCGTGATGCGTTAAGCCAGTTTATTGAAGATTCCACCCCCTTGTTGCCGGAAGGTGATCCGGATCGTGATACCCAGCCGACGCTGGGCTTTCAGCGTGTACTGCAGCGGGCGGTGTTCAGTGTCCAGTCTTCCGGCAAGAAGGAAGTCACTGGCGCCAATGTACTGGTCGCCATTTTCAACGAGCAGGAAAGCCAGGCCGTTTACTTCCTCAACTGTCAGGATATTCACCGTCTGGACGTAGTTAACTTCATTGCCCACGGCATTTCCCAGGTCGAGGACGCTGATCCCTCTATCGAAGCGGCCCAGGAAAACGACACGGCGGAAGAGCCGTCACAGGCCAGCGCGCTGGAGAACTATGCGACCAACCTGAATGTACTGGCTCGTGAGGACCGTATTGACCCGCTGGTGGGCCGTGCATTCGAGATTGAGCGTGCAGCGCAGATTCTCTGCCGTCGCCGCAAGAACAACCCGCTGCTGGTGGGTGAGCCCGGGGTCGGCAAGACCGCGATCGCTGAAGGCTTGGCGCGGATGATCGTGGAGGAGCAGGTACCGGAGCCGTTGCTCGATGCCACTGTCTATTCTCTGGATCTTGGTGCTCTGCTGGCGGGAACCAAGTACCGCGGTGATTTCGAGAAGCGCCTGAAATCCCTGTTGGCCGAGCTGAAAAAAGAGCCCAATTCCATTCTCTTTATTGACGAAATTCACACGATTATTGGCGCCGGTGCGGCGTCCGGCGGAGTGATGGACGCCTCGAACCTGCTCAAGCCATTGCTGGCCAATGGTGAGCTGAAGTGCATGGGCTCTACCACATTCCAGGAATACCGTGGTGTGTTCGAGAAGGACCGGGCCTTGTCTCGCCGTTTCCAGAAAATTGATGTGGTTGAGCCGTCGGTGGAAGACACTATCGGTATTCTCAAGGGACTGAAGTCACGGTTTGAGAAGCACCATGATGTGACCTACAGCGATGCCTCACTCAAAGCCGCAGCGGAGCTGAGCGCCCGCTATATCAATGACCGCTACCTGCCTGACAAGGCTATTGACGTGATTGATGAGGTCGGTGCCTGGCAGCGTCTTCGCCCTGAGGATCAGCGCAAGAGCACCATCGATGAAATCGATGTGGAAGACATGGTTGCCAAGATCGCCCGCATTCCGCCCAAACAGGTATCGTCTTCAGACAAGGAGTTGCTCCGCAATCTCGAGCGCGACCTTAAGATGACGGTGTTCGGGCAGGATGAAGCCATCGATACTATTTCTGCGGCCATCAAACTGTCCCGGGCGGGGCTTAAAGGCGAGAATAAACCCATCGGCAGCTTCATGTTTGCCGGGCCCACCGGGGTGGGCAAAACCGAAGTCAGCCGTCAGCTGGCACGGGCCCTGGGGGTTGAGCTGGTACGCTTTGATATGTCCGAGTACATGGAGCGTCACACGGTCAGCCGTTTGATCGGGGCGCCCCCGGGCTATGTAGGCTACGACCAGGGTGGTTTGCTCACCGAGGCGATCACCAAGACTCCCCATTGCGTGCTGTTGCTCGATGAAATCGAAAAGGCGCACCCCGAGGTTTTCAACATTCTGCTGCAGGTGATGGATAACGCCACCCTGACGGATAACAACGGCCGCAAGGCGGATTTCCGTAACGTGATTCTGATCATGACCACCAATGCGGGTGCCGAGGTGTTGAACAAGCGCTCCATCGGGTTCACCGAGCAGGATCAGAGCACCGATGGCATGGAGGTGCTGAAGAAGGCGTTCACCCCGGAATTCCGTAACCGTCTGGATGGCATCGTGCAGTTTGCGTCGCTGACGACGGAGGTCATTCTGGGGGTGGTCGACAAGTTCCTGGTCGAACTCCAGGCTCAGCTGGATGAAAAAGGCGTGGTGCTCAATGTGGATGCCGCCGCCCGCAGCTGGCTGGCCGACAAGGGCTACGACAAGGATATGGGGGCTCGCCCCATGGCTCGCCTGATCCAGGAGCAGCTCAAGAAACCATTGGCCGAGAAACTGCTGTTTGGCGAGCTGGCCGAGCAGGGCGGGCAGGTGGACGTCACTGAACAGGACGGCAAGCTTGCTCTCACGGTGAAAGCGGCGGAGGCGGAGCCCGCGTAGCTCAGTTGACAGTTAACGGTTGATAGTTGACAGCTAAGGCAGAAACAAAAATACCCCCGGCTCGTAGGAGGCGGGGGTATTTTTTGGGTTTCTGCGTGCAGCGTGAGGCTTGTTGCGTGCAGCTGCCCGTTTTATTTCATGCGGAAGGTGATACGACCCTTGGTCAGGTCGTAGGGGGACATTTCCACCTTGACGCGGTCGCCGGTGAGGATGCGGATATAGAATTTGCGCATCTTCCCGGAGATATGGGCAGTGATCACATGACCGTTGTCCAGCTTCACACGAAACATCGTGTTGGGCAGGGTTTCAACGATTACACCTTCGAGTTCAATCTGTTCTTCTTTCGCCATCCAACGAATACCTTGGGTTACCGGCTATTGAGCGAGGGCGCAATTGTGCCGCAAAAGCGGGCCGGCTGCAAAACCGGATTAACGGTAAGGGCGAATGGATCGGAAAGCTGATCAATCTTTGTCCGGAAGGTCCTTCCAGGCGCCGCTTCGCAGTATCTCCAGCGGCTGGTACTGGCTCTTGTAACTCATCTTCTGGCACTGGTGAATCCAGTAACCGAGATACAGGTATGGGAGTTGTAGCCGCCGGCATTGTTCGATTTGCCACAGCAGAGCCATGACGCCAAGGCTACGTTCTGGCAGATGGGGATCAAAGAAGGTATAGACGGCAGAGAGACCGTCTTCCAGCTGGTCGGTTACCGCTACGGCCCGGAGTTTGCCGGCCTGGCGGAAACAGTAAAACTGGGTATCCGCCCAGTCGCAGGTCAGAAAGTTGGTGAACTGTTCCTCGGACGGGGGGTACATGTCGCCATCGCCATGACGCTGGTTGATGTAGTCCGCGTAGAGGGAATAGAGCTCACGGGTAAACCGGGCAGGCTCACGGTTGACGACCAGGTCATCATTGACCTTGCGAATCCGACGGTGGCGGCGTTTGGGCTGAAAATCCGATACCCGCACCCGAGCCGGAATGCAGGCACTGCACTGATCGCAATGGGGACGGTACAGGTAATCCCCGCTACGGCGGAACCCCAGAAGGCTCAGTTCGCTGTAGAGTTCCGGTGACAGTGTGGCCTGGGGGTCCACAAACAGGGTCGAGGCCTGTCGATCTTCCAGGTAGCTGCATGAATGTGCCGGCGTCCGGAAGAAGCGCAGGGTGGAAAGGTCTGTCATGGGGTCAGTGTAGCGAGAAACGAGGGGGCCAGGCTAGATAGCGTCGCTGAGCTGGGGGTCCACAGAGTGCCACTGGTCGGGCTTAAGGCTGTGCGGGTAAGCCTGCCCATTCTGTTGCTGGCCACTGTTCCGGGCCCGGTGTGGCTGTGATTCGCTCTGACAAGAGGGCTTCAAATTGCGGTCTTTCCAGCAGCCTTGCCCCCATGCTCAGCAAGTGGGGATTCTCCACTTGGGCGTCGATCAGGGTGATATCCAGCGCTGGAGAGAGCTTTTTGAGGGCGGCCAAGGCCATCTTGGAGCCGTTACGGCGAGGAGAGACCATGGATTCGCCAAAAAACACCTGTCCCAGCTTGATGCCGTAGATGGCGCCGGCAATGTCGCCGTCCTGCCAGATCTCCAGGCTGTGGGCATAGCCCTGACGGTGCAGCCCCACATACGCCTCGATCATGTCATCACTGATCCAGGTGCCATGACCATCTGATCTGGGTTGGGCACACAGCCACATGACGCGTTCAAAGGCGCGATCGAGAGTCACCGAAAACTCGCTGTTGCGCAGATGACGTTGCAGGCTGCGACTGATGTGGATGTCGTCAGGAAAGAAAATGCAGCGCGGGGCAGGGGACCACCACAGAATGGGCTGATGATCGGCATCGTACCAGGGGAAGATACCCCGGGAGTAGGCACGAATGAGTGTGGAGGAGCTCAGATCCGCCCCGGCGGCCAGCAGGCCGTCGGGGTCGGTGAGGGCGTCACGGGTATCCGGGAAAGGACTTCCCGGCTCCAGCCATGGCACCATGACAGGCTAACCGATCACCTGAAGGGCGTTTCAGCCCTTCAGGTTGTCCAGATAGCGTTCCGCATCCAGCGCGGCCATACAGCCAGAGCCGGCAGAGGTGACGGCCTGACGGTAGATGTGGTCGGCCACATCGCCAGCGGCAAACACGCCTTCAATGCTGGTCTGGGTGGCATTGCCTTCGGTGCCGCTCTGAATCTTCAGGTAGCCGTCTTTCATGTTCAGCTGGCCTTCAAAGATATCAGTGTTCGGCTTGTGACCAATGGCAATGAATACACCCTGCAGTTCGATGTCCTTGCTGCCTTCACCTTTGGTGGACTTGATGCGCATGCCGGTGACACCGCTGTCATCGCCCAGCACCTCTTCGAGTGTGTGATCCCACTCTACAGAGATATTGTCTTTTGCCAGCAGCTTGTCTTGCAGGATCTTCTCGGCGCGCAGGCTGTCACGACGGTGCACCAGGGTGACATGCTCTGCGATATGCGAGAGATACAGTGCTTCTTCCACAGCGGTATTGCCGCCACCGATAACGGCGACACGCTGGCCCTTGTAGAAGAAACCGTCACAGGTGGCGCAGGCGGAGACGCCCTTGCCCATGAACGCTTCCTCTGACGCCAGACCCAGATACATGGCGGAGGCACCGGTGGCGATAATCAGGGCATCACAGGTGTAGGTGCCGCTGTCGCCCTTGAGCGTGAAGGGACGGCTCTGCAACTCCACTTCGTTGATGTGGTCGTACACCATCTCGGTGTCAAAGCGCTCAGCATGCTGCTGCATGCGCACCATCAGGTCAGGCCCCTGGAGACCTTCAACGTCACCAGGCCAGTTGTCCACTTCGGTGGTGGTAGTGAGCTGGCCGCCAGGCTGAATCCCGGTAATCACCACCGGCTTGAGATTGGCACGGGCGGCGTAAACGGCGGCGGTGTAACCCGCAGGGCCGGAACCAAGGATAATCAGGCGATGGTGCTGCACGTCGCTCATCGAAAACTCCAGTAATAGGGGGTAAGCAGGACGAGAGACCTTTCATGGGGCCTTCAGCCTGCATAATCAAGGCGTGAAAACTACCGTAAAACAGGGCACGCGTGAAGCCTGTCGCTGTGATAGAAAGGATCAATGAACCGGGTTAGGGTGCGGTTTTGTGCAATAATCCCGCAGGCTGGCCCGGCAGGCACACAGCAATGCTGGCCGCCCCACGGTGGATTGACTACAATCGCAATAATTTCAATTTGTTATCGGCATTTTTTAATACGGATTTTTATCTGTTCAATGTCATGGATTTTGTTAAGGGGTAAGGCGTGAGCAAAACCGCTGCCGGGCAAGGAGAGTCCGGGTTTTCCCGTCATCTCAAGCGCGGGCTGGTCGAGGGCATGGTGATCGCATTGATCGCTCTGTCCATGTACCTGCTGCTGGCGTTGATCAGCTTCGACAGCCGCGATCCGGGCTGGTCGTATGTGGGGCATGTGGATGCCGTGCGTAATGCGGCGGGCCGTGCTGGTGCGTTCAGTGCCGACCTGCTGCTTGGCTTGTTTGGCTACATGGCCTACCTGTTCCCGGTATTGGTGGGATTCTGGGCTGCCAAGGTGCTGCGTGAACGTCATGCCGGGCTGCCCGGTAGCTGGCCGCTGTTCAGCCTCCGTCTGGTGGGCTTTATTTTGACCATGCTGGCCGGTACCGCTCTGTCTTACATGCACTTCAGCATGGGCGACAGCTTGCCGGAAGGTTCTGGCGGCATCCTTGGCCATGAAGTGGGTGCGGCCGCCCTGGATGGCTTCAATCCCCTTGGCGGTACGCTGATCATGGTCGCATTGTTCCTGATCGGGGTGACCATCTTTACCGATCTGTCCTGGATCGCCCTGGCAGAAGGGCTGGGAGCGCTGGTGTTGGGAGCGGTTGAGAAAGTCCCTGCCTGGTGGCAGGCGCGCAAGCGCAAACAGGAGGAGCAGCGGCAGAAGAAAGTGGCCCATGAAAAACGGGCTAAAGTGATCAGCGAGGCTAAGAAAAAAGCCGAAACCCGTACGCCCCCCAAAATTGCCAAGCCCGCGGCTCCGGTGCAAAAGAGTGAGCGGGTACAGAAGGAAAAACAGCAGAAACTGTTCACCACTGAGGTCAGTGGCGAAATTCCGCCGCTGGAACTGCTGGATCCGGTGGAAGAGTCCAAGGGCGGGTATTCTGAGGAAGCCCTCGAAGGCATGTCCCGCCTGCTGGAGATCAAGCTCAAGGATTTCAACATTGAGGCCGAGGTGGTGGCGGTTCAGCCGGGCCCTGTGATCACCCGTTTTGAAATTCAGCCAGCAGCAGGAATCAAGGTTTCCAAAATTACCAATCTGGCCAAGGATCTGGCGCGCTCATTGGCGGTGATCAGTGTTCGGGTTGTGGAAGTCATCCCGGGCAAGACCACGGTGGGGATCGAGATTCCCAACGAACAACGGGAAATGATCCGCTTCACCGAAGTGGTGGGCACCCAGATGTTCGACCAGTCCTCATCGCCGCTGACCATGGCGCTCGGCAAGGATATTGCGGGCAACCCGGTCATGGGGGATCTGGCCAAGATGCCACACCTTCTGGTGGCGGGGACCACCGGTTCCGGTAAATCCGTGGGTGTGAACGCCATGCTGCTGTCCATGCTGTTCAAATCCGGCCCAGACGATGTTCGCATGATTCTCATCGACCCCAAGATGCTGGAACTGGCGGTCTACGACGGCATTCCCCATTTGTTGACCCCGGTTGTAACCGATATGAAAGAAGCCGCCGGCGCCTTGCGCTGGGGTGTCGGTGAAATGGAGCGTCGCTACCGGCTGATGGCCGCCATGGGGGTGCGTAACATCTCCGGCTATAACCGCAAGGTCGATGAGGCGAAGAAGAAGGGTGAACCGATCAAGGACCCGCTGTGGAAGCCTGAAGACCCGATGAATCTTGAGGAAGAAGCGCCCCTTGCCGAGCACCTGCCCTATATCGTTATCGTCATCGATGAATTTGCCGACATGATGATGATTGTGGGCAAAAAGGTGGAAGAGCTGATCGCGCGGATTGCCCAGAAAGCGCGGGCTGCCGGGATTCATCTGATTCTTGCAACCCAGCGTCCCTCGGTGGATGTGATCACCGGTTTGATCAAGGCAAACGTGCCCTCACGTATCGGCTTCCAGGTGTCGTCCAAGATTGATTCCCGAACCGTGCTGGATCAGGGCGGGGCAGAACAGCTGCTGGGTCATGGTGACATGCTTTATTTGCCGGGGGGCAAGAGTGTTCCGGAACGTGTTCACGGTGCCTTTGTCTCAGATGAAGAGGTCCACCGGGTTTGTGACGATTGGCGCAAGCGCGGCGAGCCTAACTACCTGGAAGAAATTCTCGATGGTGGCTCGGATCTCAATGCACCGATGCCCGGCATGGAAGGCGCCGGCGGTGACGGTGATGATGAAAATGATCCGTTGTACGACGAAGCGGTTGCCTACGTGACGCAGTCACGCCGGGCATCGATTTCCTCTGTGCAGCGAAAACTGAAAATTGGCTACAACCGTGCCGCCCGTTTGGTGGAAGCCATGGAGATGGCCGGGGTAGTCAGCGAAGCGGGGCATAACGGCCAGCGTGAGGTGATCGCGCCGCCGCCGGTTTAACCGTGATCTGTCCCGACTAAGGAGTCTTGATGCGTACACTACTGATGGTCGCACTGCTGTTTCCGGCTTTGGCCTGGGCTGGCGCCACCGACGAATTACTGTCCCGCTTGCAGAAACTGCAGTCGTTAAAGGGCGATTTTGAGCAAACCGTGCTCGACAAGGGCGGCACCCACATGCAGCAGGCAGAAGGGCGTTTCCAGGTGGCGCGGGGCAATCAGTTTTACTGGTCCACCACGAGCCCGTTTTCCCAGCTGGCGGTATCGGATGGCAAGACCGTGTGGGTCTACGATGAAGACTTGGAACAGGTCGTGGTGCGCCCCCTGAGCCAGGATCTCGGGCAGACCCCGGCCCTGCTGTTTGGCGGACAGCCAAGCCAGGTGGCCGAGGCGTTCAGCATCAGCGAGCGTGACCGAAATGGCGCGCAAGTGACATACCGCCTGACTCCCAAAGGGGATGACCCGCTTTTCGACCAGCTTGACGTGACCTTCCGTGGCGAACAGCCCATGTCCATGCGGCTTCAGGATGCGCTTGGCCAGCAAACCGTCATCGACTTCCGTGATCTGAAGGTAAACAGTGGCATTGATGCTTCACTGTTCCACTTCACGCCACCGGAAGGTACTGACGTCATCCAGCAGCAATGAACGATCTGTTTGCCGCCGACAATGCCCAGCAGGCGCAGCCTTTGGCGGCTCGCTTGCGCCCCAACAGTCTGGATGACTATGTAGGGCAGCAGCACCTTGTCGGCCCCGGCAAACCCCTGCGCCAGGCACTGGAGCGCGGCCAGCTTCACTCCATGATCCTGTGGGGCCCGCCTGGCACGGGCAAAACCACTCTGGCGCTGATTCTTTCCCAGGCCGTGGACGCGGCGTTTATCACGCTCTCTGCCGTACTCTCTGGCGTCAAAGATATCCGGGCCGCCGTCGAGCAAGCCCAGATACGACTGGCCCAGGGGCGACGTACCGTCCTGTTTGTGGACGAGGTGCACCGGTTTAACAAGGCGCAGCAGGATGCGTTCCTTCCCCATGTCGAGGAGGGCACGATTACCTTTATTGGTGCGACCACCGAGAACCCGTCGTTTGAGCTGAATAATGCCTTGCTGTCCCGGGCACGGGTATACCGGTTGCGGTCACTTGCGGCGGAGGATCTGCGAGGCCTGTTGCAGCGCGCGCTTGATGAACCGCGTCTCAATGGCATGACCGTCGACGCGGACGCCGCCGAGCTGCTCCTCAATTACGCCGATGGTGATGCCCGACGCTTGTTGAACATGCTGGAAGTGGCGGCGGATCTGGCTGATGGTGACGCCCCGCGTATCGATGCTGACCTGATGAGCGAAGTGCTGAGCGATGCCGTGCGCCGCTTCGACAAGGGTGGAGACCTTTTCTACGATCAGATCAGCGCCTTGCATAAATCTGTGCGAGGCTCTGATCCCGACGCAGCACTTTACTGGTTCGCCCGTATGCTGGACGGCGGTTGTGACCCCTTGTACATTGCCCGCCGGGTGGTGCGTATGGCCAGTGAAGACATTGGCAATGCTGACCCGCGAGCACTGACCCTGTGCCTGCAAGCCTGGGATGTGCAGGAGCGGCTGGGCAGCCCGGAAGGGGAGTTGGCGATTGCCCAGGCTGTGGCCTATCTGGCCGTGGCCCCGAAAAGCAACGCCGTCTATAACGCCTACAATCAGGCTCGCGCACTGGTACGGGAAAAGCCCACAGATGAGGTACCGCTGCATTTGCGCAACGCACCGACCCAGTTGATGAAGGACGAAGGCTTCGGGGCAGAGTATCATTACGCCCACGATTTCCCCGATGCGTTCGTGGACGGCGAAAATTATTTCCCCTCCAGCTTGCGTCATACCCGGCTCTACCAGCCGGTCAATCGCGGCCTGGAGATCAAGGTGGCAGACAAGCTGCAGCGACTGCGCCAGCGCAATGCTGACAGCGATTGGCAACGCTACGGAGAGCTGGATGACTGATGTGGGCGCAGTGCCATGGTTGGCCGTGGCAGCAGGGGGGGCAACGGGTGCGTGTCTGCGGTTTGCGACAACCCTGTGGATGGGTGTCCCCGCCATGCCCGCGTGGCCATGGGCCACATTCAGTGTGAACCTGGTTGGCAGTTTCCTGTTCGGGCTGCTGACCGTAGCCTTGGCCAGCCTGACCAGCAGTGAAGCGCTGCGTTTGGCGATCATGACCGGCATGCTGGGCGCGCTGACTACCTTTTCGACCTTTTCTTTCGAGTTGGTGCGAATGCTCGAAATCAAGGCCTGGGGGCTGGCGGCGGGCTATGCGTTTGCCTCCGTAAGCATTTGCCTGGCGCTGGGTGTGACCGGCTTGATGCTTGGTCGCATGATCTGGGAATAACGGTTTACCGAGACGCGTCGTCTCTGTGCGACACACTGTTGTCTATTTGAATGATTTGAAACTGGAGTAGAAACACATGCTGGATATTCGTGCCCTGCGGCAGGACGGCGAAGCGATCAAGGCTGCACTGGCCAAGCGTGGCTACAGCCTGGACCTGGCAGCGTTTGCCGAACTGGATGCGCGCCGTAAACAGGCAGACGTACGTTCCCAGGATCTGCAGGCCGAACGCAAGAAAGCCTCCAAGCAAATTGGGCAGCTGATCCAGTCCGGCATGAATGTGGATGAAGCCAAGGCCAAGGTGGCAGAAACCCTCAAGACCCTGGATGCAGAACTGGACCAGGAAGTGGCCAATGCCAAGTCGATTCACGACGAGATCAGTGAATTCCTGATGGGGGTGCCCAATGTGCCCCAGGAAGCGGTGCCGGAAGGTAACGACGAAGAGGACAACGTGGAAGTGCGCACTTGGGGCGAACCCAGAGTGCTGGACTTTGAAGCCCGTGACCACGTGGATATTGGCGAGGGTCTGACCAGCGGAGCGCTGGATTTCGATAGTGCCAGTAAACTCTCTGGCGCCCGTTTTGCGGTGATGAGCGGTGCGGTGGCCCGCCTGCATCGTGCGCTGGTGGATTTCATGCTGGACATTCATAGCAGCGAACACGGCTATGAAGAGGTCTATGTACCTTATCTGGTGGGCCCTGAAGCCCTGCGGGGAACGGGCCAATTACCGAAATTTGCCGAAGACCTGTTCAAGATGGAAGGCGAGCGAGAGTTGTATCTGATTCCCACCGCCGAGGTGCCGGTCACCAATCTGGTGGCAGACGAGATTCTTGAAGCCGACAGCCTGCCGCGCCGGTATACCTGCCATACCCCCTGTTTTCGTTCCGAGGCAGGCAGTCACGGCAAGGATACACGTGGCCTGATTCGCCAGCACCAGTTCGAAAAAGTGGAGCTGGTACAAATGGTTCGGCCAGAAGAGTCCGATGCGGCGTTGGAGCAGTTGACCGGCCACGCAGAAGCGATTCTCCAGAAACTGGGGCTGCCTTACCGCGTGGTGATCTTGTGTGGCGGGGATCTGGGCTTTTCCTCCACCAAAACCTATGACCTGGAAGTGTGGCTGCCCAGCCAGCAGAAATACCGCGAGATCTCGTCCTGCTCCAACTTCCGCGACTACCAGGCGCGTCGCATGCAGGCCCGCTGGCGGAATCCGGAAACCGGCAAGCCAGAACTGGTACATACTTTGAATGGGTCGGGTCTGGCAGTAGGGCGTACACTGGTAGCCATTCTTGAGAACTACCAGAATGCGGATGGATCGGTCACGGTGCCGGAGGCATTGCGCCCCTATATGAGAGGGCTGGAGCGGCTGCAGTAATACGCTCCCGCCTGTTTGAACCCCCAGGGAGCAATCATGGAATTCCTACCCATTAGCTGGCGACTGCAGGGCAAGCGTGCCCTGTTGGTCGGTGGCGGTGAAGTGGCCTTGCGTAAAGGTCGCCTTTTGCACCGTTCTGGTGCTCTTGTTGATGTCGTTGCTCCTGATGTGTGCGCCGAGCTGCGCCAGATTGTGGCAGAAAGCCAGGGCTCGCTGCGTGAGCGAGCCTTCGAGGAAAGCGATCTTCAGTCTGTGTCGTTGGTGATCTGCGCCACCGACAACAAGGCCATCAATGCCGAGGTGGCTCGGCTGGCGGGGGACAAGGGGCTGCCTGTTAACGTGGTGGACGATCCCTCCCTGGGCGATTTTATCTTCCCGGCTATTGTCGACCGTTCACCGGTGCTGATCAGTATCAGCTCTTCCGGTGCGTCCCCGGTACTGGCGCGCAAGCTGCGCAGCCAGATTGAATCCAGTCTGCCGGCCCGCTGGGGCCGACTGGCCGACCTGATGGCACGGTTCCGGCAGCCCTTGAAGGACAAACTCAATAGCGTGGGCGCCCGCCGTCTGTTCTGGGAGCAGGCACTGGACAGCCCGATTGTGGAAAAGGTCCTGGCCGGCAAAGACTCCGAAGCGGAGGCCATGCTCAGTGAGGCGATTGCCGAGGCCGATCCTGAAAGGCTGAGCCGGGGGGAAGTCTATCTGGTGGGCGCGGGGCCGGGAGATCCGGACCTGCTGACCTTCCGGGCGCTACGTTTGCTACAGAAGGCGGATGTGGTGCTATACGACCGCTTGGTAGGCAAGGGTATTGTGGACCTTGCCCGCCGGGATGCGGAAATGGTCTATGTGGGTAAGGCCCGCGACAAACACGCCTTGCCGCAGGACAACATCAACGAGTTGTTGGTGCACTACGCCAAACAGGGCAAGAAGGTCTGTCGTCTCAAGGGTGGTGACCCGTTTATCTTTGGCCGTGGCGGGGAAGAAATCGATCTGATTGTCCAGGAGGGCATCGATTTTCAAGTGGTCCCGGGTATCACCGCCGCCAGCGGCTGTGCCGCCTACGGCGGTATTCCACTGACCCATCGTGATCATGCCCAGTCTGTCAGGTTTGTTACCGGCCACCGCAAAGACGGTACCGTCACCCTGGATTGGGAGCACCTGGTCAGTGAAACGGAAACCGTGGTGTTCTATATGGGGCTGGTCGGGTTACGGCAGATCTGTGATCAGTTGATGGCCCATGGCCGCAAAGGCGACACCCCGATTGCGCTTGTCTCCCGGGGCACCACCAATCTGCAGGAAGTGATCACCGGTTCCCTGGAGACCCTGCCTGATGATATCGAGGGCCGGGAGATTCATGCGCCCACGTTGATCATTGTTGGCAGTGTGGTGAGTTTGCATCCGAAGTTTGGGTGGTTCAAAAAGAGCAGTGAATAGTTAATAGTTGCGCGAGCAACGACGTTATTGCAGTAAACGCAATAGGCCGCGCCCGTGACTTGGGCGCGGCCTATTGCGTTGAAGAACAGAAAAATCTAACCGCGAGTTATTAACTCTTCATTGCTCTCCGGGTGTCCCGGTTTTGCCATAACGCCCGGGCTTGCTGCTGTGCTTCTTCCAGGTTTTCGGCTTTATCCAGGCCCCAGAGGGCCACGGCGACCGTTTGGATGACTGCATTTTCGCCGTATTCATCCTGTGCTTCGCCACGCCAGACTTTCTTGAGCATGTCTGCATCGGGGGTGCCGGGCGGAGTGGTGCGGGGGAGGACATTGTCCAGTATGGCGTCGTCCAGCGGCTTGCCGTGGCGGATGCCGGTGATGGCGGTGCGGGCATCCGGGCGGACCTCTAGTTCACCGCCTTCGCCCTTGAAAAGCAGCAGATCACGATCGCCACAGAGCTCTGCCGCGCCCTGATGCAGCGCGATGTATGCAGGATGGAAGACGCTCTGCATGGATAGCGGGGCCCGTGCCGGGTTGAGACTGCGTGCCAGGGTGTTGATGGGCGAACGCAGGCCAAGATAGAAACGCAGGGTAAGCAGATGAGAGAGTGGGGCGCAGAACTGTTCTATGGGCAGATACGCCAGGCCCTGCCGGGCCAGATGATCACTGGCCTCGCTCACGGTGGTCGCCACCTTAAGCCCCAGAGCCGGCAGCAACTCGTCGGTATAGACTCGATTGGGGGTGTGCGCCGGGCCACCGTGCAGCAGCGTGCGAATACCCTGATCTGCCAACAATACGGTGGCGAGCAGATACCACGGATGGTGCTTCTTCTTGCCCGCGTAACTGGGCCAGTCCAGCTGAACGGCAGGAAAGTCCTTCAGTGTCTCATCACACACGCCCCGGCAGGCATCCAGAAATCCCGCCAGTTCATCCGGGGTTTCTTCCTTGACCCGTAACAGCATCAGAAAGGCGCCAAGCTGCACGTCTTCGACCTTGCCATCCAGAATCATCTGCA
Organism: Alcanivorax sp. P2S70; assembly: GCF_000475295.1. Classification (NCBI taxonomy): domain Bacteria; kingdom Pseudomonadati; phylum Pseudomonadota; class Gammaproteobacteria; order Oceanospirillales; family Alcanivoracaceae; genus Alcanivorax; species Alcanivorax sp. P2S70. Next base: position 25,450 of record NZ_AXBZ01000004.1, read on the forward strand.
TGGCATTGCGGGCTTCTTCCCGGGTCAGGCTTCGGCGGGCACGCTTTCCGCGCCCCAGAGTGCGGACATATTCCGCGAAGGCATGTTCTGTCATTCAAACCTCGCAACACGCCGCTCGCAGCACGGTGGTACGCGGGCTTGCCAGGGGCGTGATATCTACAAATCAGTACCAGCTGGTACAGGGGCCGTGTGTCGCCACCAGATCCAGCAGTGTGGTGTGGTCAATGCGCTCGAGATGGCTTCCTGGGGCGCTCATCTGCGGGTGCGCGAGCAGGTAAGCCTGGCCTTCCAGTGGCAGGGCAGAGGCAAGCAGCAGTCCCGCGTCGGTGAAGACGCAAATATCATCAGGCTGATATAGCGCAAGGAAGCTATCAATACCGGCCTGATCGCCGGGTTTGAGTCCGATCAGATGCAACATGTCAGAACACCAGAACCTGCTGGCAGCCGGTGCGCAGCTCCCGCAGTTCATCGCAATTGAGCGCCTCTGCCTGGAGTGCCCCGGTGGTAGCGCTGTCTGACACCACACAGCGGACCCCAAAATCGACCAGCTGGAGCAGACTGTCGTTGGCTGGCAGGGCGTTAAGCACGCTCACGCAGTCATTGGTGAGCCACAGCGCTGTGGGCAAGCCAAAGGCGGCGCCGGTCATCAGCATGTCCAGCATTTCCTGAAAGCGGTCACTGAGCGGCGCATTTGCCGTAGCAATGTAGAGGTGGCTAGCCAAACTGAAGTACCCGCTGTGCATTGATCATCGCATCGGCCCATTGCCCCAGCCCGACCAGACTGAAGCCGTCGGCCAAAGTGTGCCCTGTGTCATCGGCCACAATGCCGCGGCGCTGGGCTGCACCGACGCAAACTTCGGCATGGATACCGCTTTCCTGGACCCATTGCTGCCATTGCTGTGCCGCATTGGCATTGTCGCCATCACCCCGCCAGGCATGGCGGTGGCAAAGATGAATGCCATCGGAATAGAAAAACAGACGGTAAAGCTGGTGATCCGGGTGGGCGTGAAGCGCTTTGCAGGAGAGCAGGGCGGTCAAGGCGGCGGGGGAATCCGCCGCCGCATTGACCAGGATGGCAAACTGCATCAATCGTCGCCGCTAAGGGCCGTGAGGATCTGCAGCAGGGACATGAACAGGTTGTAGATGGACACGAACAGGGTCACGGTAGCGAGGATGTAGTTGGTTTCACCACCGTGAATGATGGCGCTGGTCTGCCACATGATCAGCAGGGAAGATAGCAGCACGAACGCGGCTGACACCGCCAGGCTGAGGGCCGGAATGGCAAAGAAGATATTGGCAATGCTCGCTGCGAAGGCCACCAGAATACCAATCATGATGAAGTTGGTCAGGAAGCTGAAGTCCTTGCGGGTGAACAGCGCAATCGCGGACATGGCGACAAAGATAAAGGCGGTACCGCCCAGTGCCGTGGTCACGATCTCCATGCCGCCGGGAACCTGGGCGTACATGTTGATGATCGGGCCGGTGGTGAAACCGAGCCAGCCGGTCAGGCCGAATACGGCCAGGATGCCCCAGGCGCTGTTACGCAACATGTTGGTGGCAAACAGCAGTGCGAAATACACACCGATGGTAAGCCACACATTCACAAAACCGATGTTGCTGGCCATGGCAAACCAGGACGCGCCAGTAGCGACAACCAGGGACAAACCCAGCAGCATGTAGGTGTTTTTCAGAACCTGGGCCGCACGCTCGCCGGTGACGGCCATGCCCTGCTGGTGGGGAGCGGAATAGGGATTGGGCTGATTGTTCATAAGGGATCTCATCCTTGGTAATTGTCCCTGTGATGATAAGGCCACGGGGGCCAAAATCAAGGGTTTCCGTGAACGGTAACTCATTGTTTTTATGCGTAGTTCACCCTTTTGGTGCGTAATCAATGGGCCATGACGGCTTTGTGACTCCCATCGCAAGGAGCGGTGCGGGTTTTGACTACCATCTGGGGCGTTAAGGGTAGTGACATAGGGGGATTATCGTGCAATCACTCAGCCTTGAGCCCACAGAACAGGAAATAGCGCTAAAGGATGTGCGTCGCAGCGATGAGCATGGCGTACTCATTGCGGTGCCCGGGCCTCGCGAGCGCCAGTACCGCCCGCTTTTCAGCCGCAAAGGGGTTGCCGGGGGCGGGCACAGCCTTTCTCTCTTCAATGAGCGTTTTCTCGAAGCGCGGCAGCTAAGAGGGCGCCATGAGACCTGCCATGACTTTAATCTGGCATTTATCAACCCCGTGCCGCGTCAGTGCCGTCATCGTCCGGTGGGTTGGTTGCTGGGTGCTGTTATGGGCGCGGCCATCACTGCAGTTGCCACGATGGCCGGCTGGGGGCTGGTCGCATTGGTAACAGCCGGTGTCACGGCTGGACTGTTTGCGGCTGTGGTGAAGAAATGGCGTGACGAATGGCAGTTCGAAACCCGCCATGGCGAGGTACCGGTGTTTCGTGTCACCGTATATCGCCGTGAGCGTGAAGCCTTGCTGAAAATGGTCAAAGCCCTGAGCCGTCGTTGTGAGCACGCCTGGCAGCAATTGCCCCAGGGTAAGGTGCGATTGGCTGCAGAAATGGCGGAGCATCGCCGGTTGCACATGGCTGGTGCTATCGATGAGAGCCAGTACCGGTCTGCCAAGCAACGCATCTTCAGACAGTACTGATCGGGTATCAGGCTCGGGAATTGATCAACATTCCAGCAAACGCCTTGCGCGGCAGCCCGTGGTCGTTGACTGGCTAACGCGCTCATGTATTATTGCTGGCCAGTTCGGAGGGGTGGCAGAGTGGCCGAATGCACCGGTCTTGAAAACCGGCGACGGGAGACCGTCCGTGGGTTCAAATCCCACCCCCTCCGCCATATCGCTATAACAAAAAGGGCTCGCATTGATTGCGAGCCCTTTTTGTTTGTCTGTGTTTTTCTTGAGTTTGCTGCGTCCGTTGTCAGCGGATCAGTGATGCGAACGCGGTGAGCGCTTCAACCCCTTGAACGTCGTCTTCCTGCAGAGGGACTGACATAGTGGGTAACGTGGCAAGCTGCCGGGCGATGTCGTCAAGGTGACGGCGTTGCCGGGTCAGTCGCGCAGCAAAGAAACTGCCCTCTGCCTGTTCTGGCAGCACCCGGTTGATCACCGCCCCGGCAACCGGGATACCCGCATCCGTCAGGCTTCTGACTGCCCGGCAGGTCTCAAGAATCGGTAATTTTTCCGGCGTCAGTACGAACAGGAAGGCTGTGGTTTGTGCATCGGACAGGCGACGGCGGGCGCGGTGAAACAGGCGCTGGCGCACCATCAGTGTGTCGGCGACTTCCTGGCTGCGCGGATCCAGATCCTGCCGGCCATGTTCCAGTGGTTCCTGCATGGGGCTATCCAGATCTTTGCCGGGGCCGAGATGATCCAGCACCTTGCCCAACTCTCGCGCCTTGTGATTGTGCTTGAGCAGGCCGCTGGTCCAGGCAGCCATGACTTCTGGCAGGCTCAACAGACGCAGGGTATGGCCTGTGGGCGCAGTATCAAAGATGACTAGATCATATTCGTTGGGGGCGTCATCAATGATTTGTGACAGCCGCTCAAGCAGGGCCGCTTCCTGGGCTCCCGGCGACTGTCGACTCAAGCGCAGCTGACGCTCCAGTTCCCTGAACTGGTCCGGACCAGCAAACCGTCGCATTTGGGCGCTGACCTTCTCCAGGTAACGGTCGACCTCTTCGTCGGGGTCAAGCTCAAGGGCATACAGATTGGCGGCAAGACAACGGGTCTGATTGCCGATCTCCCGATCGAAAGCATCGCCGAGGCTGTGGGCCGGATCGGTGGAAACCAACAGCACCTTGCGCCCGGCACTGGCCGCCCGACAGGCCAGTGCCGCAGCCGTGGTGGTTTTGCCGACCCCGCCTTTGCCACCAACCATCAACAGGCGCTTGTGGTTGAGCAGGGCATCAATGTCCAGCATGTCAGGCATCAACAACATCGAAAGTGGTCAAGCGGGGAACGCTCCATACCCATGCGGGTGTGCCACTGATGAAAGCGGTCCATCAGCAGTGGCTGCAGCTCAAGGGTGCTCCACGCTGCGGGATTGGGAATACCCATCATTTCGGAAAAGACCAGCAGCATGAACAGGTCTTCCTCATCCCGTTTGGCGCGGGCAATGGCGGCGCGATAGGGCGCATTGTAATACAGGGTGCCGAGCTCACTGAGTCGGCGTAGTGCGCCCAGAATGCGGTTACCCATCAGGCTTGTTCCACCGGTTCACGAAAGGCTTTTTTAAGTGCGGCAGCGCACTCCAGTGTAACCAGCAGTGCCGCAACCAGTACCACCACGTCCAACCCCAGCAGGAACCAATCCTGTTTATCGTAGAAGCTTTTGAGCTGAATAAGCAGGGCGAACAGGGTCATCACCAGCAGGAACACCAGCGGGGCGAGGGTATAAATGGCAGGTCGCCCCCGGCGGACCAGCATGATGGTAATCACCAACAGCGTCAGGCCGGCGAGTAACTGGTTGGTGGTGCCAAACAGGGGCCAGATGAGCAGGCCGCCACTACCGTCGGCACCGCCCGCACCAAAGGCCAGCAGCAGGCAGCTCGCCACGGCCAGCAGGGTGGCGGGTAACGGGCGTGTCAGCCATTTCTGGTGATAGATTTCACCCCATTCCTGGAAAATATAGCGTTGCAGACGCAAGCCGGTATCCATGGTGGTGCCAGCAAACAGGGCCGCCATCACGGTAAGCAAGGTGGCAGCAACGCCCACATCCATGCCGGTGCCACCCGCAAGGATCGTGGCACCACCATCAACAAAGGCGGTCAGGCTGCCTTTCCCGAACGCCGTGTAAACGGCTTCCCAGTCCGCCAGGGTGGCAAAACCGGCCGTGGCAGCAATGATGGCGGCGAGAGCAAGAGAGCCTTCCCCCACGGCGCCAAAATACCCCACGAAACGGGCATCGGTTTCCTTGTTCAGCTGCTTGGAGCTGGTTCCGGAGGCAACCAGCCCGTGGAAGCCGGAAATCGCGCCGCAGGCAATAGTGACGAAGAGTAATGGCAGTAGTGACGGCGTGCCGGCGGGCACATTGTCATTGATCATGGGGGCGACAACAGTGGGGTTACCGATCAGTACCGCGCCATACAGCAGGATCAGGCCGACAAACAGTTGCAGCCCATTGATGTAGTCACGGGGCTGCAGCAGCATCCACACAGGCAGCAGCGAAGCAATGGCTGCATACGCAAACAGCAGCAGGATCCAGCTGGCGCTGGCAGACAGCCCCATGACCTGTTCTGGCAGGGCGATGGGGACTTTCGGGCCCACATAAATCAGGCTGTAAAGGGCGATGACCCCGACTACCGATACGACCCCAAGACCGATGATCCGCCGATAGATGAGCTGACCAATGACCAATGCCACCGCGATGGCTCCCCAGACGGGAACGACCGCTCCGGGGTTGTTGATCAACAGTTTGGCGATGACCACGCCGAACACGGCATTGACCATCAGCAGTACCAGGAAGATCACGATCATGAACACGGTACGGGCCCGGCGACCGACCACTTCGCCAGTGAGAGCACCAACGGATTTGGCCCGGTTTCGGACACTGGCCCACAAGGCGCCACTGTCATGGACGCCTGCAAAGAAAATGGTACCAAAGACGACCCAGATGAACGCAGGGAGCCAGCCCCATATAACGGCAATGGCTGGGCCGACGATGGGGGCAGCACCGGCAACCGAGGTGAAGTGGTGGCCCCAAAGCACATAGCGATTGGTCGGCACAAAATCCACGCCATCTTCGTATTCATGGGCTGGAGTGCGGTAATTGGGGTCTAGCCGGTAGATGCGGTCGGCAATAAAGCGGGAGTAGAATAGGTAGCCGGCGGCCATACCTCCCAGCCCCAGCAGGAGAAGAACGATAGCGCTCATGAGTGCCTTTTCCTTGTTAGCGGTGTGGCGGTTGTCGCAGCCTATCCATGGTTGTGTTTTTGATCTCTTCGGTCAACGCGACCAAAGGCTAATATACAGCAGCATGGGCAATTGACACGGATAATGCAGTGTTAACGGTTTCCTGTTCTCTGCTGGCAATCATCGCTATGCTCGGGCGTTACCTGTCACGAGATTGAGTGGGCAAAGGAATTGCCCTGGGGAAGATAGAATGATCAAAGTATTGGTAGTGGATGACCATGATCTCGTTCGTACCGGCATCGCAAGAATGCTGGACGAAGTAGAGGGTATCAAAGTTGTGGGTGAAGCGTGCTCCGGTGAAGAAGCCCTACAGTTAACCCGGGATGCCTGTCCGGATGTTGTACTGATGGACATCAAGATGCCGGGGATCGGTGGCCTGGAAGCCACGCGCAAGTTATTGCGTATTGATGATGGGGTTCGTGTTATTGCTGTCACCATGTGTGAAGAGGAGCCATTCCCTTCGCGGCTCATGAAAGCGGGCGCTGCTGGCTACATGACAAAGGGGGCTGATCTTGAGGAAATGGTCAGGGCAATCAAGGTCGTAATTAGCGGGCAGCGCTATATCAGCCCGGAAATTGCCCAGGCGATGGCACTCAAACCCTATGTGGGAGAGGAGGCCACGCTGCTCGACATGCTGTCCGAGAGAGAATTGCAGATCATGATGATGATCGTGAACTGCCATAAGGTGCAGGATGTGGCAGACAAGCTATGCCTCTCGCCCAAGACCGTAAACACCTACCGTTATCGCATTTTCGACAAACTGGGTGTCTCCAGTGATGTGGAAATGGCCCTTCTTGCTGTCCGCCATGGAATGCTTGATGCGGTAGAAACGCAAGCGAGCTAAAGCGACTCGGGGCTGTCACTGTTACAATTGCTCGTCTTGATCACAGGGACAGCTCCATTGCCAGACTTTGATTCCAAACACTTTCTTCAGCATTGCGCCCGCAAGCCGGGTGTGTATCGCATGCTGGACGCTGAGGAGCAGGTGCTCTATGTGGGAAAGGCGAGAAACCTGCAGGCTCGCCTGAGCAGTTATTTCCAGAAGAACGTCAGCAGCGTCAAAACACGCGCCATGGTCGCCCGTATCGCTGATGTGCAGACCACAGTTACCCGTAGCGAGGCAGAAGCCCTGTTGCTGGAACAGTCTTTGATCAAGTCGATCCGCCCCCCCTATAACATTCTGCTACGGGACGATAAGAGCTACCCGTACATCCGCATTACCAGTGCGGATACGTACCCGCGCATTACCTTCCATCGAGGAACGCGCCGCAAGGGAAGCGATTACTTTGGCCCTTACCCCAGTGGCGGAGCGGTGCGCGAGGCACTTTCACTGGTAGAAAAGGTCTTCCAGGTCCGCAATTGCTCTGACAGTTATTTCCGCAATCGTACCCGCCCGTGCCTTCAGCACCAGATCAACCGTTGCACTGCTCCCTGTGTGGGGCTGGTCTCGCCAGAGGACTATGCCGGACAGGTGCGTATGGCGCGGGATTTTCTGGATGGCCGGAGTCGCGAAGTCGTTGACACGCTCAGTGCGCAAATGGAAGCCGCCGCCGCCGGGCTGGCCTTTGAGAAAGCCGCGCTGTTGCGAGACAAACTGGCGGCCATTCAGGCGGTACAGCAAAAGCAGGTGGCGGAGACCGGGCAGGGTGATCTGGATGTGGTAGCCATCGAGGGTCGGCACGGACTGGCGGTGCTGGATGTGTTGATGATTCGGGGCGGGCGGATACTGGGGCACCGTAATTTCCGGCCAGATACCCGCGGAGAGGAAGCGCTGCCTGAAATCCTCGAAGCCTTTCTGTCCCAGTACTATCTGGGGGATCGCGAAGACCCGGTCAAACCGCAGGAAATCCTGTTGACGCTGCCTGTTGAGGGGGCGCCAGTGCTGCAGGAGGCGCTGACCGAACAGTGGGGGCGCAAGGTGCGGCTGGCCTGGAAGGTGCGCGGTGAGCGGGCGGCATGGTTGCAGATGGCTACCACCAACGCCCAGCAGTCGCTCGCTACAGAGCTGGCTGCCCGGGAGCATATGGAGTCTCGCTTTCTGGCGCTGGAAAGCCTTCTGGAGGCGCAAGAGCCTGTGCGCCGTATTGAGTGTTTTGACATCAGCCATACCCAGGGTGAAAAAGCGGTGGCCTCCTGTGTCGTGTTTGATCAGCAAGGGGCCAGGAAAACGGATTATCGCCACTTCAATGTCAGCCCGGATCAGGCCGGGGACGATTATGCTGCCATCGAGGAAGCGGTGCGCCGGCGCTACCAACGTAGGCTGAAAGAGGAGGGCAGGCTACCTGACCTGCTGCTCATTGATGGTGGCAAAGGACAGATGCAGCGAGCATGGGACGTGATGGGAGAGCTGGGTCTGCAAGGGAGAATCCGGGTGATGGGAATTGGCAAAGGTCCCAGCCGCCGGCCGGGGTTTGAGGTCTTGTACCTACCTGATGGTCGCGAGTTCACCCCGGGGCCTTCGCATTCTGCGCTGCATTTGCTCCAGCAGGTAAGGGATGAGGCTCACCGCTTCGCACTCACCGGGCACCGGGCCCGCCGCGGCAAGGCCCGCAAGCAATCCTCTCTTGATGAAATTCCTGGTATCGGACCGAAGCGACGCAAGGCCTTGCTAACCCACTTTGGCGGACTAAAGCAGCTAAGGAACGCCTCGGCGACGGAGCTTGCCAGGGTGCCGGGGGTGAATACCCAGCTGGCGCAACAGATTTATGACTGGTTACATGAATAGCGCCTTGTTTGAGCCCGGATATCTTTGGCAACAAAAAATCTCCCATGAGGGACGTGCTGCTTTTCGTTATACTGTTCGCTTAGTCCACAAGCGGTAGGTCACATGCAGCAGAAGAACCCGGTCCTGAATTTGCCCAATATCCTTACCCTGATTCGTGTGGTGGCAATTCCCGTCCTGGTGCTGGTGTTCTACCTTCCGTTCAAGTGGAGTGACCTTTGTGCGGCGTTACTGTTTCTGGCCGCGGGCATCACCGACTGGCTGGATGGCTATCTCGCGCGCAAACTGAACCAGACCAGCCCGTTTGGCGCCTTCCTGGATCCTGTAGCTGACAAGCTCATCGTTGCAGTTGCGCTGGTCATGCTGGTACAGGTGCATGCCACTGCATGGCTGGCCGTGCCGGCGATGGTGATTGTGTCACGCGAAATTACTGTCTCTGCGCTGCGTGAGTGGATGGCAGAGCTTGGGAAGCGTTCCCGGGTTGCGGTCAGCCAGCTTGGAAAGATCAAGACGGTGACACAAATGACAGCCATTACCTTGCTGCTGGCACAGAAACCGGGTTTCGATCTGGCGGGAGATATTGTGATGACCCCCTGGTTGTGGTTGAGCTACGGCCTGCTTTATCTTGCTACGGCATTGACCCTGTGGTCCATGCTTGCGTATCTGCGTGCTGCAGCACCAGAATTGCTCAAAAGTCAGTCAAAGTCCTGAAAAACCAGAAAAAATGCCATTTCGCGGGTTGACACTATAAGGCGGATGGGTAGAATTCTTCACCGCAACGAGGCACAGTGTTACGTCAGTCTTGTCGCACAATGCGGGAATAGCTCAGTTGGTAGAGCACGACCTTGCCAAGGTCGGGGTCGCGAGTTCGAATCTCGTTTCCCGCTCCAGATTCCAGAGAACCTCGGCGTTGCCGAGGTTTTTTCTTGGTAGACAGTTTAAGGCGCGGTGGCAGAGTGGTTATGCAGCGGACTGCAACTCCGTGTACGCCGGTTCGATTCCGACCCGCGCCTCCAATCATCGACCTGCACGGTCACCGCCCGGGTGGCGAAATTGGTAGACGCAACGGACTTAAAATCCGTTGACCTTTGGTCGTGCGGGTTCAAGTCCCGCCCCGGGCACCAACTCCCGTTATCCTCCCAACCGTTAATCCTGTGAAATCAAGCAGATGGGCCTTCTTGTTAATGGGCTTTATTGCCGCATTGGTCCGGTTTCTGTTAGCCTCATTCTTTTGTCTTAGCCCTTTTGCAGGGCACTGAAAACAAAAAGCCGGAAAGGCAAGAGGGCTCTCTGATGAACTGGTTCCAGAACCTGTCCGTGCGGCTGAAGATTTTGTCTGTAGCCGGACTGGGTATTGCGTTATTTCTGGTCTATGCCGTTTACAGCTTTTATATCGCTGAAACGAATATCAATAACCTCAAACGCATAGAAAAACAGGATTTCCCTGTCCTCGAGCTGGTGAATGCCAATAACGTGGACTTCATTGCCATCAGTGAGTCCTTTATCGCTGCCATCAGCCAGGCAGACCCGGATTTATTACAGGAAGCACGGAGTCGGGCCAGCGAATTCCTGCGCCGGCTTGATGCCATCCGGGCGACTGATTCCGAACTTGCCGGTAGCGTTGACCGCCTTCAGCGTAGCTTCAAGTCATACATTGATGAGGCAGGGGAATTGGCAAAAGCCCTCATTGAAGGGGATGGCGCCGGTGATGATCTCTACCAGCGCATTACTCAGGTTCGGCAATTACAGGATGATTACGAGGCGGAACAAAAAGCTTTTGAGGGGCAACGCTATTCCGCTTTCCGTGAGACCCTGAATACCAGTCGGGCGGACAATCTTGGCACCCAGAAAATTGGTCTTCTTCTCGGTGCAATTTCTTTTGTCATGCTTGCGTTGATTGCCTTGCGCGTTACCCGATCCATTACCCGCCCGCTAGAGGGGGCGGTGATTGCCGCAGACCACATTGCCGATGGCAAATGGGATACCGAGATCAGAGAGGGTGGCCGTGATGAGACCGGTTTGCTACTCAACGCCATCCGAAAAATGCGCGATGCACTGGTTATACGCAACCAGGAAGACCGACGCCAGGAAACCATCAAGAACCATCTGGCGGAGCTCAACAACCGTATGCGCGGTGAGATGAGTTACCAGCAGCTGGGCAACAACATGCTCAGCTTTTTAGTGCCTGTACTGGAGGCTCAAGTCGGCGCCTTTTACAGTTTCGATCCCGATGCTCAGCAGTTAAGCCTGAGTAGCTCCTATGCAATGCAACGCCGTAAACATCTGGCTAACCAGTTTCGGCTTGGCGAATCTCTGGTTGGCCAGGCGGGGCTAGAGCGTAAGACAATTCTGCTGGAATCCGTTCCTGATGATTATATCAGTATCGCTTCTGGAACCGGCAAAGGGCAGGCCAGCAATGTGATTGTCATGCCTGTCGTGCACGAAGAAGAATTGAAAGGTGTGCTCGAAATCGGTGCTTTCCGCACCTTCAGCAATGATGATCTTGCCTTTCTTGAACAGTGCTCCGAGGTGATCGCAATTTCTGTAAGCAGCGTGTTGAGCCGAGTGAAACTCGGTGAAATGCTCGAGCAGACACGTGAACAAGCTGAGGCCCTCGAGAAACAGAAAGAGGAAATGGCGCAGGTCAATACCGATCTGGAAGAGCAGGCCATGGAACTGGCCGCATCAGAATCGCGCTTGCAGCAACAACAGGAGGAGCTGAAGGCGATAAACGAAGAGCTCGAGTCCCAAACCCAGGCACTTCGTGCCTCTGAAGAGAGCTTGCAAGCCCAACAGGAAGAACTTCGTGTCACCAATGAAGAACTGGAAGCCCAGGCGAGATTGTTGACAGAGCAAAAGACAGAAATGGCGCAGAAAAATGATGAGCTGGAGCTGCTGCGCCATGAACTGGAAGACAAGATCAGAGAGCTGGAGCTGTCCTCCAAGTACAAATCTGAATTCCTTTCTACCATGAGCCATGAGCTGCGTACGCCGCTCAACTCGATCCTGATTCTTTCCAATGCACTGAGCCAGAACAAGAAAGGGAATCTGGAAGAGAAGCAAATTGAGCATGCTCAGGTAATTCACTCTGCGGGCGCCGACCTGCTCAGCCTGATCAACGACATCCTCGATATTTCCAAGATCGAAGAAGGCAAGATGGACGTGGTGATTGATGACTTGTCACCCACCGAAATCGGCGAACATTTCCGCCGCCATTTCGCCCATGTGGCTGAAAGTCGCGGGTTGGATTTCCATGTGGAACTTGGGGAAAATCTCCCCAGCCATTTTTATACTGACCGACAACGGTTGGAACAGATCATCAAGAATCTGCTCTCCAACGCCCTCAAGTTCACTGAGCATGGTTCGGTAACCTTCAGTATTACCCGTCCCGTTGAGGGCGACACCCTGCCTTCAAGAAGCCTGAATCCGGCCGAAACTCTCAGGTTTGCGGTAACAGATACGGGGGCGGGTATCCCTGAGGACAAGCAGAAGCTTATCTTCGAAGCATTCCAGCAAGCAGATGGTACCACCAGCCGTAAGTACGGTGGCACAGGCCTTGGCCTGACTATATCCCGTGAGCTTGCGCGCCTGCTGGGGGGAGAAATCAGCTTGTACAGTGAAGGAGAGGGTACCGGTTCAACCTTCATGCTTTTCATCCCTGAAGGCTCGGCGGAGTCCTTGGTCACTACCGAAAATGGCGATGACGCGGACATCGGCGACAATGCCGAGGCCCACACCGCGTCTATGGTGCCGATGGGTGAGGCAGATGATGACTTTGTAGTGCGTGAGAAAACGGTCCTGATTGTCGAAGACGATATCGAATTCTCCAGTGTTCTGGTGGACCTTGCTGCTGACTACGGGTTGGAGGCTCATGTGTGCCATGACGGAGAGGCCGGTCTGGATTACGCCAGCCATTACCGCCCCAGTGCCATTATCCTCGATATTGGCCTGCCTGGCATTGATGGCTGGGAGGTCATGGAGGCATTGAAGGCGGATCCCCGCACTCAGGATATTCCGGTGCACTTCCTGTCCGGTCGTGACGAGCGCAAAAAAGCGCTTGATCTTGGTGCGCTCGATTTGCTGACCAAGCCAGTTAACCAGAATGATATTCTCGCCGCGTTCGCCAAAATTGAAGGCGCGATTGAAAAAAATGTGCGTCGTTTACTGGTGGTTGAAGACAGTGAAATCCAGCATGAGAGCATCCGCGAACTGTTTGATCAGAAAGGGGTGGAAATTACTGCCGCCACCAGTGGTCAGGAGGCGCTGGAAGCGCTGCGCGAGACAGTTTTTGACTGCATGATCCTCGATCTTACCTTGCCTGACATGAGTGGTTTTGAACTGCTTGAAACCGTGAATGGCAGCGACGAATACGATAGCGTCCCTGTGGTTATCTATACAGGCAAGGACCTTACACGTGAGGAAGAAGCACGGCTGCGCAAGCATGCTGATCGCATCATTCTTAAGACGGAGCGCTCCCATGAGCGCCTGCTTAATGAAGCATCTCTATTCTTGCACTGGCTGGAGTCGACCCTACCGTCTGCCAGGCGACCGGCCGCTGAGAGTATCGATCACCGGGATGATATTTTCGAAGGTAAGCAACTGCTGCTGGTGGATGATGACATGCGCAATATTTATGCGCTTTCCGCTCAGCTAGAGGAACTGGGCTTTGACATCACCATCGCCAATAATGGGCGAGAATCCCTGGAGGCGCTGGATGCCAATCCTGATATCGATATCGTGCTGATGGATATCATGATGCCCGAGATGGACGGCTATGAGGCCATGGGTCATATTCGTGATCAGGCGAGATTCAAGAAATTGCCAATTCTGGCCCTTACGGCCAAGGCAATGAAGGACGATCGTGCTAAATGTATTGATGCGGGAGCGAATGATTACTGCTCCAAACCCATTGATATGACGAAATTGACTTCTTTGCTGCGTGTCTGGCTGCATAAGTAGCTTGCGGGAGTAGACAATGGCGGAGCATCTGCCCATTACGGACGAGGATATCGATGTTGAAGACATCGAAATCCGCCTGCTGCTGGAAGCGATCTTCCAGATGTACGGCTATGACTTCCGCTCATACAGCAAAGCGTCTCTGCGTCGACGCGTCCTGCACCGGCTTACCATGTCCGGACTCTCATCGATCATGGAAATGACCGACAAGGTATTAAGGGACCGGCCATTCTTTGTGACGCTCCTCAACGACCTGACTGTTAATGTCACGGAAATGTACCGTGATCCGGAGTTTTACCGTGCCTTTCGGGAAGACGTTGTGCCGGTGCTGAAAACGTTTCCGTTCATCAAAATCTGGCATGCGGGCTGCTCGACAGGCGAAGAAATCTATTCCATGGCTATCCTTCTTGAAGAAGAAGGGCTGTATGACAGGGCCATGATATACGCGACGGACATTGACAAGAATGTACTGGCCGCTGCCAAGAAGGGAATTTATTCAATCGAAGCAGTAAAACAGTACGGTGATAATTACCGGCGCGCTGGTGGCCGGCATTCATTATCGGACTACTTCACCGCTCGCTATGACAGCGTGATTATGGACCAGCGCCTGAAACGCAACATCGTCTTCGCGGACCATGATCTCGCTACGGACCAAGTGTTTGGCGAAATGCACGTCATTCTGTGTCGCAATGTCTTGATCTATTTTGACCGTGCCTTGCAGGGCAGGGTAATACGATTGTTCAGCGAAAGCCTCGATCTGGGCGGCTACCTGTGTCTCGGCACCAAGGAAAGCTTGCGGTTTACCGGGGAAGAAGAGGCATTCGATGTGATAAACACATCCTTGCGGATTTTCCGCAAGCGTCAACTCCAACATTTGCAATGATTAGAGAAAGGTAATGATCGAGCAGAAACTGCTATTAGTGGATGACCAACCTGCCAATCTGGTATCGCTGGAAGCGATTCTGGAAGGGGAAGGCCGTACGCTGATAAAGGCCCACTCAGGCCAGGAAGCACTCAAGATTCTGCTCAAGGAAGATATTTCACTTGTTTTGCTGGATGTACAGATGCCGGGTATGGATGGATTTGAGGTGGCGGAGCTTATGCGTCAGCGAAAAGACACCCAGACGATACCGATTATCTTTGTGACTGCCATCAGCAAGGAAAAGAAATATGTTTTCAAGGGCTATCAGGCCGGTGCTGTGGACTATCTGTTTAAGCCACTTGACCCCCTTATCCTCAAGAGCAAGGTTGATTTTTTTCTTGGTCTGGACCGTCAACGTAAGGAGTTGCAGGAAAAATTGAAGCAGGCGCAGGCACACCGGGCAGCCTATGAGGCTGGCAAGACTCCGCGCAGTGGAGGCGATGACACCACATCGTGATAGAGCAGATGGGGCCAGTAAAGGCAATCGTGATGGGCGCTTCATGGGGAGGATTGAATGCCTATACCCAGATTCTGTCCGCCTTGCCGTCCCGGTTTCCCGCTGCCATTTTACTGGTACAGCACCAGCATGCGAGTGCGGAGAACCGTCTGCCCTGGTTGTTGGCCCGCTATTGTGCGCTGCCGGTAATTGCGCCTGAAGACAAGGAGGTTATTCTCCCGGGCCACGTTTATGTCGCTCCCCCGGGGTATCATATGCTCGTGAATGAGGACGAAACGCTGGCCTTTTCTGTTGGTCGGCCCGTACACTTTTCACGGCCTGCTGTTGATGAACTGTTTTTTTCCGCGGGGGCGGTATACGGTCGGCATCTTGCAGCAGTCATCCTGACCGGGGCTAATGAAGATGGCGCTGCCGGGATTGAATATATACATCGGCGCGGTGGCTATACCATAGCCCAGTCGTCAGTAAGTGCTGAAGCACCGACAATGCCCGAATCGGCAGTAAAAACAGGTGCGGTTTCAAGGGTGCTTGATCTCGAAGCAATTGGCCCATTTTTGGCTGAAAAGGTTGCAGGGTAGTAAACCAATGAAACAGAACATTTTGGTTGTGGATGATCACAGGGAAAACCTGATTGCCCTGGAGGCCATTCTGGATGGGGATGGCAGAAATCTCATAATGGCGCAGTCAGGTAATGAGGCGCTTTCGCTAGCACTTAAGCATGATTTTGCTCTGGTGCTGCTTGATGTACAGATGCCGGAAATGGACGGCTTCGAAGTGGCGGAATTAATGCGCAAGAACAAGAAAACGCGCAATCTGCCGATCATCTTTGTTACGGCGATTTCCAAAGAACAGAAGTACGTATTTAAAGGATATGAATGCGGTGCTGTGGATTACCTGTTCAAGCCTATTGATCAGAAAATCCTGGAAGCCAAGGTAAATGTATTTCTTGAACTGGATCGACAGCGCAAGAAGCTGCAGCAGGCTGTGGTTCAGATGAAACGCCTCAAGGACGAAAACGAGCGTTTGTTACATGCCCTCGGTGAGGCGTTGGTCGGTGCGGATGCCCGTGGGCGCATTACCTTCTGCAATGAAGCCGCGTGTGCGCTGTTGAGTCGTCAGAGGGATGACCTTGTGGGTGAAGATCTCGCGGCGACCCTGTTCAATGACGATACCGGCAAGCCCCGTTGGGAATGGAAGGATTCCCCTGTAAGGCTTGCCTGCGAAAAGGGCGAAAGCTGGAAAAATGAGCATAGCCTCTATGCCCATGACCGTGATGGCCTGGTAGCGCTTACTCTGCGAGGCAATGCTATCAACGATGATTATGGCAATTTCACCGGACTGGTTCTGGTTATCCGCAAATCGGATGATGAGAACGAAGTGCGTGATACCCGAAAAGACCACCGCCGTAATCCGCGCAAGAAATTGTTCCGCGAGATGGTGGTCTTTGATCGGAGCACCGGGGGCAATGTGGGCCGTCTGATGAACCTGAGCGTGGACGGTTTCAAGCTGTTTACCCGCCGGGACTTGCCTGCCGGTGAGAACCTTCAGCTGGGTATGGTATTGCCGGATCAGATTGCGGGCGTCAATACGGTGAGTTTTGACGCCCGGCCCGTCTGGGCAGAGAATCTGGATGCCCCGGGGGAATATCAGGTAGGCTTCCAGTTCGTTGATCTGAGCCCCCAGACACGGGAAGTCATCGTGAATCTAATGGACAAATACTGATGTCGGACGCAGCAGAATCCCTGCAGAATGAACCCGCGGTGAGCGAGCCACAGGCACCGTACTTGCTGCCCTATGGTTATGCCAAACGGTTCGGGGTGCTGTTGCGGGAGCGGGACGGCAAGAGAGAGCTGTGTTGCCGTGACGACATGCCGGTGACTGCGCTGTCCGAAATCCAACGTAAGATTGGCAGCTTGCCGACCCTGGTTCGCCTCACTGAGGCTGAATTCAACGCTGCCATGGCGCTGACCTACGAACAGCAGCGAGGTGCTGCGGCAGAGGCTGCGGATGATCTTGAGGGGCTGGACCTGGCCAGCCTTGCTGATGCACTACCCGAAACCTCCGACTTGCTTGAACAGGAGGATGATGCCCCGATCATCCGGCTGATCAATGCCTTGCTGCAAGAGGCAATCCGGGAAGATGCTTCTGATATTCATATTGAGACGTTTGAGCGACGTCTGGTCGTGCGGCTGCGGGTTGACGGTGTACTCCGGGAAGTCCTGACGCCCAAACGTGAGCTGGCGCCCTTGTTGGTATCGCGCATCAAGGTTATGGCCCGTCTGGATATCGCTGAAAAACGGATTCCACAGGATGGCCGAATTTCATTGAGAATCGGTGGTCGTGACGTGGATGTGCGGGTTTCTACCATGCCCTCCAGTAACGGTGAACGGGTTGTTTTGCGCTTGCTGGACAAGCAGGCCGGACGTCTGCAGGTCTCCCATCTGGGGATGGGCGAAGCCTGTGATAGTCTGATGCGGGAGCTGATCCACAAGCCTCACGGGATTATCCTGGTCACCGGCCCTACTGGTAGCGGTAAAACTACTACACTGTATGCCTCGCTTACCGAACTCAACGACAGCTCACGCAATATCCTCACGGTGGAAGATCCGATCGAATACCAGCTGGAAGGGATTGGCCAGACCCAGGTCAACACCAAGGTCGATATGACCTTTGCCCGAGGGTTGCGGGCAATTCTGCGTCAAGATCCTGATGTGGTCATGGTAGGGGAGATCCGTGATCTGGAAACGGCCGAGATTGCGGTTCAGGCCTCTCTGACAGGCCACCTGGTATTGTCGACACTGCATACCAATACGGCGGTGGGTGCCGTGACACGGTTGCAGGATATGGGCATCGAACCCTTCCTGCTCTCGAGCTCCTTGCTTGGGGCTCTGGCACAACGCTTGGTACGGGTGCTCTGTGATGAGTGCAAACAGCCCTACGAAGCCTCTGCCAGTGAGCTTGCCATGATGGGGCTGCCAGAGAATGACACGGTTACCCTGTATCATCCCGGCAGTTGTGAGCACTGTAATCACCTCGGTTACCGCGGCCGAACCGGTATTTATGAGCTGGTGCTGATTGACGAGAACATGCGCCAGCTTATCCATGACCAGGCAGGCGAACTGGAACTCACACGCCATGCCCGCAGTCTCACCCCCAGTATCCGCGAGGATGGCTGGCGGAAAGTACTGGCCGGGCAGACCAGCGTTGAAGAGGTACTCCGGGTCACCCGGGAAGACTAACGGGGCGGCAGATGCCTGCATTTGAATTTCGATCCCTGGATCACAGGGGCAAAATCAGAAAAGGAACCCTTGAGGCCGACAGTGCCCGCCAGGTGCGTCAGCAGCTGCGTGACAAGGGTTGGGTTCCTATTGAAGTCGACGAAGCCCAGGACTCGGCTCCCAAAGCCGGGCTTGGCCGTTTTTCTTCCTCTGGCAAACTCAGTGGCGCAGAGCAGGCGCTGGTGACTCGCCAGTTGGCAACCCTGCTGAAATCCGGTCTGCCGGTGGAGCAGGCCCTGTCTGCGGTGGCCAAACAGGCCGCCAACGATCGCATCGAACGCATCATGTTGGCTGTGCGGGCCAAGGTTCGCGAAGGCTTTAGTCTGGCCCGCAGTTTCGAATCCTTTCCCCGTGCTTTCCCCGAAATGTACCGGGCGACAGTGGCCGCGGGGGAGCAGAGCGGGCACCTGGAGCAAGTGCTGGAGCAACTTGCCGACTACCTTGAAACCCGCCACGACACGGGACGGTCGGTAGCCCAGGCGATGATTTACCCGGCCTTCATCATGGTGTTTGCCAGCATCGTGATCATGCTGATGATGACCTTCGTTGTGCCCAAGCTGGTCGCGGTCTTTGAAGGCCGTGATCAAGCGCTCCCCATGCTGACGATCATTGTCATGACGCTGAGTGATTTCGCTCGCAGCTGGGGCTGGATGCTGGTGTTGTTGATCGTTGTGGGTGTGTTCGTCTTTAGCCGAGCCATGCGAGAGCCGGGTTTCCGGTTGCGTGTGCACCGCAAGCTCGCCAGTATGCCCATGGTTGGCACCATGCTGCGAGCGGCGGACAGTGCCAGATTGGCCAGCACCCTCGGCATCCTCGGGCGCTCAGGCGTCCCTCTGGTTGACGCCTTGTTTATTGCGGCCCAGGTGGTAGGCAATCTCGCCATTCGGGATGCGGTGAAACATGCAGCGGTCAAGGTTCGCGAGGGGGGGAACCTGAGCCGGGCACTGGATGCCAGTGGCTATTTCCCGCCCATGCTGGTGCAGATGATTGCCAGTGGCGAGGCCAGTGGTGAGCTGGATCACATGCTGACCCGTGCCGCGGATTACCAGGAACGTGAGCTTACCAGTACGGTGAACACGATGGTGGGCTTGCTCGGTCCGATCATGCTGCTGGTGATGGCTTCCGTCGTGGTCCTCATCGTGCTGTCGGTGATGCTACCGATCATGCAAATGAACAATCTCATAGCCGGATAAGGTGACAAGGAATGAAATTACGTGGATTCAAGGCACCCCAGGCGGGTTTTACCCTGCTGGAGATCATGGTAGTTGTTGCCATTATCGGTTTGCTGGCAGCGGTGATTGTGCCGAATGTGATCGGTCAGGGTGAGGCTGCCAAAGTGGATCTGACAAAAGCCAATATGGGCAAGATCGTCCAGCAGCTCGACCTTTACAAGTTCAACAATGGCAGCTACCCGACCAGCGAAGAGGGTCTCAATGCGCTGGTGGAACGCCCGGCCTCAGCCCGGAAATGGCCTGATGGCGGTTACCTGCCCAAGGTCCCCGAAGATGCCTGGAACAACCCCTATGAGTACATCAGCCCCGGGGTAGAAGGTCCGTTTGATCTGTTGTCGCTGGGTGCGGATGGTGCAGAGGGCGGTGAAGGCTCGGATGCCGACATCAACTGGCGCGACGTTCAGTAAGATGCCTTTGGCAGTGAGACAGGCCGGTTTTACCCTGCTGGAGATTCTGGTGGTGGTGATGCTTGTTGGCCTGTTGACTGCCGTGATTGCGACGCAGGGCAATTGGACCAGTAACGACAGCTATCTCGACCAGGAAAGTGCCCGGCTACAGGACACCATTGCGCTGCTGAATGAACGCAGCCTGTTCTCCGGGCAGCTGATGGCGTTACGACTCAAAGGAACAGGGTGGGAGCCGCTGGTCTACGACCGGCTCGAAGCGAGATTCCTGCCTGTGGACGATACCTCGCTTGCGCCTCGCAGTTTGCCGCCGTCGCTGGAGATGGAATGGCAGCTCGATACCCTTGAAGACGATCAGGTTTCCCTGAAACAGGTGGCCCGCTCTCTGGTGGAAGAAGAGCGCATGATGGATACCTCCACACTTGCCGACGAAGATGAAGAGAGGGAAGAGGATCGCGGAGCGGAGCAAAGCGCAGAACAGGGTGACGACGAAGACGGTTTTCCTCAGGTCTTTTTCTTTCCCAGTGGCGAGGTAACCCCTGTAACCCTGTCAGTACGGGTGATTGAGGACCTTGATCAGGAGCAGCGGCTGCAGGTCACGGCACTGGGTCGACTGCTGGATCCGGATGCGCCCCCGAGGGATGAAGAAGACCGTCCTCGCTATCGTGACAGGGAGGAGGACGAAGAATGATTCACCTCAACGCCTTGTCCGGGCACCGCCAGCAGGGCTTTACCCTGATTGAAGTGCTGATTGCCGTTTCGATATTGGCCCTGGTCATGGTCACGCTGGGGCAAACCCTTGGGGCGTCTGCCCGGGCCTATACCAACATCAACGAAACCCACCTGGGGTATCTGGTTGCCTCCGACAAGTTGGTGGAAATGCAGGTTTACCAGCAGTGGCCGTCTACCGGTGAATCTGACAGTGAAGTCACCCGTAATGGTAAAGATTGGTGGATTCTGACCAAGGTGTCAGAAGGGCCGTACCCCGATACCCGACGGGTGGACATCGAGGTGGGGCCGATGGAAGGCGGCGACAAGGCCGGTATGGCCTACCATCTGGCCAGTCTGATCGGTAAGCCTGCCTCATGAAGCCGTTGCAGGCACGTATAGCACGAGGGTTCACGCTGCTGGAAATGGTGATCACCATCGCCATTTTTGCCTTTATCTATGTGTGGGCGGCGTCGTTCCTTGGCAGTGCCCTGCAGGGGCGTGATCAACTCACCGCAAGTGCCGACATCATGGAACGCAACCAGCGGGCCATGACCTTCCTGACCCTGGATTTTGAACAGCTGGTCAGCCGTCCGGTACGCGATCCCTATGGCGATCCGCAACCGGCCATTATGGGGCGAGACAATTACGTGGAATTTACCCGCCTTGGGTGGTCGAACCCCTTTGGTTTGCGTAAGCGCAGTGAGATGCAGCGGGTAATGTATTCATTGGAGGAGGGCACGTTGTATCGCCGTTACTGGCCGGTACTCGACGCCAATGTTGCCACCGAGCTGCAGGAAGATGTGCTGCTCGAAAATGTGGAAACTTTTACCGTACGCTACCTGGATCTGACCCCACAGGGAGAATGGCAGTGGCTTGAACTGTGGCCCGATGTGGCCATGCTCAGTCAGCCTGTCTGGCAACAGCGGTTGCCCAAGAGCATTGAAGTCGAAATCGAACTGGAAGACGGTGACATCATTCACCGCTTTTACCGCACAGTGGTGAATCCATGGATTTGAAGCGGGGGCAGCGGGGCATGGCACTCATTATCGTGCTGATGCTGTTCGCCATTATTTCGACCCTGATGCTTGAGGTGCTGTTTCGCCAGGACCGGTTTCTGACCCGTGCCGATAACCTGATGCAATGGGATAAACGCTATCAGTACGCCATGGCAGCGGAAGTCGTGGCCCAACAAGGGCTGATTGATGATCTTCAGGATGACCAGAACAACAACGCACTGGTAGACGACTGCGTAGAAGAGCAATGGGCGGTGCAGCTGCCCCCCACGCCGTATGACGATGCCATGCTCAGTGCCAGTGTCCAGGATCTCCAGGGGCGTTTTAATCTTAACTGGCTGGTTACCGCTCAGAATCAGGGGTTTGAGCGTAATCCCGAGGGGATTCGACAGCTTGCCCGCTTGATTAACCAGAGTTTTCCTCAGGAAGCCAATGGTTCTCGCCTGGCCTCGGAGATGGCGGATTGGCTTGACAGTAACAATATTGTTGATGATCCCGAAGGGGCCGAAGATGCAGAATACCGGCTCAGTCGCACCCCGAACATGCCAGCTGCCCATGAGTCAGAACTGCGCGCCTTGCTGGGTTTCGAGGTAATCCATCAGCCAAGGGATGCCATGGTCTGGGGGCTGTTGACCGCCTTGCCTGTGGGGACCACCCTTAACGTGAACACCGCGTCGCCACAGGTGCTGGATGCCGTGCTGGGTGACCTGGCGGGACAAGCGGCAGTCGAGGCCGTGCTGGAAGCCCGTAAGGATGAACCTGTTAGTGACATAGGCACATTGATGGCGCTGCCCGCCTTTAATGACATTGCGGCTGACGTGAAGCAGCATATCAGTAGTCGTCTGGGTGTCAGCAGTGAGTATTTTCAGGTGATGGTGGATGTGGAAATTGATGATCAGCTAAGTCGCCTGGTCACCCGTCTGCGACGTCGCAGTGGCCAAGGGGAGACTACGGATGTGTTCAGTCGGCAGGTCAGTCCATTGCTCACAGCACTCGAACCGGCCTGCAATCCCTTTTACAATGCGGATTGATGACAAAGACCCGATTCATCAATACCTATGACTGGGGCTTTGCGGCATGAGTCGCCGTTACACAAGCCAGACAGCACAATAACGACAAGGATTGACTGCGTGAGCCAGACAGCATTGATTTATCTCCACGGAGTTCCCGGTAGCGAGCCGCTACCAGAGCGCACCGTGCTGTTCCAGTCTGCGCCCGGGGAGCCAGTCGAGGGGCTGGGGCTTGAGCAAGCCTTTGCCCGCGCGGACGGTGCGGTGCTGCATCTGGTGTTGGGTGCCGCTTTTGCCAACCTCACTCACGTTTCCATTAGTCGTAAGCAGGCACGCCATTTGCAGCGTGTGCTGCCATTCCTGTTGGAAGAGCAGCTGCTCGATGCCCCGGACAACTTGTGGTTCGCCTCTCGCAAGGGCGATCAGGATGAGTACCTTGTTACGGTAACCGATCGGTTGCTGGTCGAAGAGCTGGTATCTCTCGCCCGGGACGCTGGGGCGGATCTGGTATCCCTGCAGGTGGATGTAGAACGGCTTGGGGCATTGCTGCCTGCTGTTTTTGAGTTTGATGATGGCCAGGCCTTGCTGGCCGCGAACCGTGAAAATGCCTTGCAGGTAGCTGACGATCAGCGTGAAGCCATGCAATCGCTGTTCGGGGAGCAATTACAGGATGCCACCGTGCTGGCAGGCAATGCGGCGTTATTCGACCAGTTACGTGACCATCGCGGACAGGAATTGCTCACCGGAGCGCTGGCTCCCCGTAAGGCATCTAGGGCACCGGGGTTCCTGACGCCCTGGAAACCCCTGGCTTACCTGGCGGCAGCGATCTTTATCCTGACGGTGGCGGGGCTTCGGGTTCAACAATGGCGTTATCAGAGCGCAGCGGATGCGGCGTTGGTGCAGGCCAAGCAGCGCTATGAGCAACTGTTTCCCGGCGACAAGGCGTCATCGGCTCTCAATCGGCAGTTTCAGGGTCGTCTGAACCGGCTGGCAGCCGGTGGCTCTGCCGAAGGGGGCCAGGACTTTTTCCCATTGCTGGTGCCGGTAGCCCGGGTGCTCAAACAGATCAAGGTCGAACCCAAGCGTCTTCAGTATGACCAGCGTCAGAACACCTTGCTACTGGATGTGGGTGCCAAGGACTACAGCCAACTGGAAAGTCTTCAGAATGCGATCAATGAGCAGGGCGCTAAAGCGTCCATCGCCAATTACCGCAATGGTGCTAAAGGTGTGAATGCACGAATTATGGTGGAGCAACCGGGATGAGCAGCGCAGATTGGAAGGATCAGCTTCGCCAGCGCTGGAAACCGATTGTCCATTGGTACCAGAGTCGTGAGCCCAGAGAACAAAAGGTGTTGCAGGTCCTTGGGGTAGTATGGGTGCTGGTGATGTTGTATTGGCTCGTCTGGGCACCGGCTGTGAATGGTCGTAATGCTGCTCGAAGCCAATACGTCACTAACATGCAAACCCATAACTGGATTACCGCAAATGCTTCCGCTGTGCGGGCCGCTGCAACGGGAGGCAGTCGTCAGCGTCTTCCGGCAAACTGGGTGAGCGAAGTGAGCCGCAGCGCCAATGATTATGGTCTTACTTTGAAAGGCTTTTCCCCGGATGGAACCCGTGCTGTAAGGATTCAGCTTGAAGAACAACCCGCTGGCCAGACCATTCTCTGGCTGCAATCACTACAAGAAAAGGGTGTTCAATTGAGCAATCTTGAAATGACCCCGGGAAATTCTTCCGGTACCGCCACGGTCAGGGCGACGTTGCAGCAATAACATGAAGCTGCGCTCTCTCGCTGCGGTCTTGCTAATGGCAAGTGCCGTCCCTGTTCAGGGTGAATGTTTGTTTGATCCACTGGACCAAGGTCGGGTGGTGAAACTCTCTGCCTCTCAACTTCCCGCTGCATCAGGTATCCCACTGGAAGAACTCTCTGTAATGCGGGTCGAACAGGGTGGATTTGTCCCTGTTGCTTTTCAGATTGATGAAATGGCTGCCAAGGGCATGGTCTGGTTCGAACAGTCGGGTTTCGACCTTCAGGGTCAGGCGGGACTGTTTGATGCCAGCGACGAATTAATGATGATGCTGACAGATGCCGGGCCTGCTTCTGTGCCATCTGTTTCCCTGCCTGAGGGCGAGCTTCTGGCAGACTTGCAGGTAGCCCAGGACTGCCATTTTTACCTGATCAGGAATAATCCAGAGCGCAGTGAAAACTTTTATGTCTCCCATGACATCGAAGCCGGCCGCACCCGAACCGCGTTGTATCGCCTTGATGCGGAACCTGACAACGAGCTGAATTGGCGCTACCTGAGTTATCAGGGTTATCAGGGGGATGGATCGATTATCGATACCCTGAAGATGCGAATGAGTGCGGGAGTGCTGTCGCGATTTACCCGTATGACACTGGATAATTACAATCTTCGTCCACGTCTTGTGGGGAGCACAACCGGCCCGATTCGCTCTGTCATGCATCTAAGGACAAAGGTGGTGCTTGCGGGCATCCCTGTCATGACACTGCAGGTACAGGCTATGCGTTACGCAGCGCATTACGAAGCTCATACCTATGCGAAGATACCCGATCTCTATCGCGCAACGCTCAAGGATCCAGAGGTTTCTGTCACGGTTGACGGTAACAACCAGCTGGGTGCACACGTATACACCGCAGCCTTTCATGATAAACCGATCGTGGTCGACGGCCAGGTAAATGAACCGGAATTCGTGAATCAGCCTCTGACCATGGAAGAAAACTGGATACTCTTTGACAGCGGCAAGCAGTTCGCGCTGCTGACTGAACTTACCGTGCCTGCAGAATTGATGCAGACCCCTCTTGCACTTATTTATCAGGATGATGCGAACCTGCGGGTTGAGCCGGAGCAGTTTACGGGCCAGTTACCCAACCTTGGCTATCTGCTGAAGGGCTGGCCAGAGCCAGAAGAATTGCGCTTCACTGTCAGCCTTTATTTTGACAGTGGTATGCACGGTTTTGAGGCTGCCGACTATGCCCGGCAACGCTCAGCCACCGAAGACGTCAAGGTCTCTGTCCCTTAATCGGGAATGCCTGGTTGTTCCCCCCCTGACAAAGTCATCCACTATGATGTCCCGAGCTCGTTAACCCGGGACATCGCCGGATCACAACCTAAAAAGGACGTTCCGGAGCGAGAGAGATCGCTTCTTCACGTGTGATTGGCAACCAAACGTCTCCCTTGATAGTCGCTGATCGTGCCAGAAAAGCGGAATTAATCGGGAACTGGGTGGTGAAACCGTAGACAACCAATCCCACGCGATCACCTGCTTTCAGAGGTTGGCTGACAGCAGGTAATTCCATTTCGTAGATGCCTTTCTCGGGCAGGGGGGTTAACTGTTCACTGGCTACACGAACCCGGCGGCGATTGGCATGCTGAACACCCACTCCGACGAACATTGGCATGCTGTTGGAGCTCGAAGTGCCGGCAATTCTAAGGTCAATCTTTGGCGTTCCGAGCATGACTTCGTCATCGCCTCTTACGACATAAAGAGGAATAAACTTCGGTCGGCCGAAGCCTCCATTTGGCTTGAGATCACGGAGGTCGGCACCTGGCCACATGGCGCGGAACAGATCAGAGCCCGTATCGAAAGGAATCATCAGCCACTCGAAGGCGCCAGCCAGAGGTATAGTGACCTTGGATTTTGGCAGGTTAAAACGATTGGCTGGCGGCAGGTCTTCCTCTATTGCCAGTCCTCGTTCTTCGGTCACATTGACACAATACTGTGGAACGACGCTTTCTTGTCCCTTGAGTTTTTCATCCCACCAGCTGAGGATCACGTCTGTGGTCGACGCTTCGTAGTCACCACAATAGACAGTATCCTCAGTTTGATAGATCGGCAGCCACCCACGCCATTGCTGTATTGGCCAGGGCATCACATGCCCGCCTTGCAGGCCGATTACTCGAGCATCCTTTCCCTGATCCTTCCAGCAATCAGCATTTTTTACCGCTTCCTGGAAAGCGAAAATGGTGTCATGGAAACCCTGGATAAAGAGGGCGTCTGCATGAGGGGCCATGCCTTTGTCACAAAAACTCGCCGGGCTCCGTTCGTACAGAAGCGTTTGCATGTCCTGGCTTACGGTACCGTCAAAGGCACTATTCCACGGTTTGGCAAACATCTCGCCGACATCGAAACCACTGTTAATGGCGCCGGCGCTCAATAAAATGGCCCCCCAACCAGTCCGAAATTCCCCGTTAGGTGCCAGGCTGTTCATGTCATGCCAGCCGGTTAATGGTACCAGGGCCTTCAAGCGGGGTTCGGTAAAGGTCGCAAGTGTCTGTAAGCCCGCGCCGTAGGATTCCCCAATCATACCAATAGCGGGGCTATTATCGGGAAGGCGGCTTACTCCCGGGAGGTGATCCAAAGACCAGTCGATCACCTGGCTCAGATCAGCAACCTCAAATCCTGGATCCATCATGTGTACCCGGCCGCCGGATTGTCCCCATCCACGTTGATCGTAGAAGACAACCCAATATCCTGCTTTCCAGGCGGCGATCGCTGCCTCCCCGGTCAAGACAGCCTTGCCGTAAATGGACAGGGGGCGTTTGGCCCGGAAGCCACCAAAACCGTGGGTGGCGATAATCAATGGTGCGCTCTGACCCGCCTGTAACTCTGGCTGGTACACTGTGGCAGCCAGTTTCTTTCCATCGCGCGTTGGGATGCGGACCTGAAAGTAATCCGCTTCGAGGGCGGATTGTGTCAGTTGGGCATGGGTTTTGGGGAGCTGTGTCGTGCTGCAGCCAGCCATGGCCAGCATGGCGAGAAGCAAGGCGAAAGACGGGAATAGCGGTCGCATGCTGCTACATCCTCTGTTTATTATTCTGTTTTTATTGCGGGGGTGCCAATGGGAAATACGGCAGGCTATAGCCTTAAGGCAGCCACTTTAGTGTGGTTCTTCTATGCTGTCACGACCGTATTGCTCGCGATTCTGACCAGCTGGGCCTTGTACAGCCAAGTTAACTATGGCTATGCCTTCTGGTACAAGCAACTGGATATCCAGCAGCATATTGACCATTACGGCCCACAGAATCGCTTCAAGCAAGGTTTCGAGCAATTGCCGCCCGAACAACACATTGAGGCGTTTGAGCAAATCAGGAACGCGGTGCACGAGCATGGGGAGGGGCTTTCGAACCTTCAGTACTCTCTGCCCTCTGGCCAAAAAGTGCTGCTGTTGCACCGTGCCGAAGTGGTTCACCTTGAAGATGTGGCGAATTTGATCGATGCAGGTCGGCTGCTATTTGTCGTACTGGTGCTTCTCTGGTTGCCGTTAGCCTGGTGTTGTCTGTCGCTGGGATTGCCCGGCTGGCGTGAGCGCTTGCTGATTACTGTCATCGGTGTAGTTGGTGTGCTAGCTTGGCTGGCTGTCGCAGGCCCAACCGAGGTCTTTTATCAGTTTCATGTCTGGTTGTTTCCGGCTGACCACCAATGGTTTTTTTACTGGCAGGATTCCCTGATGAGCACACTGATGAAGGCCCCGGCACTGTTTGGCGGGATTGCCTTGGCCATTGCTTTAGGGGCTCTGCTGCTGTTACCGGCTTTTTATTTTGCCGGCTGGGGGCTTGCGAGCCGTTTGACGCCCACAAGAAACAGGAAACCACACCTGTCATGAGCATTGAAGTACTGACAGCAGACCCGGAGGGTGAGGAAAACCTTCAACAATGGGCCTCTCGGGGATTGCCTGTACCGCCTAGCTGGCGGGTACCTCGCGCTGCCATAACAGGTATTGCTTCCGAGACGCTGGTAAACACGCTGAAAGCGTTGCCCCGCATGTTTGGTGCAGAGCGTTACTGGGTACTTCAACAGGGGCCGATGAATCCCGACTCACGCCGTGAAAGCCTGCTGAATCTCGACTCGGATGAAGCGCTTGCGGCGGCCCTGGTGTCCATCTTTGCCCGGGAACAGTCCCCGGAACAGGTGGTCATTCAGGCATTACCCAGACAGCAAGCTGCGGGAGTACTTTTCACGCGTCACCCTCTGCGACAAGACTTGCATCACGTAGTGGTGGAGGGAGTGTCGAACGGAAACGTGGACAGACAGCGAGCAATTTTTGATGAGCAGGGGCGGCTGGTCCATGCCAGTCACGACGATGCTGCACTTCACAAGGTCGTCGGAGAAGCTAACTTTCACTCCCTGTATATTGCATTGAAGGGCAGCTTCGATCGCCCGCAAGCAGCAGAGTGGGTCTTTGATGGTGAGAAAATCTGGCTGCTGCAAACGCTGCCGGTTGGCTCATTGCCCGAACCGCGGGAAGCGTGGACCCGACGCGCTGGTCACGCACTGTTCCACCAGGCCGAAACACCGTTATGGTACACCTTGGCAGGGCGCTGGCTGAAAACAGGCTTCTGGGAGCCTCTCGTGGAGAAAAAGGGCTGGGATCACCTGAAGAAGGTTGAACCCTATCGCCGCCAGCATAGCCACATTTACACCAATTGTGCCTATTTCCGTTCTCTTCAGAATGATCACCCGGGAGCCTGTGATAGGGTGCCCCCGGCATGGAAGGCTCTGCAGCCCCCTGCAGCACCAGCGTCTCCGTCGCTCTTATTAAAGCGAATTGCGGCTTTCAATCTTCACCGCAGCATTAGTCAGTGGCGAATGCCCGAGATCACTCGGGATACGCTGTGGCGGGCTTTCATGCAATTGGACACCTACGGTGAGCGACTCAGTGGCCTTGAAGGCGCACTTGCCTATCTGCATGTTCCAGACAGATTGGCCGAGGTCGATACCCCATTACCGTTATCGCTGCTCCTCAGTGGTCAGGAATTGGCGTTGATTCAAGCGCTGGCTGAAGGTGATGTAGAAGGCGTCGAGGAGTCTGCATTGCGACCGGGGGCTGATCCTGTCCATGCGGCCTTGAATGAAGGGCCTGCCCAGTCCAAAAGTGTCAGGGCTGTGCCACGCACTGCTGCTGCCGTGCCGATGCCGTCCGCACGTGAGGCTGTCCTGTTCGAGTTATCCAGCCAGGTCAGGGTGTTAAAGTTCATGTTGGGTAATCGCTTTAGGGAAGTGCTCAGCGCCATGGGGGCGCTGGTAGTCAATCAACAGCTGTTACAGCACCCTGACGACATCCATTTTCTGTACTTTGACGAGTTATGGCAGCTATGGATGGGGGAAGGGCTTCCTGCCAGTGCAAGCCATCAGACCCTCGCTCAGCGAAAGTTACGGTACCTGGATGACGGCCTCCAGGGGGCGCCTGACTGGAAAATGGACCAGATTGGCTATGGTTTCGGTGGTGGCTTTCAGACCAGCCCGCTACTCAAGGGGTTGCCATTAGTGCCGGGTCAGGTACAGGGACCAATTCGGCGGCTGTGCAGTGCCTGGAGCCTTAACCGGATTCAGCCCGGCGATATTCTCGTCATGGATCAGGTGGATCCATCCTGGACCCCCTGGCTCCTGCAGGCAGGAGGGATTGTTCTGGCGGGAAAAGATCCCGGCAATGCCGCTGCAAGCCTTGCTCGTCACTTTGGTATTCCTGCCATTTGGGCGGCCAGTGATGTAATGCATAGTGTGCGCGACGAAATGGCAGGTATGCTTGATGCGGATGACGGCCAGCTGGACGTGGCTGAGGTGCTGAGCGAGAGCGACTAGGCATGTGTAATCCCGTTATTGGGGAGAAGCGAATATGGATGAGCAGGAACCCAGGATTCGGCCAAATGGCCTGCCGGAGGATACCCGTCCTTTCGTGGCGCCGTGCCGACACATCGAGCCACTGGCGCCGCTTCGCTGGCTGAAAAAAGGGTGGCGGGATTTTCGCGCTGCTCCGGTGCCGAGCCTGGTGTATGGGCTGGTGATGGTTGCAATGAGTTATGCCATCACTGCCGCGACCTGGTGGTTCGGCAATATGGGGTTGTACCTGGCGCTGATCTCGGGTTTCGTGTTCCTCGGGCCGATCCTGGCGCTGAATCTGTACGGCATCAGTATCCAGCGACAACAGAATCAAACGCCCACGCTGGGTAAAAGCTTTCGGCAGGTGCGTTCCTGCATAGGCGATATGCTGACCTTTACGGTGATCATGATCGTCGTCTTTCTTGTTTGGGCCCGTGCGGCCAACCTGATCTATATCTTTTACCCGGTGAACGAATGGCACCTGGAAAACGTGCTGTTGTTCTTTGGTGTCGGCTCCAGCGTCGGTGCCATGTTCTGCGCCATCGTTTTTACCGCCAGTGCCTTCTCGCTCCCCATGATCATGGATCGCAAAACGGACATGGTGACCGGTGTCATTACCAGTGCCAATGCGGTTCTGCGTAACAAACTCCCGCTATTCATCTGGGCCTGCCTAATCGGGCTGTGCCTGCTGGTCGGCCTGCTAACCGCCTATCTCGGGCTGGCAGTATTGCTGCCGGTGCTGGGCTACGCCACCTGGCACGGGTATCGGGAGTCGATTGATGCGACGGAGTGGGATGCGCGATTCGAGCTACCACCGGAGAGCAGTGAATAGTGAATGGTTTACAGTGAACAGCGCGCGTTCAGCGCATGGGGAATTTGAAAGCAAGGAGGCCGCGCCCATCGTCTGGACGCGGCCTCTTTCGTTGGCGTAACACAGTGCGCTCCCGCGCGCTGTTCACTGTTAACTGTTCACTGCTCTTCAATGTAGCCCAACAGATGCGGCACCATCCGCTCGATCTCCTTGCGGGACATGCCTTTGCGGGCGGCATAATCGTCCATCTGATCTTTAGCCAGCTTGCCGGTGCCGAAGTACTTGGCATCAGGGTGAGAGAAGTACCAGCCGGAAACGGCAGCGGCGGGCAACATGGCGTAGCTCTCGGTCAGGGTCATGCCCGCATTGCTTTCCGGGTCCAACAATTCCCACAGCAGGGCCTTTTCCGTGTGGTCAGGGCAGGCGGGGTAGCCCGGGGCAGGGCGAATGCCGCGGTACTTTTCACTGATCATGTCCTGATTGCTCAGTGCTTCATCGTTGGCGTAGCCCCAGTATTCCTTGCGGACCTTCTCGTGCATACGCTCGGCGAAGGCTTCGGCCAGCCGGTCCGCCAGGGCCTTGAGCATGATGGCAGAGTAGTCGTCGTGGTCGGCTTCAAAACGGGCCACGTGCTCATCGATACCGATGCCGGCAGTGACGGCAAAGCCGCCCAGCCAGTCGGTCAGGCCGGTTTCCTTGGGGGCAATAAAGTCGCTGAGGCAGTAATCCGGCTTGTCATTCTTGCTTCTGTCCAGCTGTTGGCGCAGATGATGGAGGGTCATGAAGGCCTCCTTGTCACCGGGCTTGTGGTACAGCTCGATGTCATCCATGTCGGAATTGGCTGGCCAAAAACCGATTACAGCACGGGCACTTAGCCACTTTTCTTTAACGATTTTCTCAAGCATTGCCTGGGCATCTCGGTACAGGCGGGTGGCTTCCTTGCCCACTACCTCGTCTTCCAGAATGTTGGGGAACTTACCGGCCAGCTCCCAGGAACGGAAGAAAGGGGTCCAGTCGATACGTTGCACCAGGTCTTCCAGCGGGTAATCCTCGAAGACCTTGAGACCTTTGACGGCAGGCTCGGGTGGCGTATAGCCGCTCCAGTCCGGCTGGAAGCGGTGCTCGCGGGCTTGCTCGATGGAAATCAGCGAGCGGTCGACCTGTTGCTGTTTGCGTCTTTCACGCAGCCCTTCATAGGTGTCCTTGAGCTCACTGACATACTCTGGCTTGGCTTCCTTGGAGAGCAGCTTGGAGGCCACGCCCACGGCACGGGAGGCGTCGGCCACATGCACTACCGCATGCTGGTAGGCCGGGTCAATCTTTACGGCGGTATGGATGCGACTGGTGGTGGCGCCACCGATCATCAGCGGCAGGTCCATGTCCAGACGCTGCATTTCGCTGGCCACATGGACCATTTCATCCAGAGACGGGGTGATCAGGCCGGACAGGCCAATGATGTCCACCTTTTCTTTCTTCGCGGTGTCGAGAATCTGTTCACAGGGCACCATGACGCCCAGATCGATGACCTCGTAGCCATTACACTGCAGGACCACGCCGACGATGTTCTTGCCGATGTCGTGGACGTCGCCTTTTACCGTGGCCATGAGGATCTTGCCGTTGGATTCATCCTGGGTTCCGAGCTCTTCTTTTTCTTTTTCCATGAAGGGCATCAGGTAGGCCACGGCTTTCTTCATTACACGGGCCGATTTCACCACCTGAGGCAGGAACATCTTGCCCTCGCCGAACAGGTCGCCCACCACGTTCATGCCGTCCATGAGCGGGCCTTCGATCACGTGCAGGGGGCGCGCAGCGTTCTGGCGGGCAAGCTCGGTGTCTTCTTCCACGTAATCGGCAATACCCTTGACCAGGGCATGCTCGAGGCGCTTTTCCACGGTCCATTCGCGCCAGGCAAGATCTTCCTTCTTGGTCTTTTCAGCACCGGATCCCCGGTACTTCTCGGCCAGGTCCAGCAGCACCTCGGTGCTGTCTTCATGCCGGTTGAGCACCACGTCTTCTACAGCGTTGCGCAGCTCTTCGGGAATGTCGGAGTACACCGCCAGCATGGTGGGGTTGACGATACCCATATCCATACCGTTCTTGATGGCGTAGTAGAGGAACACGGCATGAATGGCTTCACGGACGGTGTCATTACCGCGGAATGAGAAGCTCACATTGGAGACACCACCGGAGATCATGGCGTGGGGCAGGGTGCGTTTGATGTCGCCCACCGCCTCGATGAAATCCACGGCGTAGTTGTTATGTTCCTCAATACCCGTCGCAATGGCGAAGATATTCGGGTCAAAAATGATGTCTTCCGGCGGGAAGCCTACTTCTTCTGTCAGCAGCTTGTAGGCACGGGTGCAGATTTCCAGCTTGCGTTCACGGGTTTCCGCCTGGCCCACTTCATCGAAGGCCATCACGATCACAGCAGCACCGTAGCGGCGCAGCAGGCGAGCCTGATGGAGGAAGCTTTCTTCCCCTTCCTTCATGGAGATGGAGTTCACCACCCCCTTGCCCTGAATGCACTTGAGCCCGGCCTCGATCACTTCCCACTTGGACGAATCGATCATGATCGGGACTTTGGCGATTTCCGGCTCGGAGGCGACCAGGTTGAGGAATCGCACCATGCAGTCGGTGGATTCCAGCATGCCCTCATCCATGTTGATATCGATGATCTGGGCACCGTTTTCTACCTGGTCCCGCGCCACATCCAGGGCAGCATCGTAGTCGCCTTCCTTGATCAGTCGCAGGAAACGCTTGGAACCCGTCACGTTGGTGCGTTCACCCACATTCACAAACAGTGAATCCTTGGTGATGGTGCAGGGTTCCAGGCCAGACAGGCGGCAGGCCACTTCGATGTCGGGCAGGGGACGGGGAGCCAGTCCCTCGACCGCACCCGCCATGGCGGCGATATGCTCAGGCGTGGTGCCACAGCAGCCACCAATAATGTTCAGGAAGCCTTTCTCGGCCCACCCCTTGATCTCGCGGGCCATGGTGGGCGGATCCAGGTCGTACTCGCCCATTTCGTTGGGCAGCCCTGCATTGGGGTGGGCGGAGACGAAGGTTTCGGAAATCCGCGATAATTCTTCGATGTAGGGGCGCAGTTCCATGGGGCCAAGGGCACAGTTCAGGCCGAAGCTGATCGGCTGGGCATGGCGCAGGGAGTTATAGAAGGCTTCGGTGGTCTGCCCGGTGAGAGTACGACCGGAGGCATCAGTGATGGTGCCGGAGATCATCACCGGCAGGGACAGTTTGTTCTCGTAGCAGTACTGGTCCACCGCAAAAACCGCCGCCTTGGCGTTCAGGGTGTCAAAGATGGTTTCGATCAGCACCAGATCAATACCGCCTTCCACGAGCCCATCAAGGGCTTCCAGATAGGCGTCTACCAGCGCGTCGAAGGTCACGTTACGGAAACCCGGGTCGTTCACATCCGGGCTAATGCTGGCTGTGCGGTTGGTTGGGCCAAGAACACCGGCCACGTAGCGGGGTTTGTCGGGCGTGGAGGCCTCGTCAGCAGCTTCCCGGGCCACGCTGGCTGCGGCCACATTGATCTCCCGGGCCAGATCCTGCATGTCGTAGTCGGCCATGGCGATGGAGGTGGCGTTGAAGGAGTTGGTCTCGATGATGTCGGCGCCAGCGTCCAGATAGCCTTTATGCAGCGCCTTGATGCGATCCCGCTGGGTGATGCACAGCAGGTCATTGTTGCCTTTCAGGTCGCTGGGCCAATCAGCGTACTGAGTGCCCCGGTAATCCTCCTCGGAAAACTTGCAGCGCTGGATCATGGTGCCCATGCCGCCATCCAGGATCAGGATGCGTTGTTGCAGCTGGGCAGTGAGCTGGGCGCGCAGGTTTGAGGTCATGAAAGGCTCCGTGAGGCCGGGAAAAAAGGGCCGTTATTATAGCGGATTGAGGGCATTCGACCCAATTATGTTAGCCGTACAGATGGAATAGGCCGTGAGGGGTGGCGAAATCTGGTTCAGCCTTTCATCATAGGCCGGTGAAATTACGTACCCGCGCCATGGTGAGCGGGTGAAACTTTGTAAAATCGCCGCTGTGTTGCGGAACCTGAGGCTTGCTCGTCAAGGTTATAAGGCATAATCCGCGCTCACTGGATGAGGAGAATGATCAATGGAGCAATATCTTTCGCAACTGCAAACCTTTGCCAATGAAAACCTGATGCCGTATGCGTGGAATATCGTCGCTGCGCTGGTCATTTTCATTGTCGGTAAGTGGATTGTTGGCCGTTTGGCCGGCTGGGTAAACCGGATGATGGACAAGCGGGTCGACGCCACTGTCGCCAAGTTCATTGGCAACATCGTCCACATCATCTTGTTTGTCTTCGTGGTCATCGCCTCCCTGGATCAGCTGGGTGTCGAAACCACCTCGTTGGTGGCTATCGTTGGTGCCGCCGGTCTGGCTGTAGGCCTGGCGTTGAAAGATTCTCTGGGTAATTTTGCTGCCGGCGTCATGCTGATTTTGTTCAAGCCGTTCCGCGTTGGCCATTACGTAGAGGCTGGCGGCACTGCCGGTACCGTCAAGGAAATCAAGATCTTTGCCACCATCATGATGTCTCCGGATAACAAGGTTATCACTGTACCCAATGGTTCGATCATGTCCGGCAACATCACCAATTACTCAGAAATGCCTACCCGTCGAGTGGATATGGTGTTCGGAGTGGCCTACGATGCAGACCTTTCACTGGTCAAGAAGACTCTCGAAGAGATTCTGGCTGCCGACGATCGGGTTCTGAAAGACCCGGCACCGGTGATTGCCGTTGGTGAACTGGCAGACAGCTCAGTGAATTTCCTCTGCCGTCCGTGGGTTAAAAGCGCGGATTTCTGGGGTGTGAAGTGGGATACGACAGAAACCGTCAAGCGTCGCTTTGACGAGGCAGGTATTGGCATCCCGTTCCCGCAAATGGATGTCCACCTGGACAAGAGTGAGTAAAGGAGATTTCAATGCGCAGTAAGTATTTGGCTGCCATGCTGATTGCCACCGGGCTTCCGGTGGCAAGCCTTGCTGCTGAAGAGGCAGCAGAAGACGGTGCAACCAAGTGGAGCGGTGATATTGGTATTGGTTTGTTGTTCAAGCGGGGGAATACCAACTCCGACTCGACGAACGCGAATGCCAATATGTCCCGCGACAGCGCCAAGTGGCGTCATACGTTCAAGGCCGACGCCAACAACGAACAGGAAGAAGATCCTGATACGGAAGAATACACCCGCACGGATGAAAACTACTTTGCATCCTACAAGCTTGACCGCAAGTTGGGTGAAGAATCCAGGAACTACCTGTTCAACGTCCTCACGTACAAGAAAGACAATTTTTCGGGCTACCACTACGAAGCAAGCTACGCGATTGGTCTTGGTCGCCGCTGGATCGATAGCGACCGCCAGACGCTGGATGCTGAATTCGGTCCGGGTTACCGGGTCAAGTGCCTGGACCCTCAGGACACCTATTTCAGCTGTGCGGACTCGGAAGAGGATGCTATTGCCCGTATTGGTATCAAGTATGATCTGAAGGTAAGCGACAATACCGTTTTCCGTGAAGATTTCTCCACCGAAGTGGGTGAGGATGGTGCGGACACCCGTGCGGAAACCTCGCTGACCACCGCGATTAACTCCAAGTTTTCTCTGCGGTTACGCCACTTGCTCGAGCACGATTCCGATGCGCCTGATGGCACCAAGGAAACCGACCACACCTTCTCTGTTGGTGTGGTTTACACCCTGAAGTGATCCTTCAGGCGTGAAAAAGCCCTGACTCGCGGCAGTGAGTCAGGGCTTTTTTATGGCACGTCATCACGATTCCCATTTCGCCGGCGGACCCGCCGTTAAAATACCATTTGA
Organism: Alcanivorax sp. P2S70; assembly: GCF_000475295.1. Taxonomy (NCBI): domain Bacteria; kingdom Pseudomonadati; phylum Pseudomonadota; class Gammaproteobacteria; order Oceanospirillales; family Alcanivoracaceae; genus Alcanivorax; species Alcanivorax sp. P2S70. Next base: position 62,357 of record NZ_AXBZ01000004.1, read on the forward strand.
ATGTATAAGCGCTGGAGAAGAGATGGCAATCGCCATTTCCGGTGCCTAGTGGGTAAAGATCATCTGCCCATGGCGTGGACTCGCGTTGGAGTGTCCGTGACAGCCCACAATCAGCTTTACACGGCAGCAGTGACCGGGAGTGTTCAGGCACGGTAGATGGCAAAGAGGGTGAGAATCTGACGTTATATTTGTGGAAGAGCAGGGGGCTTGAGTCAGGACCTGCGACCTGGACATTTAAGGCAGGCACAAAAAAGGGAGCCCACAGGCTCCCTTTTTCGTGAGACTGACAATCAGCCTTCTTTCAGGGCGGTGGTGATATCCAGCACCGCACCCTTGCCGTCGCCGAACAACATCAGCGTGTTGTCCTTGGCAAACAGCGGGTTGGGCAGGCCGGCAAAACCGGCGCTCAGGGAGCGTTTCACCACAACCACGGTCTTGGCCTTGTCCACGTTCAGGATAGGCATACCGTAGATCGGGCTACCCTTGTCTTCACGGGCCAGCGGGTTGGTTACGTCGTTGGCACCCAGCACGATGGCGACATCGGTCTGTTCGAAGGTCGGGTTAATGGCATCCATGTCCTTGAGCTTGTCATAGGACACTTCCGCTTCGGCCAGCAGTACGTTCATGTGACCCGGCATACGACCCGCTACCGGGTGGATTGCGTATTCCACTTCGCAACCCATGGCTTCCAGGGTGTCGGCCATATCACGCACGGCGTGCTGCGCCTGAGCCATAGCCAGACCGAAGCCCGGTACGATAACGACGCGCTGGGCTGTCTCGAGCAGCATGGCAACTTCTTCAGAAGAGGTGGACTTCACCTTGCCAGCATAGACTTCGTCTTCATCCATGGCTTCGCCAGCTTCCGCCATCACACCGAACAGAACGTTGGTGAGGGAGCGGTTCATGGCTTTACACATGATGCTGGTCAGAATCAGGCCGGAGGCGCCAACCAGGGAACCGGTAATGATCAGGGCGCTGTTGCCCATTACGAAACCGGCCGCAGAGGCAGCAACACCGGAGTAGGAGTTCAGCAGCGCGATAACCACGGGCATGTCAGCACCACCGATCGGCAGCACCAGGAACAGACCAAGCACCGCAGCGGCAGCCACAAGACCCCAGAAAACAGCCTCGTTGCCCGGGTTGACGACCAGGTAGCCTACGGCCACAACAGAGCCGATAAACAGCAGGCCATTGACCAGTTTCATGCCCGGGAAGCCCATGGGCTTGCCATCGATCAGTTCCTGAAGCTTGGCAAATGCCACCAGAGAACCGGTCAGTGTCACGGCACCGATCAGTACAGCGGCACCCGTGGCGATGATAGAGACCGTGCTATCCGCAGAGCCACGGAAGAACTCCGCAGACGCCACCGCGAAAGACGCGCCGCCACCAAAGCCGTTAAGCAGGGCGATCATCTGCGGCATGGACGTCATCTGTACTTTCTTGGCCATAACGGCACCAATCAGGCCACCAACAACGACACCGGCAATGATGATTTCGTAAGTAACAATGTGCTCATTGAGCAGGGTAACCACGGCAGCAACACCCATGCCGGCTGCAGCCAGCAGGTTGCCACGCACGGCAGTTTTCGGCTTGGTCAGCCCCTTGATACCCACCACAAACAGGCAGGCGGCGATCAAGTAGGCGATATCAATCCAGTTCTGGGAAACGTGCATGAATTACTTCCTCTTGAACATCGCCAGCATTCGATTGGTGACCATAAAGCCGCCAATCACGTTGATGGTAGCCAGTACCACCGCAGCAAACCCCAGTACATTGATGAGCATGCCGGCATCAGAACCAGCAGCGATCAATGCACCCACCACAGTGATGCCGGAAATGGCGTTGGAGCCAGACATCAGCGGAGTGTGCAGGGTAGGCGGAACCTTGGTGATCAGCTCCACACCGAGGAAGATCGCCAGCACGAACAGAGTCAGTTGAGCTACGAAATCCATTATTTTTCCTCCTTGCTGTCTGCGGCGGCTTCTTCAGCCGGGGCTTCCGGCTTGGCCAGCGAAGGCAGGCCGAGCAGGTCACGCAGACGGGCCTGGGGCACGTCGCCATCGTGACTGATCACGGTTTCGACAACGATCTCGTCTTCGAAGTCCAGCTGCAGGTCGCCATTGTCGTCGAGCAGCAGGTTGAGGAGGTTTTCCATGTTCTTGCCAAACATCTGGCTGGCATGGAAAGCCACAGAGGAGGGCACATTTTCAGGGCCGACAATGGTCACACCGTGTTTAACCACGGTCTTGCCAGACTCGGTCACTTCACAGTTACCACCACGCTCGGCAGCCAGATCGACGATGATGGCGCCCGGCTTCATGGCCTTCACCATGTCCTCGGTCACCAGGATCGGGCTCTTGGCGCCAGGTACCGCGGCAGTGGTGATCACCACGTCCATTTCCTTGATGACTTCAGTCATCAGCTCACGCTGACGCTTGAGGAAGTCTTCACCCTGGGCTTTGGCGTAGCCGCCGGTCCCTTCTGCTTCGCCGGTATCGAGATCAAGCTCCACCGGCTTGGCGCCAACGGAGAGAATCTGCTCACGGGCAGCGGGGCGAACGTCGTAGGCTTCCACAATGGCGCCAAGACGCTTTGCCGTCGCACAGGCTTGCAGGCCCGCAACCCCGGCACCCATCACAAACACGCGCGAGGCGTTAAGCGTGCCTGCCGCGGTCATGTTCATGGGGAACATACGCTGGGATTCGGTGGCAGCCAGCAGTACACACTTGTAGCCGGCAACCATGGCCATGGAGGAGAGTACGTCCATGGCCTGGGCGCGGGTAATCCGCGGTACCAGCTCCAGCGCCAGGCCTGAGATTTTTTTCTCGGCCAGAGACTGCGCGAATTGCGGGTTAGCCAGCGGATCAGTCATCCCGATCAGGGTCTGGCCTTCCTTCAACTTATTGAGGTCTTCTGCACCGTTCTGAGTGTTGCTACCAGGTGTCTGCACTTGCAGAACAACCTGGGAAGCACTGAATACCTCGTCGCGATCAACCAGTTTGGCTCCGGCAGTTTCAAAAGCACTATCCGGATAGCCGGCGAGTTCGCCGGCGCCGCGCTCAATGATGATCTCGACACCTTGTTTCTTCAGCAAAGCGCTGACATTGGCAGGCGTAATGGCTACGCGCTGCTCGCCAGGGCAGATTTCTTTGGGAACACCGATAATCACCTGCGTTACCCCCGTCTGTGGTTCGCAAATAATCGGCAAATCAGGATAGAGAAGGTGGCAACCCAATCCCCTGAAAGCCGCGTAAAATGAGGGCTGGCGGGTTCGAGCACAGGGTACTCGCGCCGGACACAGGCCCTCAGCAGGGTGCTAACCTTATTGTGCGTCTACCAGCTTGGCAAATGACAAATGGTTATCGCACCAATAAGTGATTGAAAGGGTTAGTTACCGCGGGCCATCCCCCGGGGCAACAACATTCGCTTCTCAATCTCCTGGAGTGATGGTTTTTTGATCAACCAGGAGCAGGTCGCTGTCTTCCTGCATATGAATGAAAGGCTCAAGGATGGTGTTGCCGCGGACTTCAGCATTGATGACATGCAAAAAGGTGTAGGCACCTAGTAACTTTCTGAAAAGAAAGATGAATTCTTTGGGTGGAACATCAAAATGGACGGATAGGGCGTTACGTCCGGCCTTGTTCATTATGCGCCCGGGCAAGTTGCTTTCCCCCCAGCGGTACTCGAGATTCTCGTTGAGTAGATCCGCAGGCGGAGGGAATTTTTCCGGGTCCTGAAGTACTTCAATGGCCTCGAAACACATGGCCGCGAAATCGTCGAGAATGCGGCGTGGCGTACCTCTGGCAAGAAAATCCAGCGCACTCAGCGCACGGATAAGCCTTTCGGTATCGTGGTAGTAGGAGGCACGGATCATCTCACGACCTGGACCAAGGACGTCATTATCGAAATCCCGGATGGCACCGAAATCCAGAAGTACAATCTGGTCTTTTTCCGGGGCCTCACCGATCCGTAGTAAATAGTTGCCGAAATTCGGGTCCGTTTGCATTTTGTTCCATTCGAACACCTCCCGGCAGCACAGCTCCATGATGGCCCGGCCGATAAAGTTTCGCCGTGTCTGGGATAACTCCAGTACTGCAGGATCATTCACGCCGATACCGTGCTCGAAGGTCATGCACATGATGTTGTGGCTGGAATATTCCGGGACAATTTCCGGAACCACAAAACGGGTATCATCGGCAAGGGCCTGGCGGAAATGGCGGGTGGTGTGGGCCTCAAGATCGTAGTCGACCTCACGGCGCAGCATTTCCTTTACCTCATTGAGCCACATGTTGAACTGTTCCGTGATAGGAACAAGTCGGCTCATTTTCAGCAGACGGACCAACGCACGCATGTCGGAATCAATGGCATCGGCAACACCGGGATACTGGATCTTGAGGACCAGCTCCTTGCCGTCAGACTTTCGGATAGCCTTGTGTACCTGGGCTAGGGAGGCGGCACCAAGCGGGGTGGTGTCGACCTCCAGTTCTGCCAGCTTGACCTCCCCGAGCTGTCGCTGGAGGTGCTTTTCAATGGCCGACCATTCCAGCGCCGTGGTCTGGTTTTCAAGCGTGTGCAGGGCGGTGGTGACTTCTTCAGGGAGAAAGTGCTCGCCGAACAGGGCCATCATTTGCCCAATCTTGACCACTGACCCCTTGAGCTTCCCCAATTCCTCTACCAGTTCCTGGGCACGGGCAGACAGAATCTCCTTGCGACGTTCTTCACGCTTGTCCTTGCTGGTAAAAAAGGTGCCGGCACTGGCCGTTGCATATTTGGCACCCGCCATGAAGCCGGCCTTTGCCATGGAAAAGCGCCGCTCTACAGAGCCTGTTTTTACCCGTTTTACTGTTTTACGTGTCATCGACTGGGAAACTCCATTTGCCATCCTGCTTGCCGGTGGCATTCTAGCGGGTAATCTGACACGGGTCATTGTCCAAACCGTTGATCCGGAAAAGGAAATGGTTCCATTGAGTAACCTCCGCGCGGGTAGGGCACATGACAGCGGATACCGGTGCAAAACATTGAGTGTAAGGAAAGCAGCATTATGGCGAGAACCTGGGTTTTGCTGAGGGGATTAGTCAGGGAGCAAAGGCATTGGGAGGATTTTCCGGCCCAATTTCAGGCAGCAGTGCCGAGTGACCGGGTGATTTGTGTGGATTTGCCCGGTAACGGCGTGTTCTATCGTGAAGATAGCCCGACAAGAATTGCTGCCATGGTTGCCCATGCACGAGAGCAGCTGGCGAACCAGGGTGAAAGCGGCCCTTTCTACCTGGTCGCACTGTCGCTGGGGGCGATGACCGCCGTCCAATGGCTAAGTCAGGCACCCCACGAAGTGGCTTTTGCGGCCTTGATTAATACCTCTTCCAGCCGTTTCAGTCCCTTTTGGCGACGTCTGCGTCCGGGAAATTACGCCCGACTGATCCGTGAAGGCATCATCAGCCGAAACCGGGTGCGAAAAGAAAAGGCTATTTTGGAAATCACCTCAAACCTTAGAGACACGGCATGGTTACACCAGCTGGCGGAGCGTTGGGCGGAGTATGCGAGGCTGCAGCCTGTCTCATTGCGTAACAGCTTACGCCAGTTACTGGCCGCTATGCGTTTTCAGGCACCCGCTGCCTTGCCAGACACTGTCCCAGTCATCCTGATAAGCGGGGAAGGTGACAGGCTGGTGCACCCGAGCTGTTCTCGGCGGATGGCGGAGGCCTGGCAGTTACCCCTGCGTGCTCACCCTCAAGCCGGTCACGATTTGCCTCTTGATGCGCCACAATGGTTGATCAATACGCTTCTGGCTGGGGTAACAGAAACGCGCAATTAGTGTATTGACCGTCTGGGCTAGCCATTTTACCGTAGAGTCAGAACTCATGAGTTCTCAAAACAATAAAGACGAGAGGTATCCATGGCTACGCCTCAGGAATTGGCCCGCTTCCAGCGCGGCCCGCAGAATCCCCAGGAACGTGTGTGGTGGGACCGGTATTCCCACAAGAATCTGGATCGCTGGCGTCAGATACAGGATCCTTTAGCGGATCGTTGTGCCGCCCAGATCAAGTTTACCCGGCCCTCCGGGCTTCTGGAGGAAGTGGAGCGGCGTGCTGCCAGCGAAGGGGGCGATTTTCAGGCGTTTCTGGACCACTGCCATGCGGTGCCCCACTGGGTAGATTTCGAGGAGATGGAGCTCGGTCGGCGCATGTACCGCCGCAACGGCGCGCTCCAGGGACTGGTACTGATGTGTTCAAGCCTGGTAGAAGGCTATGCGCATAACAAACCCTCTCAAGTCCTGGTTGCAACCGGACGACTGCAGAAAGACGTATCGCGTCGCATCTATGAGACGGGCCAGATGCTGCACAATATTGTCGGGGATGACGGGCTGCGCCCCGGTGGACTGGGGCACCGGACCCTGATGGAAGTGCGTCTGCTGCACGCGGCGGTTCGGCAGTTTCTCCGCAATAACCCCCGTTGGGATGTGGAAAAGTACGACATGCCCATCAACCAGGAAGACATGGCGGGCACCATCCTTGAGTTCGATTTCATGGTGGTTCGGGGCCTGAAGCGACTGGGTGTCAATATCAGCCGTCGCGAGCATGAATCCATGCATTACTTCTGGCGCTACGCCGGTTATTTGCTTGGTGTCGATGAGTCCTTGCTCACTACTACGCTGGAGGAGCAAGAGATCATGGCGCTGCAGCTGACCTCTCACCTTTACGATCCGACACCGGATAGTGAATCACTGGCTAAGGCCTTGCTGAAAGACATGTCCAACAAGGCACCGTTCAATCTGTCCTATGATGTGTTGCTGGCATTCAGTCGTTACCTGATTGGAGACAAGGTCGCCGATGACCTGAACATTTACAGCTCGGTTTCCGCAGGCACAGCGGTACGTGTGGTGAAAACGGCGATTCGGGCAGCCAGTTTTGGTATGCGCATGCTGCCAGACCCGGCAAAACGGGCAGTGGAAGGCTTTAATCACACCCTGGGCCGTCGTACCCTGCAGGCAGGACTGGGTGGCAATCCCGCTCGTTGGGGCTTTAAGGCGCTTGCTTGAGTTGATGGGTTGAAACAGCAATAAAAAAAGCGGCTATAAGCCGCTTTTTTTATTGCTACAGGTGGTCGGCAAGCGCCTGAGTCACCCTTTGCGAGCGACCTGTTTGTCACGAATCAAGTCCATCAAGTCGACAAGAATTTCACCGGTTTCACGGACGTAGGGGTCATCATCGATGGCTTCATCGTGGCTCTCCGGGTCCAGTGCTCGCTGTTCTTCGAGGTCACGCAGGGCCTTGATGCTATCCAGCGGATCTTCGCCACGGGAATCCCTGCGACGGTTTTCGATGGCCAGTCGCTCAGCGTCAAAGGCGTGTTGCTGGCTGGTCCGCTGTTCCATGTTCAGTGACAGGGTCTCGCGGTTGCGGTTCTTGTCCAGCAATGCCCGCAGGGACAACACATAAACGAACTCGGGATCCTGTTCGGTACGCTCGACATGACGCTCACGCAACATCGGCAGGTAGGGCACCATGTCACTGACACGCTGGTATTTGGCAGAGCTGATTTCATCCCAGGGCAGGGCATTTGGCAGGGAGCTCTCGCCGACCTCTTTCTTGTCGACCAGCGACGGCATATCCACATCCGGCACGATGCCCAGGTTCTGGTTGCTGGAACCGGACACCCGGTAGAACTTGGCATTGGTCATCTTGAGCTTGCCGTGATTCAGGTCCAGCAGCGTTTGTACCGTGCCCTTGCCATAGGTCTGATCACCGACAATCAGGGCACGACCGTAATCCTGCATGGCACCAGCGAAAATTTCCGAGGCTGAGGCACTGTAGCGATTGACCATGACCGCCATGGGGCCGGCGTACAATACCCCCGGGAATTTATCGGCTTCGACGCTGACACGACCACTGGATTCACGCACCTGCACGGTCGGTCCACGGTTGATGAACAAGCTTACCAGTTTGTTGACTTCCAGCAGCGAGCCGCCACCGTTGTTGCGCAGGTCGATCACCAGTCCATCGATGTTTTCCTTGCGCAGCTCGACCAGCAGTTTGGCCACGTCACTGGTGGTACTGGTGTAATCCGGGTCACCACGGTGGAAGGCCGCAAAATCCAGGTAGAACGCCGGTATTTCGATCACACCGAGTTTGTGCGCTTCGCCATCACGTTCAATGGTGATGATGTCCTTCTTGGCTGCTTGCTCTTCCAACACCACCTTGTTGCGGACAATGCTGATGACGCGGGTATCGTGCTCGCTGGCACTGCCCGCCGGGATAATTTCCAGATTGACCTTGGTGCCCTTGGGACCACGAATCTGATCGACCACTTCATCCAGGCGCAGGCCAATCACGGGGGTGGGCTCTTCGTCTTCCTGGCCCACACCCACAATGCGGTCGGCAGGCTTGAGCTGGCCACTCTTGGCGGCAGGGCCGGCCGGCACCAGACGAACCACCTTGGTATAGCCATCTTCGTATTGCAGCACGGCACCAATGCCCTCGAGGGAGCGGCTCATGCTGATATCGAAGTTCTCTGAGTTATGCGGGGTGAAATACGTAGTATGGGGATCAAAGGTCTGGGTCAGTGCATTCATGTAGACCTGGAAGACATCTTCCGGCGTGTTCTGACGAATACGCTTGAGCTGGCTTTCATAGCGACGGGTCAGGCGAGTCTTGATGTCCTCGTCTTCTGCTTCGTTAAGGCGCATGGAAAGCACGGCATTCTTGAACTGTCGCAGCCAGATATCATCCAGGGCTGCCATATCTTTGGCCCAAGGTGCATCTTCACGGCTTACCCGCACTTCGTCCTTGCCGTCAAAATCCAGACCATCAAGGTCGTTGTCGACCATCGCCAACATCCCTTCAAGGCGGGATTCGAGGCGACTCTGAAAGCGGTTGAAAATGGTATACCCGGCTTCCAGTTCGCCTTTACGAAGCTGATCGTCGAGGTCACTTCGGTATTTCTCGAATTCGTCGATATCCGATTGAATCAAGTACAGCCGATTCGGGTCGAGATCCTTTAGATATTGATCAAATACCTTGCTGGATAGGGCATCATTGAAGTCGAGACGCCGGTAATGGTATTTGAGTTTGTCGGCGATTTCTTCGGCAGCATCAATCTGCTCATCGGTGGGCTTCAACTTACCCTCGACCGGTGCGGGGTCGTTGCGTAGAGCGCCTACCGATTGAAGCGCACCACCCAGTAACAAAACGGCCAGTGCGAGGGGGAACAGCTTGCGGAATTGAACCATGCGTTTTCTCAACGGTGAATCCGTGGTTTGATGACTTTTCCGCAACAGACCGTTGCTGTACTGCGGAGCCGGACCTTGACGATACCAGACTTCGATGTATAAAAAGTCGCCAACACACTAATTTTCATACATTTATACACAGACCCTAGCGCACGGGGGAAGGTTTGCACAGACTCTTTAGCCTGTTTTTCCTAACGGGTATCGCCGGGGCGGTGATTCAGCTCATTTCAGGAGATATGGAGGCGCCGGGGCGCCTTGTCAATGCCCTGTGGCAGGCGGCAGATCTGGCCGTGGATGTGTCACTCGGTTTGATCGGGGTGCTGGCCCTGTGGAGTGGCTTGTTTCGTCTGGCGGAGGCGAGCCGAATGGCTGATCACATTTCCAGCCGAATCAGTCCGGTATTTCGCCGTCTCATGCCAGAGATTGAGCATAACCCTGCCGCGTCCGCACCGGTCTCCATGAATCTCGCCGCTAACATGCTGGGCCTGGATAACGCCGCGACACCTCTTGGCCTGAAGGCCATGGAGCAACTCCAAAAGACCAATCTGCAACCTGCGGTGGCCAGTGACAGCATGATCATGTTCCTGGTACTGAACACCTCTTCGGTCACGCTGGTACCGGTGACGGTGCTGCTGTTCAGGGCGCAGCAAGGGGCAGCGGACCCTGCTGCGGTGTACCTTCCCTTGCTAATGGCGACCACCATTTCCACCTTTGCCGGTGTCTGGCTGACTGCAAGACTTCAGCGCATTCCGCTGAGAGATCCGGTATTACTCGGGGTTGCAGGCGTCTGGATCGGCCTGTTGGCCTTGCTTGGTCTGGTGGTCTGGCAGTCTCCGCCGGAACTGGCCAATACATTATCAAGCCTGCTGGGTAACGGCATATTACTGTTGGTGCTGCTGGGCTTTTTTGTCGCCGCCTGGCGTACCCGTGTGGATAGCTACGATGTGTTTGTGGAAGGGGCGAAAGATGGCTTCACCACGGCGGTCCGACTGATTCCCTACCTGGTGGCCATGTTGGCCGCTATTGCCATGCTGCGTGCCGGTGGTGTGCTTGAACTGCTGTTCAATGGCATCCGTTTCGGGGTGGGCGCACTCGGACTGGATACCCGCTTTGTGGATGCCTTGCCCGTGGCCTTGTTGAAGCCGTTGAGTGGCTCCGGTGCCAGAGCGGCCATGATTGATGTCATGCAAACCCACGGCGTTGATTCTCTGGCGGGCAGAATGGCGGCGGTGATGCAGGGCTCCACCGAAACCACGTTTTATGTCCTTGCCGTGTATTTCGGCAGCGTGGGAATCCGGGATTTCCGTTACGCACTCTGGTGTGGGTTGTTTGCCGATGCAGCAGGCCTGCTGGCCGCTATCCTTATCAGCTATGCGTTCTGGGGGTAATCCACCTGAATGTCAGGTTAATCCGCGAGCCGTTGGCGTGTGCGCGGCGAGGCAGGGCGTGGTGATAACGGTGTTGCACCGCCGGGCTCATCAGCAATAGGGAATTGTGGGGCAGAGTCAGCGACAGGCACTGGCGGCCGGCGGGTTTTGGCCGAAACACAAAGTCTCGGGGCTCGCCGAGACTCAGTGACGCAATCCAGGGCTCAGGCCCCAGCTCGGGTTCGTCATCACTGTGATAGCCCATGGTGTCTTGTCCGTCACGGTACCAGTTACATAACACACTGTTGTAGTCATGCCGGGTCAGGTGTTCCACCTGCCGCAGGACGGGTTCCAGGCAATCCGGCCAGCCCTGGGCTTCTTCTTCAACCCCCGAATACCGATACCGGATTCCGGCAGCGCCCTGCCAGCTTGTCAGTCTGGGCGTCAGGTGACGTTTGCCGTAAACCGTCACCGTGGGTTGTCGCCAGGGCAGTTGTTCACACAGCCGTTCGAGCAATCCGTCGAGGAGCCCGGGTTGAAGGGCATCACGCCACAGCCACAAGGGGGCGTGTTCGTCCAGATGATAGGGCTCGACGTTGATATCGGCATCGTTGACAGGGGTGCGCATGGTATCTTAGATATCGCTGCTGGCGTCTTGCCAGTGATGATGATCAGGGAGACATCATGCTGCAAATTTATCGCATTGAGAACGGTGTGCTGCGCGAGAAAGCCACCGACGACATGCTGCCCGTGCTGGCCGAAGAAGCCAGCTGGATTGACCTTGAAGAGCCTGATGAGGCCGAGCGGGACCAGGTTCAGCAGTTCTTCAAGGATGAAATGCCAGACTCTGACGACATGGAAGAAATCGAGTCATCGGCACGCTATTTCAGTGACGAGCAGGGTCTGCATGTCCACTCGCTGTTTCTTTTCCAGTCCGAGGGGAGGGTGCGCACTTCCACCGTCGCCTTCGTCGTTCAGGCTGAACGTCTGCTTTCGTTTCGGGATACCAAGCTGGCAGATTTTCGGCTGCTGCGGCTGCGCATTCGCCGGGGCTGGGTCAAGGTCAAACAGCCGATGGATATCCTGCTGAGCATCCTCGACCAAAAGGTGGAGAACCTTGCCGATGCCATTGAAGACGTGCACCGGGATCTGGAACAGGTTGGCTACAGTGTGCTGGAGGAAGAAAACGGCGAGCTGGATCAGGATATCGAGCGACTGGCACGGCTGGAGGATACCAACGGGAAAATCCGTTTGTGCCTGATGGATACCCAACGTTCGATTTCATTCATCCAACGTTATGTCCGTGCCGACAAGCAGAGTCGACGCACCTGCGCCGAGATCCAGCATGATCTCGATACCCTGATGTCGCACACCACCTTCCTGTTCGACAAGATCAACTTCCTGATGGATGCCGCCCAGGGCTTTATCAACATTCAGCAGAACCAGATCATCAAGATCTTTTCCATTGCCGCAGTGGTGTTTCTGCCGCCGACGATGATTGCCAGCATCTACGGCATGAATTTCCAGGTGATGCCCGAGCTCGCGCTCGATTTCGGTTATCCCATGGCGATCGGGCTGATGATTCTCTCGGGGATGGCGCCTTATTGGTATTTCAAGCGGAAGGGGTGGCTGTGAAGAGCAGTGAATAGTTAACAGTGAACAGTGAATAGCGGGAAACATTGCGTCGCGGGTCGGGATGGAAGGTTTCAGCTGCGGCAGGGGGGTGTTTTACGGTAGGGGAGCCACCCTTGTGGGCCATGAGCTGGCGGCCTGTCGGCTGATTGAATCGTTACTGACTTCGACTCAATGCGAGAACTCCTCATGTCTGTGGGGGCTTTGTCTCTCTTTCCTCGTTACTCGCTTCTTTGCCAGCCGGATTCTGTTTCACGGGCCTTGCCGTCTTCGGCCAGTTTGATCAGGTGGGCGTGGAGGGAGAATTGGGCGACGCCGTGGAGAAAGACCGGTACGTCGTCGTAGACGGCTTTGACCAGTTCTGCCAGTGGAGACGGGGCGGGGGGGAGCTTGTCGTACACTTTGTCTTCGCGCTTCTGGCGATGAGCCAGGGTCTGTGCCAAAGACTCATCCGGGTTGGCGATAACATCGCCGTGCCCTGGAGCCATCAGGGTGATGCCCCGGCCCATGAGTTTTTTCAAAGACGCAAAATACGCCTGCATGGAGCCGGAAGGCGGGGCGATGACCACGGTGGACCCCTGAATCAGGTGATCACCAGTGAACAATAGCCCTTCATCGGTGAGATAGCACAGATGGTTGTTCACGTGTCCCGGGGTCTCTATCACCGATAAACCCACACCGCCGCAATCGACCACATCCCCTTCGCGTAAAACCTGATCAGCTTGCCAGGTCTCGTCTTGCAGCCCGTCATCGGGGACAAAAGGGCCAAGGCAACGCGCCCCGGTGGCGGCGACGATGGCGAGGGCACCGGGGGAATGATCCCGGTGGGTATGGGTCACGATGACCTGGTTGATGGGTTTGCCCAATTCACGGGCCGCTGCCAGCAAGGCCTTCAGGTGTTCCTGATCCACGGGGCCGGGATCAATCACCGTGAGCGCATCACGCCCATACAGGTAGCTGTTGGTGCCGGGCCCGGTCATCATGCCGGGGTTACGGCCCAATACGCGCCAGGTATGTTCACCGAGAGGGGTGGGATTGCCCGGGATCAGAGAGGCCATACAGACTCCAGGGTGTCAGGAACGCGAATTGTGACGATTCTCACACCATCTTGCCAGTATTGCTCAGCGCGAAGACGGATAAACCAGCCGTGCAACTGGCCGTAACTGCCAGCGATCAACGGTTTCCTGGTCAGGTGGATGCCGGCTGACCACTGCAAACGGGTACTGCCGACCTGCAGGAACGTACATCTGCAGACGTTGCTGTTCCTGATACACCACCCGGCACTCACCCGCGGTCGGACAAGCCAGGGCCTGTATCTGCACATCCACGGCCGCGAGGTCCAGTTCACCGGCGTTGGTCAAGCTACCACTCAGTCGTACGCCAGATTCGGACTCACGAATATCACTGACTGCCAACTCAAGCCCCTCCGGGGCCAGCAGCACCTGGTCGTTGGCGCTTTCCTGGAACATGCCGTAAAGCAGGGCACTCAAACCGGTAACCACTGCTACCACAGTGATCAAGAAGGCTCGCCGGCCCCATTGCCAGCTGCCCCAAAGCAGTACAATCACAGCGATAACCACGGCAAATAGCAGTAATAGGCGCATTTATCCTCCAGAATGCAGACCTGAGTTCCTGTGATTCATATAATTCCCACAGCGACATGTAAAGGAGAAGGTCATGCTGATTGTGGTTTCCCCGGCAAAAACCCTGGATTACGAAAGTCCGTTGCCGGCACTCAAGACGACCCAGCCGCGCTTGCTGGACGACAGTGAAGTGCTGATTGAACGCGCCAGAGCGCTTTCTCCGGCGGATGTGGGAAGCCTGATGAAGGTCAGTGACAAAATCGCTCATCTCAATGTGGAGCGCTTCGCCCAATGGCAACGTCCGTTCAACAAGAAGAATGCCCGCCCGGCGGCATTTGCCTTCAAGGGCGATGTCTACACGGGGCTTGAGATTGAAACCTTTACCGACAAGCAGCTGGAACGCGCCCAGGATTCGTTTCGGATGCTGTCTGGTCTCTACGGCGTGCTTCGCCCCCTGGATCTGATGCAGCCCTATCGTCTGGAGATGGGAACACGTCTGGACAACGCCCGCGGCAAAGATCTCTACGCATTCTGGGGCGATATTATTACCGATCAGCTAAACCGTGACATGAAAGCCCAGAAAACTGATGTGCTGGTCAACCTGGCATCCAACGAGTACTTCAAATCGGTCAACAAGAAAGCGTTGAACGGGCGAATCGTGGAGCCGGTCTTTCAGGATGAGAAGAACGGAAAATACAAGGTCATCAGCTTTTACGCGAAAAAAGCGCGCGGCATGATGGCCGCCTGGATCCTCAAGAAGGGCATCAAGGACCCGGGCAAGCTGGTCAATTTCGATGTGGCAGGCTATCGCTACAGCGAGGCAGACTCAACCGCAGACAAACCGGTATTCCGCAGGGCAGAACAGTAGTCCCTGTCCCCGGTGGCATGCCTGCATGGCACCGGTTATTCCACCCAGGGGGATTCGAACCGGTCAGGTTTGATGACCAGCACATCGCTTCTGGCTCGGGTGATCACGGTTTCTGCCGTTGACCCCAGTAGCATTCGCTCGGCCAGATTGCGGCGCACCGTCCCCACCACCAATACATCGATCTGATTCTCTTCACAGTGTCGGGCAAGGGCATCGGCCACAGGGCCCTCCAACAGATCAACAGACTCGCTGTCGAGCCCCTGAGAACGGGCATATTCCAGAAATTGTTGCTTATGGTGTGCCTTAAGGGACTCAAGGGTTGCTGCGTAGTCAGGCACCCCCTCAGCTACTAACATCACCAGGCTGTCATCCACACCATCCATCACATGGCACGCTTGCAGTTTGCCATTCAATGATTGGGTGAGGGTGCGGGCATGACTGAGCAATGTGTTCGCCAGAGGCGCAGCATCATCATCCTGTTCACCAGGATCCAGTGCTACCAGCCATCGAGGAGGTTGCTCCCATGATTCGCTGTGTACACACAGCACAGGGCAAGGGGCTTTACGAATTAATTGCCAGTCACGTGGGGTGAAAAGATGTCGCCTTAGCCCTTGTTCCCGGCTGGTATGTACTACCAGCAGATCAGGCAATAGGCGCAGAATCTCGGTGCGAAGCGCATCCATTTCGCGCCTCGCCCATACGAGGGCCAGCGAAACAGGGTGCGCGCCCGCCAGGGAGTAAATTCTCTGCTCCCAGGCATGGGTTATCTGTTTTTTTGCTGCATTGAAACGCTCTTCATCCAGTCCTACCGCACGCACCATGGGGCCGGAATAGGCGTTAACAAAAACGGTAATCTCCAGGTCTTCTTCTCTGGCCAGCAACAGAGCCTTGGAAAGCGCGGGCTGCGGCGCTTTAAGATCAGGGTCCAGAACAATCAGTAGGTTTTGGCTCACAGCTGTATCTCCACGGTGCCGGTATCCGGTGCATTGCCGCACAAACTGGCGCGATCAAGAATCTCAATGTCACGACCGGACACCTCCAGCCACCCCTTTTGCTGGAAACGGGTAAAAATGCGGCTCACAGTTTCTACTGCCAGCCCCAGGTAGTTGGCGATGTCATAACGAGACATGGGCAGGCGGAAACTGTGGCTGCTCAGGCCTCGGCGCTGGTGTCTTGCCGACATGGAAAGCAGCAGTGAGGCGACCCGGTCATCCGCGCTCTTCTTGCTGAGAAGCATATGCAGCTCACGATCCGCGCGTATTTCATCACTCATCAGGCTGAAAAAATGGTGCTGAAGGGTGGGGATCTGCTGTGACAGGTTCTCAAGTTGGCTGAAAGGAATCTCGCACACGGTTGCAGTTTCCAGTGCCTTGGCATTGGAAACATGGTGAGCGGTACTGATTCCATCCATTCCCAATACCTCGCCGGGCATATAGAAACCGGTCACCTGTTCTTCGCCGTCCGGGCTAACCACGTAGGTCTTGATCGCCCCGGATCGAACAGCAAATACCGATTCGAAATTATCGGATGCACGGTACAGGTGCTCCCCACGTTTGAGCGGACGGCCACGGCGAATAATATTGTCGAGTTGGTCCATTTGCGCGGGCGCGACAGCCAGCGGCAGGCAAACAGGGCTCAAGCTACAATCATTACAGGAAACGTGTTGGGACACGGTCACATCCTTGGTTTTGCGACAGACGAATTCATGCGCGTTTCAGCGCGCAATACATGGCTGACTCTGGTTCAGATTATACGACTAAACCCTTTGGTTTGCCTGTTTCCCAGGTACGCATCGAACGGCTGCACCAGGGCCCGGCTAACCAAACGGCCCTGCTCGGTTATGATCAGTGTATCGTCATTGAATACCACCAGCCCCTGCTCGGCAAAATCCCGCCACTGGACCATGGCATCAGCAAAGTGCGTCCGGAAACAAATCTCCCATTGCTGCTCAAACGCCGGGATATCAAGGCGCAAATCACACAGTAGCTTCATAATGATGTCCCGCCGGATGAGATCAGCCTTGTCCAGCAGGTAGCCCTTATGGTGAGGCAACTGATCCTGGCCAATCGCTGCCTGCCAGTCACTCAACACTTTGTGATTCTGAACGTACAAATTGCCCACCTGGCTGATCGCACTGACCCCCATTCCGAGCAAGTCTGCGTCGCCATGCAGGGTGTAACCCTGGAAATTGCGGTGTAGCAGCCCATTGCGCTGAGCCACTGCCATTTCGTCGGATTCCAGTGCAAAGTGATCCATCCCGATGAAGCGATATCCGGATTGCTGCAGCATTCGACCTGCGCGTACGTTCATGCGTATCTTTTCGGTAGGAGAGGGGAGAGCCGCGTCGTCTATCTGACGCTGAATCTTGAATCGATCGGGCAAATGCGCATAACCATATAACGAGATACGCTCCGGCTTGAGATTGATCAATTGCTCAAGGGTACGGGCCATAGTCATTTCGGTTTGCCACGGAAGGCCGGAAATCAGGTCAACGTTAATCGATTTGAAACCAAAGTCCCGCGCCCAGCCCAAGGTATCGCTAATCATTTCATAGGACTGTATGCGGTTGACCGCCTGTTGCACCAAGGGATTCAGGTCTTGGACCCCAATGCTAAGGCGATTGAATCCAAGACCTCTCAACAGCCCCAGACGGGCTCTATTCACAGTACGAGGGTCGATTTCGATCGCATAGTCACCACGGTCATCTTCACGCAGGTTGAAATGCCGGGCCAGGTGATACACCAGCTCAGTGATCTGTGCATCTGTCAGATAGGTAGGGGTGCCTCCGCCCCAATGCAGCTGTGTTACCTGACGGCGGGAATCTACATGCTGCGCGACCCTGACAATTTCCTTCTTGAGGTGTTGCAGGTAACGCTCGGCGAGGCTGCGATCCGCAGTAATTATGCGGTTGCAGGCACAGTAGTAGCATACGTGGTGGCAAAACGGGACATGGGCATAGAGCGATAGAGGGCGGCGTGCCTTGTTGCCTTCCTCCATGGCCTCAACAAAGGCATCAACAGGAAGATCCTCATGAAACAGGGGAGCCGTAGGGTACGACGTATAGCGCGGCCCGGGCCCTCCGTAGCGACCTATTAACGCTTCGTTCCAATCTTGCATATCGGCTGACTCCCTGAAATCTGTCCCTATTATCCCGGGACAGGGGCCAGCCAATCTTGATCTGGGTCAATGTCGATGAGTGTCTGGTAACGAGGAGGGGGCGACATGCCCGTGATGAGGAGAATCCAAGTGGTGATGTGCATGATCATGCCCGCTGGAACTCATCCACCATGCCATCAGGAAGAAGGAGCCAGAGAGCAATAGCGCCATTGCTATCGACACTTTCCGCGCACGGGGCCCTCTCAACAGGGTCAACCGGGATGCCACAATGCCAGTTGCCGCCACGGGAACAACAGTGACAGAGCCAAATGCCGCCATCACCAGCCCCCCGCTGGTGGCGGTTCCAGAGGTGGCGGCCAGTGCTAATGCGGCGTAAACAAGCCCGCAAGGTAACAAACCCCACACCATCCCCAACAGCCAGGCCTTGTGAATCCGGTCGATGGGCATAAAGATCCTTGTCACAGGCTGAATGCGGCGCCAAAGAGACTTCCCCGCTTGCTCCAGCCCCATCAGCAACCCTCCCTTGCCCGCAAGATGCAAGGCAAGAAACAGCATCAATACACCGGCCAGCGCCAATCCCACCGTCATGGCCGGAGCCGGTAACGCGTCCAGCAATTCGCCACCCAGTGCTCCTGCGGTCGCGCCTAATAAAACATAGGTCGCGAGTCGCCCAAGGCCGAACAGCAACTGCCAACCCCAAAGCCTTAGCCCGGTACGACGTTGTTCTGGCACCGCAAAGGTCAGCGCGCCACTGATTCCCCCGCACATGCCCACACAGTGGCCAGCGCCTCCTGCACCAATCAATATTGACGCGAGGATGAGTCCGGGTAAGGTTTCATTGATCATTGGCGTTCGATTCCTTTCCGCGATCGTGGCGGGAAGTTTTACGCTGGGCACGATCGTCGAACACCACGCGCCAGGAAGCGTTATCCAGATCCTCAAATTGATCCTTGCGAAGCGCCCAGAACAAGGCCGCAATAGCGCCCGCCAGGAAAAGCAGGGCGAGGGGAATCAGCAAAATCACAATTTCCATCGTGCCATCCTTGTTGCATTCAACGTCACCAGCAGCGAGCTGGCAGACATACCAATCGCTGCCGCCCACGGTGGAATCCAGCCTGCTACAGCAAAGGGAACCGCAAGCAAGTTATAAAGAAAAGCCCAGCCCAGGTTTTGCCAAATCCGATGCCGGCAGGCCGATGCAAGTGGTGCAAGGCGGGGAAGTGCTCGCAATGAATCGTTCAGCAGAAAAATACCAGCAGCCCGCTGAGCCAGGCTGGTGGCATTTCCGGTTGCCACAGACACGCTCGCAGCCAGCATGGCTCCGGCATCATTGATACCATCACCCACCATTAATTGGCGCTGGTTTTGCTCCAACAAGGCTATCCATTCCTGTTTGCTCTGCGGGGTTTGATCTGCACGCCATTCCTGTAACGGAAGGTGGGCGGCAACCTTTCCTGCGGCAACGGCGTTATCGCCGGTCGCCATTCGCACCACCATACCTTGCGCTACAAGATCCTGAAGGACGCCTTCGGCCTCGCTGCGCAGGTTATCAGCCAGAGATAGCACCATGCGCAGCTCATCGTCCTGGTAAAGTCCGAGACAAGTGGCGCCATCCCTTGCCTGTTCAGGCAAGCCGGTGATTCGCCACCGACTCTCTCCCCGGAAGCCAGTGACACCGCATTGATCCGCCTCAATCTCGATAACCTCAGGGTCTCGATAGCGTTGTTGAAACGGCGCAGCCAGGGGGTGAGGGTTTTGCCACTCCAGGGCAGAAGCAATCGCCATGAGTTGCGGCTCGCTGAAGTCATCCGTAACACATTTGCTGGAAATGAACTGGAATTCCCCGGCGGTTAAGGTGCCGGTTTTGTCGAAAATAACCCCGCCAATCTCTGGCAGAGAGAGAAACTGACGTGGCGATGCGATCAGGACACCTTGCTGCAAGGCACTGCCCAAAGTGGCCGTTACGGTCAACGGAACCGCCAGAGCAAGGGCACATGGGCAAGTTACCACAAGCACTGCCAGTGTATATTCGAATGCCTGTGCTGGTCCGGAGGACCAGTGCCAGATAAACGTAAAGAGCGACAGACAGAGCACAGACAAGGTGAAAAGCGGTGCGACTCGTTGCCAGTCCCGGACCACACTGAGACGTTCCAGTTGTGCCCGTTCTACCTGATCACCGATTTTGGCTACCAGGCTGGAAGCGGGAGGCCCGAGCGCTTCCAGAACCACATTTCCTTCTACCAGCCTGCTGGCGGCTCGGACGGTATCACCTGCAACTCCGTCTCGGGGCAGAGACTCACCAGTAATGGCGGCTTCATCAAAAGCACCATGGCCCTGTTTTATCACTCCATCGCAGGGAACGGTCTCGCCCTGATAAAGCACCAACGACATGCCGGCGACAATCTGTCGAGTACTGATCCAGGGGTTATCGTTCCCCTCATCGTATTGCCTGACAGCAAGGGGCAGGGTTTCCTCCAATGTGTGCCATGCACGGTGAACAGCCTGTCGTTGTCGCAGCTCCAACCAGCGACTGGCAAGCAGGAAGAAAACAAACATGGCCGCTGAGTCGAAATAGACATGGCTTCCCCCCATGGCCATGACGACAAGACTGCCTGCCCACGCAAGCAGAAGGGCGAGGGCAATGGGAACATCCATTGTCAGACGTCCGTCACGCAGCCCGGAAATCGCCCCTTGGAAGAATGGCCATCCGGCATAAAAAACCACGGGTGTGGCCACGATCAGGCTGGCGATACGAAAAAGGATTTCGTAGATCGCATCACTGCCATCGAATACACCAATATAAAGTGCAGTCGAATACATCATGGCTTGCATGGCTCCCAGTCCCGCCAGAGCCAGTCGTCCGACAAGTTTTCGTTGCTCCTGCTGCTGCGCGGCTTTTTCATGGGGGGCGTTCAACAACGACACCCCATAGCCCAACCTCATTATTCGTCTGGCTGTGTCCTCAACCCGGGCTTCTCCCTCATAGTCCACACTCAGGGTCATACCTGCCAGATTAACGCTGGCATTGTGAACCCCCGTTTGATCACCCAGTGTTTTTTCAATCAACCAGCTACAGGCCGCACAAGTCAGGCCCGACAATTGCAACCGTATTTGCTGTCCAGTCGGGGTACTTCTGAGATGGGGGGCCACCAGCTCGGGGACAGAAAACAGCGCGAGGTTAAGTGCCATACGACTGTCATCAGGAATCGGAGCAGCACTTTCCCGGACGTTGTAGTAATCCTCTAGCCCCAGGCCGTAAATGGTTTCAACGGCAGCGGCGCAGCCAGGGCAGCAAACCGGTCGGGGGCCCTCCGGCGTTCGCGCCGTCACGGTACCGACTGCAGGGTTGCTGCAGTGCCAACAAGTCGTGTTGCTCATGTAGCGGGCACGTGCCCCAGCTGTAGATCCCCATCACCAGTCATCACGGTTTGGTAAAGCCGCCAGTGACCTCCCGCTGCGGTGACAGTCACTTTGCGTCGGCCATCCACCGGCAAGGTTCCATCCGCACGGTAATGGTGACTGTCAAGCTGGAACAGCTCTATGGTCACGTCCCTTTCTGCGAGAGTCGGATGGCGCAGGGTTACGGTAATGGTTTCGGGCAAGGGGATCGCTGTGCGGCTGAGAAGGCGCGCCTGAATGCCTGCTCCCACCTGGGATAGCTCCAGGCCAATACCAAGGCGGGCAGCAAGTTGTTCCTGCTCCATCGAGCGATTGATACCTCTACCTTCCTTGTACCATTCGTCCACTACCGGGGAGTCGGCATTCACAATGGCGATATAAAGAGTTACCAGACCCGCCACCACCGCAGAGGCCGGCAACAACATGGCAAGCCAAAGATAGGGATGGCGGTACCAGGGCTTCTCATCGCCGTGGGGCAATGAATCGTGACTCATGACGGTTCTCCACATCCGGGTCATCCAGCGATCTGACGGTGAACCAGATCGTGGAAGAGGTCATTTCAACTTCATAGGGATCATAGCTGACGGTCACCGGGAGGGTCAGAGTCTGGCCGCCCTGCAGGGTAAATTCAGTACGATTCTCCATGCTTAAACCCGCTGGACCTTCAAGCTCCAGTTCATAACGCTGGGGGGTCTGGCTCTTGTTGAGAATTTCCATGCGGTAAATATTCTCGATCATCCCTGAGCTGGTGGTTCGATAAAGTTGATTACGGTCGCGTAACACATCGACTTGCAAGGGGACCCGGTTGTAAAGACTGACCATAAACAACGTCGACATCACCAGCAGGGCAGCCCCGTATGCCAGCAGGCGAGGGCGCAGAATATGAGAGGGCTTGCCATTAAGGGCATTATCTGTGGTGTACCGGATGAGACCACGAGGCTTGCGAATGTGGTCCATCACATCGTCGCAGGCATCAATGCAGGCCGCACATGTAATGCACTCATATTGCAGACCGTCACGAATGTCGATTCCAGTGGGGCAGACCTGCACACACATTCCGCAATCAATGCAATCACCGGGAGCATCGGGATTCTCCGATTGCTTCTTTTTGGCCCCGCGTCCTCGAGGCTCGCCTCTCCCCTCATCGTAAGAAACGATCAATGTGTCGTCGTCGAACATCACACTCTGGAAGCGCGCATAGGGACACATGTAGAGACACACCTGCTCACGCATGAAGCCAGCATTGCCATAGGTCGCTACCGTGAAGAACGCCACCCAGAACAGCTCCCAGCCCCCCCATCCCAGAGAAAGAATGCGCAGGGAAAGGTCTGTGATCGGCGAAAAGTACCCTACAAACGTCAAGCCGGTCAGGAATGCCAGAATCAGCCAAAGAATATGCTTGCTTGTTCGACGGACGATCTTGCTGATCGTCCACGGGGCATGGTCCATTTTTATCCGGCTATGCCGGTCGCCTTCACACCAGTGTTCGATCCATTGGAAAAACCGGGTCCAGGTCGTTTGTGGACACACGTAACCGCAATACACCCGGCCCGCCAGGACGGTAAAAAAGAACAGGGCAAATGCGGCAATAATCAACGTCCACGAAAGGAACAGAAAATCCTGTGGCCAGAACGTCCAGCCAAAAATCCTGAACTGGCGCCCCGGCAGATCAAACAACACTGCTTGCTGGCCATCCCAGCGCACCCAGGGCAGGAACAGATACAGGCCCATGGTGCCAAGAATAGTGGCATTGCGAATAGCCTGGAAACGTCCCTTGGTGGCTTTTACCTGAATACGCTCGCGTTTGCTGTACAGGCTCACAGCCCCGTCACTATTGGCGTCGTGAATCGGAATACGTTGCGGATCGGACATGGCTGACCTCCACCCATGGAGATGTGGCTGTGTGAATTCCATTCTGACGCAGCCCAGCGACGCTGGCACTGCGACAGATTGTCCAAGTAGAGACCCAAGGGCCTTACATCACGGCGAGGGGAGGCCTTTCGTGTCCGGCTTATGAGAAAGGCTATAAACGTAGGCACTGATCACATGAATGCGCTCTTTGGTCAGCAGGTTTTCATGAGCTGGCATATTCCCGCTACGGCCATTCCTGATTGTGTACTCAATATCTTCGAGGCGAGGTCCATAAAGCCAGCTGGCATCGGTCAGGTTGGGCGCACCCAGCATCTGGTTGCCGGAGCCATCCGGGCCGTGGCAGGCTGCACACATCACGAACTTCGGCTTTGCCCGTTCAATAGCGGCAGCGTTGCTACCCTTGTTTGCGACATCGGGTCGACTAAGGCTCTGAACATAGATTGCCATGTCTCGAACTGCGTCATCGGTATTGCCGATGGCGGCGGCCATCGGTGGCATCATGCCCTGACGTCCAGCCGTAATTGTGGTAACAATCTGCTCTGCTGAGCCACCATAAAGCCACACATCGTCTGCCAGGTTCGGGTAACCTTTGGCGCCCCGAGCATCCGATCCATGACAGATGGCACAATTGTTGGCAAACAGACGCCCCCCCACAGCAAGTGCCTCGGGGTAGTTGATCAGTTCTTCAATCGGAACCTGCGCGTACTGTTCGAACAAGGGGCCAGTCTGGCGTTCAACCAATGCCACTTCGCTATCGTACTGGCTGGCACTGGTCCAACCCAGCATCCCTTCAAACTTACCCAGCCCCGGGTACAGGGCAAGGTACACACACGCAAAGATCAGCGTGCCGATGAACAGTCCCAGCCACCAGCGTGGCAGGGGGGAGTTCCGCTCTACAATGCCATCAAAGGAATGCCCGGTGGTTTCCTTTGCCGCTTCTTCTGCAGAAATCGAGTTGTTCCAGAGCAACAACCCCGCACACCCCAGCAGGTTGATGGCAACAATGACAATAATGAACCAGCTCCAAAAATTGCTCATTGGTCATCCCCCTTCCGTTGACGCTCTGCATCGAGCGCAATATGAGCGAGCTTTTCGTAATCCTGTTTGCGGCTGGGGCGATAGACCCAGAAGGTCATTGCCATGAAGGCCACAAAGAAGACCAGCGTAAACAAGGCGTGATAGCTCATGGATTGATCTCCTTGCGCTCGCGACCAAGGGAGAGCAAATAGGCCACAAGCGCATCTTCCTCACTTGCCTCGGACCATTCGCCGTTCTGGAACTTTTCTACCTGCTCTGCAATACCTTCATCGGTATAGGGAACCCCAAAGGTATCTTTGAACAGCCGCAACTTGCGCTCAGTATGGCGCCAGTCCACGGGAGTGGTTTCCAGCCAGGGGTAGGCCGGCATATTGGATTCCGGGACGACCTGCCGAGGATCGCGCAAATGCTCACGATGCCACTGCTCTGTAATCGGCCGGATGCCGACCCGGGCAAGATCGGGCCCGGTGCGCTTGGAACCCCACAGGAAGGGGTGCTCCCAAACGTCTTCCCCGGCCACGGAGTAGGGTCCAAATCGCTCAGTTTCAGCCCGCAACGGCCGTACCATCTGGGTATGGCATACGTGGCAACCTTCACGGATATAAATATCACGACCTTCCATTTCCAGTGCGGTGTAGGGCTCCAGCGTTTCCAACGGCTCAGTCGTTGCTTTCTGCCAAAACAGAGGAACAATTTCTGCCAGCCCACCGAAACTCACGGCAATCAGGGTGAGCACGATCATCAGGCCAACATTCTTTTCTACTACTTCATGTGCATTGGACATGACGGCTCTCCTCAGGCGGTCTGCAAGACATTGTCGGCGCCGTGGGTGTCACGTTCGCCGCGCAGGGTTTTGTAGACGTTGACGGCCATCAGGATCATGCCCGCCAGGAAGATGACACCGCCAAGAAGGCGAATCACGTAGAAAGGCTGACGCTCTACCAGCTCTTGAACAAAGTTGAACGTCAGGGTGCCGTCGGTGTTCACCGCTCGCCACATCAGTCCCTGCATAATCCCGGAGACCCACATCGACGCGATGTAAAGCACAGTACCAATGGTGCTTAACCAGAAATGGGCATTAATCCAGGCAATCGAATACATCTGCTTACGACCAAAGAGCCGGGGCACCATCACGTAGGTTGCTCCAATGGTGATCATGGCAACCCATCCCAGTGCGCCGGAATGCACGTGACCAATGGTCCAGTCGGTGTTATGGCTGAGTGCATTGACCGTTTTGATGGACATCATTGGCCCTTCAAAAGTGCTCATGCCGTAGAACGACAGCGCGACAATCATGAAGCGGATGATCGGGTCGGTACGCAGTTTGTGCCAGGCACCAGAGAGGGTCATCATGCCGTTGATCATGCCCCCCCAGCTGGGCGCCAGCAGCACGATGGAAAACACCATGCCCACAGACTGCGCCCAATCGGGTAGTGAAGAGTAGTGCAGATGATGAGGCCCTGCCCACATGTACACCGCAATCAGGGCCCAAAAGTGGACGATGGAGAGGCGATAGGAATAAACGGGACGCTGTGCCTGCACTGGAATGTAGTAGTACATCATGCCCAGGAAGCCTGCAGTCAGGAAAAAGCCCACCGCATTGTGGCCATACCACCACTGCACCATGGCATCGATGGTGCCCGCGTAGACCGAATAGGATTTCCAGGCGGAGACCGGGATCTCAAGGTTGTTGACCACGTGTAACAGGGCGATCGCAATGATAAAGGCGCCATAGAACCAGTTGGCTACGTAGATATGAGCCTGCTTGCGTTTCGCAATAGTGCCGAAGAAGACAATGGCATAGGACACCCAGACCAGCGTAATCAGGATATCGATAGGCCATTCCAGTTCGGCATACTCCTTCGCACTGGTGTAACCCAGCGGCAGGGTGATTGCGGCGGCGACAATCACTACCTGCCAGCCCCAGAAGGTAAAGGCGGCAAGTTTGGGGAAGGCCAACACAGCGTTACAGGTCCGCTGTACCACATAGTATGAGGTGCCAATCAGGGCTGAGCCCCCAAAGGCAAAAATCACGGCGTTGGTGTGCAATGGGCGAAGACGGCCAAAACTCAGCCAGGGGATGTTGAAGTTGAGTGCCGGCCAGGCAAGCTGCGCGGCGATGATGACCCCCACCAGCATGCCCACAATGCCCCAAACGACTGACATGATGGTGAATTGCTGTACAACTTTATAGTTGTAGGGCGGCGAAGCAACGGCGTTTTCCATGTGCGTTTCCTTCCGGTTTGTGCGCTGGCAAATCTAGCAGGCGTGAACGCGTCCCTTTTTGATGTAGATCAAGCCGCGGTGACGACTGCTCAGGCTTTGAACTATTTGATCCGGGCAGAGCAGTACCCTTACAAGTCATCCGGGCATATAGCTATACTATTTGGTTCTAAGCGTTAAGGCGAGGCCCACTCGGCGGCATCTGTGTGGACAAATTGTCCATGCCACCCATTGATCTTTGCCCGTCACGGAACTTGGCCGCACACTCTTTGTGGTCAATTTATAAACAAAGGTCAACCCGGCAATGCGACCCAGTCGCAAAGTTGTGACGGAACAACAGGCACGCAGCCTTAAAGCGGATGGCTGGACGTGAAGACGCCCCCGCATGGCAGGGGCAGAGAAGTGGCCAGGGAGTTATCCGGGTGGTTTTTTTGGGGATCTGATGGCCAGTATCAGCGCTGTCAGCGCTGCCAGGAAAGAGACGGTAACTATCGCGCTACCTAACAGCCCGAACAGCACGATGGCCCCGACCCCCCGGTACAATTCCGTGCCTTCGCCCGGTATCAGTACCAGCGGTGCCAGACCGCAGACAGTGGTGATCGTGGTCATGGCGATCGGCCGCAGTCGGGTGGCCACGGCATCACTCACGGACTGGGCAGCAGACAGTCCATTGCGTAAATTGACCGTGGCTTCATGGACGATCAGGATCGGGTTGTTCACCACCGTCCCCATGAGAATCAGGAAACCCAGCATGGTGATCATGTCGAAGGGCTGGCTGATTCCCGCCGCATTCATCAGTGCAAGCCCCAGCAAGCCGCTGGCGATCCCCAGTGGAATGGTCGTCATGATCAGCAGCGGGTAACCCCAGTGCTTGAAGATTGCCACCAACAACAAATACACCAGCAGCAGAGCGACCACATAGTTACCGCTGAGTGACTCCTGGGTGGCCTGCAGCTGATCGCTTGCCCCTGACAGGCTGATGCTGATCGTATCCGGAATGATGCCGTCGTCTCGCAGGCGCTGCACCATGGCGCGGACTTCGTCCACGCCGGTTTCCAGCGGCACACTGCGTGGCGGAATGATGTTGAGTGTCACCGTCCGGCGGCCATTCACACGCCGCACCACGCTGGTGTCCACGGTTTCCTGCAGGTCGGCTAGCGACGACAGGGGCACGGTGGCGCCAATCGGGGTGTGCACCGGCAGGCCGGGCAGGGTGGTCAGCGAGGGAGTGGTACCGGTGCGCTGGCTGTAGGCATAAATATCAATCTTGTCATCGCCGAGGAAGAACTCGTCCAGAAAGGCCCCATCGGTGAGCGCCGCCACGGTATAGCCCAGATCCTGGGTGGTAAACCGGACTTCGGCTGCCCGCGACCAGTTGGGACGCACCTCGATAAGCGGCTGGGCCAGTGACAGGCTGGCGGGTTGTGACTGGATGCGCGGGTTCTCGAAAACGGTTTCCGCCTCGCGATAAAGGGTGCGTGCCACCTCATAGATTTCCGCCAGATCCGCACCGGCCACATCCAGCGTCACGCTGCGGGTACCGCCATCGTTACTGGAGATGATCGACCCGCGTGCGGCAAAGGCACGCATACCCGGGTATTGACGATACACCCGGGTAATCGCATCCATCATGGGCTCCATGTGGGCGGGATCCATGGGCTCGGCGATGATACGCAGGCCGTCGGCGGCGACCCCCATATTCATGTACTTCAGCGGCGGCATGGGCAGGGTGCCGTTATCAAAATCGGCCGGATCTGCCCCCACCATGGGCAGAATTTGTGCCTCCACTTCATCAGCGATGGCAATCATGGTGTCCAGGTTATAGCCGGGTGGGGCGCTCATGGCCGCGAAGGTCTTGGGTTCTTCTCCCTCCGGCAGATACTCCGCCGGCGGTGTCAGCAACACCACGATGGCCGTTGCCGCCAGAATCGTCACGCCCACCGTGGCCAGTTGCCGCGGACGGGTGGCAGACAGTGCTGCTGCCCAGCCCTGGATGGTTCGCATCCAGCGGCTGTGCTGGCCGTCATGGTTCATCACGGCAGAAAAGTCGAGCCGGGCAGACAGGGTGGGGATGACGGTCATCGCCACCAGCATGGAGACCAGAATCGAGGCCGAGACGGCAATGGCGATATCCGAGTACAGCTGGCCTGCTTCTTCCTGAATAAAGACCACCGGCAGGAACACCAACACCGTGGTCATGGTCGATGCGAACACCGCTGGCCAGACTTTCTGGATGCCGCTTACGGCTGCCTTGAACCGGTCCAGCCCCCGGCGTCGTTCCATCTCGATGCTCTCCAGCACCACGATGGAATTGTCCAGTGTCATCCCAATGGCAAAGGCAATACCCGCCATGGAAATCACATTAATGGTACGGCCAGCCAACAGCAGGCCAAGAAAAGCCGCAATAGTACAGATGGGAATCCCGATCACGCCCACCGCGGTGATGCGTACCGAGCGCAGGAACAGGAACATCACCAGGGTCGCAAAGACCGCGCCGATGCCCAGATTGGTCCACACATTGGCCACCGAGGCTTCCACGTAGCGCACGTCATCGGACATCAGTGTCATGTCCATGCCAGCGGGCTCCAGCACTTCCTGGCGAATCAGTGCGACTTCCTCAAGCATGTCCTGCTTGATATCAATCACGTTGGAGCCGGTTTCCCGTCGCACCGCCAACATGATCACGGCGTTACCGTTGAAACGGGATATCTGGCGCACCGGGTAGTGGTCCATCACCACGGTCGCCACATCGTCCAGTCGAACCACGGAATCGCCCTGGCGTTGCAGGATCAGATTGTTCAGATCTTCCAGTGAATCAAAGCGCCCCACGGTGCGCAGCAGATAGCGGCGCTTGCCGCTGTCTACTTCGCCACCGGATACATCCCGGTTGCGGGTGCGCAAGGCGTCACGCACGTTGACCACCGTGAGGCCGAACTGGGCCAGCGCCTGGGCATCAAGCAGCACCTGAATCTGCCGCTCCGCGCCACCGCGCATTTCCACCATGGACACACCCTGAACGCTTTCCATGCGGGCGCGTACTTCGTCATCAATAAAGTCGCGCATCATATCCATATCCAGACCACGGGGATTGCCAGGCCGGGGATAGACGCTGAAATACATGAACGAATTGCTGGAGAATGATGACGACAGAATGCGGGGCTGATCGACGGTATCCGGGTAGGCTGGCACCTGGCTTAACGCATTATTTACGCGGATCAGTGCATCAGTAATATCCACCCCGAAAGGGAATTCCAGCTCGATCTCGGCTTCGCCGCTGTAGGCCGTAGCGGTGAGGCGGCGCAAGTTGGGCAGGTTACGAAGGTATTCTTCCTGCTCAATCAGAATTTCCTTTTCCACATCCTGGGGCGTGGCGCCAGACCAGCGCGTCAGCACCGAAATCGTTCGCACCTCAAGATCAGGAATCATCTGCACGGGAATGCGCAGGGCGGCAAGCACGCCGAGCAGGGTGATGATCAATACGATCACCGTCATCAGGGTGCCATTGCGTACAATTTTCTCGAACATTATTGGGCCACCAGCACGGCATCGCCTTCGCGCAAGCTTTCATTGCCGCGTATCACCACCTGATCCCCCTGGCGCAAGCCGTCGGTCACGATCACCGGATCGGATTGGCCCGGCCTCACCTTGATGGCCCGGCGCTGCGCGACCAAACCGTGCTCCTCATCCTCAACCGCCAACCATACGGACACATTGCCCTGTACATCACGAAGCAGGGCATCACGCGGTACCACAGGTTCTGCCTGTTGCGATTGAATCGCCAGAGTGCCGAACACCGCCATCCCTGGCGTCAGCCCCTCGGCGTCTACACTGGCGCGCAAGGTAAAGGTACGCGCAGACGGGTCACTTACCGGCACAATGGCTGCAATGCTGGCCACAATCCCATCCGCGTCATCCGAGAGGCCGGAGAGGGCGTTTTCCTGGCGAACGGTGAGGGCGGTTTTAGAAGAAATCTGGCTGTAATAGCGCTGTGGAACCGCAAAATCCGCGTGTAACTGGCCGGTGCCGACCAGATCGAGTACCGGAGTGCCGGGGGTGACCCATTCGCCAACTTCAGTGAGTTTTCCGCTGATCACCCCGGAAAAAGGCGCTTTCAGCGTGTGGCGTGCCAATAATGCCTGTTGCCGGCCCACGTCCGCCTGGCTGGCCGCCAGAGCCGCCTTGCCGGCCTCAACCTGGGCTTCCAGACTACGCACCTCACTGGCAGCAATACTGCGCTTGGCAATCAGGCTGCTGGCCTCAGCAAGCTGACGTTCCAGATCTGCCAGCGTTGTCTGCTGCTGTTTGAAGGTCGCTCGTGCCTGTTGCAGCGCCAGACGATTCAGTTCCGGATCCAGCTCCAGTAGCACGTCGCCGGATTCCACACGGGAGCCAATATCCACATGAAGACGACTCACGAGGCCGGATACAGAGGGAGAAAGTCGAGACGCCTGATCAGCAGCCAGCGTACCGTTGATGAGCAATTCGCGCACCGGCTGCTGCATTTCGACTGGAGCCACGGATACCGGCACAGGATCAGCCGCCAAAACAAAACAAGGCAACAAGCCTGTCACCAGCCAGGTCGAGCGCAAGGCACGCAGCAACATCAGAACTCCGTCAGCAATTCATGCAGAAAGTAAAAACCCCGTAGTAGCAGCGATTAAACGGGTCATGGGCAATAGATGCAAACCCGAATCGTTAATGTTTACAGGCTTTGCCGGTAAGTCGGTTGAAGCGGAGGGAATGTGCAATATGAATATGCAGGTGTGTACCTTGTCTTGTGGTGGAATCCCAATGACTGCGCATAATGTATATTATGTTAAATTAAATCTTTGTCGCTACATCAGCGTCTCAAGACTCTTGGCCGACCAACTAAAGATCTAAACTATTTCAAGACAAGGGCTAAACTTACAACTGAAGGCCTAAAGTCGTCGTAACATCCACGTAAAGCCCTAAAGTCGTCACACTGCTCTGGGGCTTCTTCTCCTGCCCTCTGTTCTAATGCATGGCAGCTCAAGTCTGGCTGAAAACCCAAAGAGTGAATCGGTCGGGTCCTACCACTGGTAAGGCAGGATGTGATTGCTGCCGGGCAGTTCATCGCTTCGCTTTGACATGCATCTACCATTGAATATCCCCCAAGCGCAGGGATTAGAACAAAGTATCGGGCGTATATTTCGGATGGCTCAGGCTTTTGCCAACCGAAATATACGAATTCGCGGAGTTTCTTTTCCGCATGCTCCCATTTCCGAGAAAAGAGTCTACCGTCGGTATTTCGGTGTCCCTGTCTATTTTTCTCAAGCGTTTGCTGGCATTCATGCCGAACACAGCGAACTTCAAGCTGAACTCAAATCCAGTAACTCAGTCATTCACCGTCTAGCCCTCGATTACATCGATAAAAATATCGCACCAGTCGCATCGGGGCTGAGTGAACGTGTTCGCCAGACACTGCTACTGACAATGGGAACAGGCAAAGGCACTAAAGCAGAGATTGCAAGCATTCTAAAAATGCATCCTCGGACACTCCAGCGCCACCTCCACGGTGAAGGTGAAAATTTCGAGATTATTCGAGAGGATGTTTACAAAGCTGCTGCTTTGCGTTTTTTGCGTGATTCCGATCTCCCACTGAAGCAAATAGCTAGTTTGCTAGGATTTTCAGAGCACTCTTCACTTACTCGGGCCTGTAATCGTTGGTTCTCAGCTTCACCCGCTCAAATACGGGCAAGTAAATAATGTCTGGTGCACGTTAATGGATTTAGCCCGGCCGAGTTGGAGTTTGGCGGCCGCGATTACTCGCCCTTATTTCGGCTTTAGAGGATTTGATGGCGATAAGAATCAGGCCGCCGCTTGGCTTAGTGCACCAAGGCGTATCTTTATATCTTAAATGGATCCTCACCGTTTGTGATGTGTAAAATCAGCCATGATGCAGCACAGTTCTTGAGGGCTAAGCATGCAGTGTTTTTTTAGCTGCAAATACTACGACATACCTGTTTAGTTTTGGTCCGCCGTTCAGCCCGGAGGTAAATGGTGCCATCTTGAGGGTTGGCAGACAAACGTGCAAAATCCCCCAAAAACATCGTAACCTATTGTTCTATAGAGAAATAAGTTATTGCCCCTGTGACTCTCTACCACAACCAGCCATCCATAGGGCATCTGGACATGACTATTCGTTTCGGGGGGGTATCGCAGCCCCCCCCCCAATTATCAGTGCCGGATCAGCAGCTGATCCAGCGCCAAGACTAGGAGATTACCACCCAAGCTTTACGCTTGGTCAATCCGGATTCCTATCACGTCGTTGCATCAGCAGATAGGCTGCGGGCAGCACGAAAAGTGATAACAAAGGTGCTGTTACCATCCCTCCTACCATGGGTGCAGCAATGCGGCTCATGATCTCGCTACCTGTGCCTCCCCCCCAGAAAATCGGAAGAAGGCCGGCAATAATAACAGCTACAGTCATCGCCTTAGGTCGAACACGTAATACCGCGCCATCACGGATAGCACCCATCAAGGCAGCTTCACCCTTTTGACCCTGCTCCTGTCTCTCCTGCCACGCCTGCTTTAGGTACAGCAACATGATCACGCCAAACTCCGCAGCGACACCCGCCAGGGCGATGAAGCCGACACCAGTAGCCACTGACAGGTTGTAGTCCAGCAGATACAAGAACCAGATACCACCGGTCACCGCGAACGGTAGCGTCGCCATAATCAGCAAGGCTTCACCGACACGGCGAAAGGTCAGGAATAACAGTACGAAAATAATCAGTAAGGTCGCCGGTACCACCACTTTTAGCCTCGCATTGGCCCGCTCCAGGAACTCGAACTGACCGGCAAAGGACAAGCTGACCCCCTCTGGCAACCTGACTCCATCATTCACTGAGGCACGTAGATCATCCACTACCGAGGCCAGGTCACGCCCCCGAACATCGATATACACCCACCCAGACAGTCGGCCATTCTCACTTTTTAACATCGGCGGCCCATCGGTAATCTTGATATCCGCCACGGTTCCGAGGGTAATTTGTTTTCCTTCGGGAGTGACTATGGGCAAATCGCGTAAGCGATGCACCGTGTCGCGCCACTCGCGAGGATATCGAAGGCTGATCGGGTAACGCTCCAGCCCTTCCACTGTCTCACCGATGTTTTCACCACCAATCAAACCACTGACCACCGACTGAATATCCGCGATGTTGAGGCCATACTGAGCCGCAATGCCACGCCGAATATCGATATCCACATAACGACCACCAGTCAACCGTTCAGCCAATGCTGAGGAGACACCGGGTACTTGTTTGGCTACCTGTTCGATTTGACGGCTCACCTGGTCAATGATCTCTAGGTCATTACCCGCTACTTTGATGCCAATTGGGCTCTTGATGCCAGTGGCAAGCATGTCGATACGATTGCGTATCGGAGGAATCCAGATATTTGCCAGTCCAGGCACGCGTACAATACGGTCCAGCTCTTCGACAAGCTTCTCCGTTGTCATGCCTTCACGCCATTGGTCCTTGGGTTTGAAACGGATGGTGGTTTCAAACATCGTCAATGGTGCAGGGTCAGTCGCTGTCCGCGCACGCCCCGCCTTGCCGAATACCTGCTCCACCTCAGGCACCGTTTTGATCAACCGATCGGTCTGCTGTAGAAGCTCGGTAGCTTTTTGTGCTGACAAGCCTGGTAAGGCACTTGGCATATACAGCAAATCGCCCTCATCCAGCGGTGGCAAAAATTCACCACCAAGCTGACTTAGCGGCCAAAAGGCGGTAACAAAAACTAAACCGGCAACCAGCAAGGTGGTTTTCGGCCACGCCAAGACTCGCTCTAGTACGGGTTGATAACAACTAATCAAAAAGCGACTGATTGGATTACTTTCCTCGGAAGGTATCTTTCCCCGAATCCAGTACCCCATTAACAGTGGAACCAATGTCACCGATAGGCCGGCTGCCGCCGCCATAGCCCAGGTTTTGGTAAATGCCAGTGGGCCAAATAGCCGCCCTTCCTGTGCTTCCAAGGTAAAGACAGGAATAAACGACAAGGTAATAATTAGCAACGAGAAGAACAGCGCTGGCCCCACTTCGACAGCTGCTTGCTCTATGACTCGCCAATGCGCATTACCAGTCAGAGATTGCCCTGGGTTATCCCGATGCCAAATCTCAATTTTCTTGTGAGCGTTTTCGATTAACACCACTGCTGCATCCACCATAGCGCCGATAGCGATAGCAATGCCGCCAAGCGACATGATATTGGCATTGATACCCTGGTAACGCATCACAATAAAGGCAGCAAGGATTCCCAGCGGTAGGGAAATGATGGCCACCAGTGACGAACGCAAATGGCCAAGAAACAATACGCACACCAGTGCAACTACAATGAACTCTTCAATCAATTTGTAACTGAGGTTTGTTACCGCTCGATCAATCAGCTCACTTCGATCATAGGTGGTGACGATCTCAACCCCTTCCGGCAAGCTTTCCCGCAGTGTCTCAAGTCGCTCATGCACGGCAGATAGCACGGCGCGGGCGTTCTTGCCTGAACGCAGAATGACGACCCCGCCGACGACTTCCCCTTCACCGTCCAGCTCGGCAATACCACGCCGCATCTCCGGACCAAGGCGAATCTGCGCCACATCTCCAAGCTGTACTGGCACTCCATCAACCAGTTTTAGTGGGATTTTTCGGAAATCCTCGAGTGACTGAAGGTAGCCACTGGAGCGCACCATGAACTCCGCTTCGCCCAGCGTCAGCACTGCTCCCCCGGTTTCCTGGTTAGCTTGTTCTATCGCCTTGCGTACTTGTTGATGACTGATCCCATGGCTGGCGAGTTTGACCGGGTCAGGGGTTCTACCCCGTTACTGC
>NZ_AXBZ01000005.1:0-11208 GCF_000475295.1 Alcanivorax sp. P2S70
CTGTTCACTGTTCACTGTTTTCTGAAACGCTGAATCACAAAATGCGCATTCATGGTGGCGCCTGTCAGTTTGCCAATCTCCGCTTTGGCAGACGGTTTGGCACGCCAGTGGTGAGGGGTCATGGTCAACAGATTATGCAGCTCTTGCTCGCTCTGTGGTTGCCAGTCGAACTGAATAACTTTTTCATCAATGGCACAGAAACGGTCATCAAGGAATTTGCTTGCGTCAAAGCCGGATTGACGCACGTCTTCGTACAAAGCTTCGCGTAACGGCATCAGATGGGACGCTCCGGTGCCGGCGACAATCAGTTCGCCACCGGGGCGGAGTACCCGTGCGATATCATCGGTGAACAAACGGGTGAATAGCACGATCACTCGCGACAGGCTGGCATCAAACAGGGGTAGTCGCGCCCCGCTGGCGACCAGCCAGGTTAGTGTCTTGTCGCGTTTCGCGGCGCTGTCTACGGCAAATTTTGAAATGTCCACGCCGGCGCCCTGAGCGCTTCCCAGTTGGCGAGCAAACTGCTCGGTATACCAGCCCTCACCGCACCCCAGGTCCAGCCAGTCTCCGTCTGGCTGTGAGGGGAGGTCTTTCAACAGGGCGTCCGCGAGTGGTTGGTAGCGGCCCAGCTGAAGAAACTCCGTGCGTGCCCGCACCATG
Source organism: Alcanivorax sp. P2S70 (assembly GCF_000475295.1). Taxonomy (NCBI): domain Bacteria; kingdom Pseudomonadati; phylum Pseudomonadota; class Gammaproteobacteria; order Oceanospirillales; family Alcanivoracaceae; genus Alcanivorax; species Alcanivorax sp. P2S70. The sequence continues at coordinate 661 of NZ_AXBZ01000005.1, forward strand.
GCCTTGTCATCTCCCGGTGAACGCGAGCGCCGATGCTGGGCCAGTAGCAGGTTGGTATAACCGCGCCGGGCACGGTCAAAGCGGTGACCATTGGTGCAGAGCCAGGCGTTGCCATTGAGCTGCAGGGGCTGCTCGCAGCTGGGACATTTGAGTTCAGGCATGATTAGTGCCTCCCTTGTGACAAGAGCAGTAATTCGGAGCGCTGCAATTGTGACTCCGCCAGCATATGGATCAATATTGTTCGGTATTGCGCAAGAGTTTCGTCCAACACTTGGGTCACCGCTGCGTGGCTGTTCTGGAGTTGCGAGCGTGCGGTATCGTTGAGGTTCTGTAGTTGCATTTCGAGTTTTCGGGTAATGGCTGGCAGCGTTTGCTGACTTTGTTCAATAAAGGCCAGTCGAGATTGTTGGCGGGTCAGCTGGTTGCGTAAACGGGTCAGCGTCTGGCGGATGGCCATTTGTTCGTTACTGAAATCATTGGGGATAAGCTGTTCAGTTAACGCCGTGGCCTGTTGTTGCCCGCGTTCCCACTGTTGTTGAAGCGCGATGCGCTGTTGCTGGTAATCTGCCAGCTGTTGTACCAGTGCGTTCAGCTCCCGGTTCAGGGTTTTATGACGTTGTTGCAATGTCAGCATGGCCGACACGGATTCCCTTAGTTGCCCGGTTTGTTCCAGCAAGTTGTGTTGCGGATGGCGCAAGGCGCGTCGCAGCACTGTTTTGCGAACGGCATCATCGAGCCGGGAGGGGAAAATAATGTCCATAGGATCCACTCTGCCTGCGTGTTGGAGCTGATCCAGCTGGCCGAGGGCATAGCGGCTCTGCTTATCAATTTCGCTGTACAGGGCCGCGGCGACTCCCGGGTTCTGTTTCTGCTCATCGTGGGCGGCGCTGATTAACCCCTCCAATGTAACTGGCCGGTAGGGGTAATGGTGTGCGGCGCGTAAAAACCAGTCACGTGCGGCATTGGGCTGGCCACTTAGCCGATAACTTTCTGCCATAAGCAAGCTGGCTTGTGGGGCCGCGGGGCTGGCGGTGTCGACTTCACGGAGCGTCTCGCGTGCCTGATTCATACGTCCCCCTTTCATTTGCACGGCGGCCAAGCGCAAACGAAGCTGGTTCAGGAGCACCAGTTTTTCTGCAGTGGGGAGGCGCGTGCTGTCACGGATTGCCTGCCTGAACTGGGCTTCCCGGCTGTCTGCCCGGCTCAGCACATCCATTGCCTGCGCCGGTGACGCCGCGAAGGCATATGAAGAAAGGGGGGGGAATAAAAGCCACGCTACAATAGCGAATGTGATCTGTTTCACGCCAAAAACCTTCCCTGGTCACAGCTAACTAGCCATAAGTGTAGAATGCGCGGCTTTAGTGGGCCACGACAGCAGTAGCAATGATTGCGTACTGGATGGCGCCACATTGTGATCAGTTAAGGCAAGGAAAGCCATGTTGGGGGAAGCGTCATTATTCAGGGGCGGCATCCGTGCTGCCTGCCTGCTCGTGTCTATGGGGGTGGCGTTGGCATATGCTGCGCCGACGGCGCAGCAGCGTATGTTCGACCGTCTTCAAGAGCAGGAACGCCAGCGGCAACAGCAGCAACTGGACGACATGCAGGTGCCGGGAGATGACTCCCCCATGCAAATCCCCCTGCCGGATGCCCCTGCTGATCCGGGGCGCTGCTTTTCTATCGATACCATTACCCTGAAAACGCTGGACGGTGAGGCCTCCCCGTTTGGCGCTGGGTTGGTTGAAACCGCACAGCAGCCTCAGGGAAGCTGCATGACCCTGCAGGATATCCGCACGCTTCAGGCGGTACTCTCCAACACCCTTATCGATCGTGGCTTCATCACCAGTCGAGTGCTGATTCCCGAACAGGATGTGGCCAGCGGCAGTTTGGTGCTGCTGGTGGTGCCGGGGCGTGTAGAAGGGTTTGACGCGGTGGGCATGTCGACCCGCCTGTTGGAGTGGGCGGTCCCTGCCCGGGCCGGTGATTTACTTAACCTGCGTGATCTTGAGCATGCCGTGGAATCGCTGGCCCGCTTGCCCCATCTCGATGCCAAGATGGATCTTGCCCCGGGTGAAGAACAGGGCGGAACGGTGATTCTCGGGCAGGCGCAGTGGCCACGCCGTTATCGCGGCACCCTGGTGATTGACGAAGAGCACTACGGTGATATTACTCACGGTACTGCTCAGGCCGGGTTTGACTGGGGCAATGTGACGGGGGTCCCTGACCGTCTCTCGCTGTCACTGAATACGGATCTGGATACCGAGTTTTCTGACCAGGCCTGGGGGGCCGGGCTGAGCTACGACATCAGTTATGGCTACTGGAATCTGGCGATGAGCTACAACCGCCAGGAGTACAAGAACACCATCGACGGCGTTTTCCAGGATTTCGCCTCCTCCGGAGCGACGGACACCTCCCGGTTGGAGCTGACCCGCACCCTGTATCGCAGCAATCGCGCCCGCTTCTCTCTTTCCCTGCTGGGCGCCTATTCAGACACGGAAAATCTGCTGGAAGACGCCGTTATTCGGGTCAGTAGCTATCACCTGCGTGCCTGGGGTGGCCGCGCCAATGGCAAGTATCTGTGGGGGCATACCCAGCTGGCAGGTACCTTCACTGTGGAGCAGGGCAGAGGCGCTGGCCCCGCGACCCGTTTGCCGGGGGATGTGTCAATTGCCGACATCTCGCACACGCGCTATCAGACATTTCTTACAGCCAACCGTTTCATAAAACCGTTATATAGCGCCTTATCCATTCGGCTAAATGGTCAGTACAGCGACGATGTACTGTTTCCGTCCGAACGGTTCTCCGTCGCCTCTAGCGCGGCGGTGAGGGGGTATCGGGATATCTCACTCAATGGCAACTCGGCCATGGCTGGCGCCGTGCAGCTGGATGTCTACCCGCCCATTACCGGGCCGGTGTCGTTCACGCCCTATGTTGCCTATGACTCGGGGGTTGTCCCCGGCAATCACAATGAAACGGGGTTTGCCCGTATTGATTCCTCGACGATAGGGCTTCGTCTGGGGTTTCGTCGCCTGCGCCTGACCACGGAAGTGTCCTGGCCCATGGAACAGCATTCAACGGAAATGACAGACAGTGAGTACACGCTTCATGCATCACTCTATGCCGAGCTCTGATCGCCCAGCTTCAGCTTTTCGCCGGGGGCTTGTTTATGGCTTGTCGCTGCTGCTGATCTGGCAGCCCATGTTGCTGGCGGCAGAGCCGATCACTCCCACACACAGCACCCAGGGTCGGCCGACATTGGATCAGGCGGCCAATGGGGTGCCGGTGGTGAATATCCAGAACCCCAATGGCAGTGGTCTGTCGCAGAATTTTTATAACGACCTGAATGTTGGCCCCAAGGGGGTCATCCTCAACAACAGTCAGCAACTGACGCAAACCCAGCTGGGGGGCTATATCGAAGGGAACCCGAACCTGCACAACGGTTCGGCAAGCCTGATTCTCAATGAAGTCATTGGCAGCAACCCGTCCAATTTGAACGGCTACATGGAGGTGGGCGGCAAGCGGGCCGATGTCATCGTGGCCAACCCCAATGGCATCACCTGTAACGGTTGCGGCTTTATCAACACCCGCCACGCCACCCTTACCACCGGTGAGTCCATTGTCGAAGAGGGCTACCTGCAAGGGTTTGATGTGCAGGGTGGCCAGATTCTGATTGGTGAAAGCGGCCTGAACGGGTCCAACACCGACCGATTCGACCTGATTGCCCGTTCAGTCCAGGTGGCCGGGGAGCTGCATGCCAATGAATTGAATGTGGTCACCGGTCAGCAGACCGTGGATCACTCGACATTGGCCACGTCCAATATGACGTCCGATGGCAATAAGCCTGCCTTCGCCATTGATTCCACCGCCCTGGGGGGCATGTACGCCAACCGGATTCGGTTGATTGCCAATGAAGACGGGGTCGGCGTGAAACTGGATGCACCGGTGGCGGCGCAGAGTGGTGATCTGCTGTTGTCGGCAGAAGGGAGGGTGACTTTCTCTGATGCCAGTGCCAAAGGGAATATGCAGGTCGCGAGTCACGAAGCGATTCAGTTGCAAGGTCGTACTGTGGCTGGCGAAAGCATGCGGTTCGCGAGTGAATCATTGACTGTCGAATCAGAGCAAGTCAGTGCGAAGTTTGTTGATGTGGTGTCTGCGGAGGTTCGCGTTAATGAAGGGTCGGCTTTGTATGCTACGGATTCCCTCTCTCTCACTGGCGCAAACCTGAATAACCTCGGAGAGGTTGCAGGCAAGAACGTGAGTATTGAGCTTGAGGGAAAGCTGGAAAATCACGGCGACTTGCTGGCTGATCATGCCATTTCGGTATCCACTGAGGACGTTGTCAATACCGGCACGGTGAGAGCGGGCCAGAATCTGGGGGTGACAGCTGAAACGCAGGTGTTAAACGCTGGCGAGATTGTCGCTGGCGAAAGTGCTGTCCTGAATAGCGTTGCCGGCCAAATTGAAAACCGTGGGCTGGTCACCGCAGAACAAGATCTTGCCGTCAGTGGCAGCAGTATCTCCAATGAAAGCGGGGCTGTCCTCAGAGCCCAAAATATGCTCCATATCGCAGCCACAAACAGAGTCGACAATGCGGGAAACATTGTTGGCAAGGAGCACCTCAGTGTTTCTGCCCAGGATGTTATTAATCAGAGAGCGGTAGAGGCGATTAATGGGGATGGCGTATTGGGCAGTGAGCAATTTCTGGATATTGATGCAGAGAGGTTAAGTAATGAATCCGGAGCGTTGATCGGTTCCGGGGGCGACATGGAGTTACTCGTTTCGGATGCATTGCTGAACACCTCATCCAGCATTCAGGCACTAGGAAGTATCTACATCGGTGCCGGTTATCCGGAGATGACCGAGGGCATGACAGAAGAAGAAAATCAGGATGCCCTTGATGCTGCCAAGAATAATCTGGTGAAAAATGATCAAGGCGAAATCGTGACCCGGGATGGCGATATCACCATTTTTACCCGGCACCTGGATAATAGCCGTGAAATTCATCTTTCAAAGGATGACAACGTTACCGCGGAAGACTTGATGGAGGCCAACTGGCTAGCCCTTCAGGATGATGATCCCTTGAACGATATTATCCGGCTCATGGCTGATAATGCCGAAATGAGCAAGGACGATTGGGCCTTTGTTTTTGATCCCAAGGTTTACTCTCTACCCTTGTATTCATCTGCCGCCGATGAAAGATTTAGATTCGTTGATTTTTGGCTATCCAACTATACCGATTACCTTAATTCGTCTTTCGGGGCTGGGCTGACCGTCAATGACGTTGACGAAATCAGGAAAGTGTTGGTCGGTAACAAAGAATATATCGCCGGCAACCCCAGGTTGCCGGGATACTACGAATATTCAGGATACAGCGAGTCTTCCCCAATTAATGTCGGTGGCGCTAAAAATCCATTAGCCGAAACGATGTGGATCATCAGCAGAGTAACACAAATTATTAAGGGGATAGATCCGCAAAAATACAGCCAGCTTCTAGGAAAAGTGAAGGCTAGAATGGCTGGCCATATAGGCACGTTGAATGTTTGGCAGTCTACTTGTGGACGAAACAGAGGGGATTGGCGCTCCGGCGGTGAGTCTTGTGACAATAATTACGTTAAGTACTATCAATTCGGTCCAGACCGCTATGATGACGTAATCGATAGTGAATATGATCGCAACCCATCCCTTATTTCATCTGGAAAGGATCTGGTTATTTATGGCGATACCATTGATAACCGTTTCAGCACACTGGCTTCTGTAGGGGATATCCACCTTCAGGGTGACACGCTGCTAAACGAAAGCTTCAGACTTCAGCGTCACTTTAATGTTCGCTGGGGTTGGAAACATTGGCATAACTATAAACACAACCCTGACCCGGGTTGGAGGCCCAGCCAATATACTAACTATGTAGAAAGAACGGTTGATTTGCTGGATGAAGACGGCAATCCGACGGTCATTTACAGTGTTATCGCCGCGGGTGGGAACGTCACGGGCAGCCTGAAAGACAAAATCGAAAATGCTGAGCGAACACGGGACGATGAAGGTTTCGAGTTTGATGAAGATGAATATGTGAAGGAGGAGCCTGAAGACCCGAGTGAAGGGGGTGAAAATACCGGGGACAGCGATGACGCACCGGAGGAATATGTCGACTGGGGTGGCAGTGACATTGCGCGTGTTATTAGCACCATCTCGGATAGAACCCTTGAGCTTCTGGACCGACACAATAGCCTGTTTTTCATCAATGGTGATCCCAATCACCCCTACCTCATTGAGACCAATCCGCTCTTTGCCAGTCTTGATGGCTTCTTGGGATCCTCCTACCTCATCGACCGGCTGGGTTTAACCCCCAACGTAACCACAAAACGGTTAGGTGACAGTTATTACGAAACCAGCCTGATCCGCGATGCCGTGATCGCAGCAACGGGTACCCGTTTCCTGGATCCTGACTTCGATAGTGACCAAGACCAATTCAGCTGGCTGATGGAAAATGCAATCGCGTCAGCGGAATCCCTCGAATTGTCGGTTGGCATCAGCCTGAAACCTGAACAGGTTAATGCGCTTCAGCATGACATTGTGTGGATGGAGGAGCAGGAGGTCGCCGGTTACCGTGTGCTGGTGCCGGTATTGTATCTTGCTCCGGGGAGCGCAGATCTGACCCGCGAAGGCTCGGTTATTTCTGGAAACAATGTGCATCTCGAGGCCGACGGCATTGGCAATAGTGGTGCTATTGCGGCGCGTCAGAACATGACGCTCCAGGCGGGAGAGCAAGGGGTGGTGAACCACCAGGGAGCTCTGCAGTCAGGTGGCCTGATGCTGGTCGACAGCGAGGGCGATATCAAGAACCAGAGTGCCTCCATCCAGGGCCGCGACGTGGTGCTGCAAAGTCAGGGCAGCATTATCAATGAAGTCGATGCCGAATTTATTCAGGAGACCCGTGAAGGCGACCAGTACTGGCGGACCGAGTATGGTGAAGCCAGCCTGATCGAGGCAACGGGCAATATGACGGCCAGCGCCGGTGAGAATATTCGGGTCACAGGTAGCCATATTCGTGCTGAGAATGTTGGCATGCAGGCGGGCGGCAATATCCTGATAGAAAGCCTGGCAGTGAGAGAAGGATTTGATGGGCAGCATGCCGCGGGTGATTACCAGCATAGCCAGGTGCACCAGCTGGCCAGCAGCATTCAGGCAACCATGAACGTAATGGCGACGGCGGGCAACAGTATCGGGATTACCGCCTCGAATGTCTCCGCCGGGAACAATATCGGCCTGTCGGCGATTCATGGGGATATTCTCATTCGTGCCGCAGCCAATGAAGACTACGAAAACTACCACTACGAAGATAGCGAAGAAGAAAAACAGATCACCAATCATACCGTCAATCAGGTGCAGAGTACGCTATCTGCTGGTGGTGACATGCAGCTGGATGCGGGTGGCGACCTGATTGCCATTGCCTCTTATCTTCAGGCGGGTGGCGATATGTCATTGGCAGCGGCCGGAGATATTGCCTTGCTCGCAGCGCAGAATTCTCAGTATCACCTTTACGAAAGCAGCAAGGACGGAGACTACGGAGCCAAAAGTCACAAGAAAGACGAAATCCAGAATGTGACGAATGTAGGCACCACTCTGGAAGCGGGGGGCAACCTTTCCGTCAATAGTGAAGGAAATCAACGCTACCAGGCAGCCCGTCTGCAAAGCGGGGGCGATATCAGCATCGTCAGTGGTGGGCATATCACCTTTGAGTCCGTAAAAGACCTTTACCGTGAAACCCACGAGCGAAGCCAGGGCGATTTGGCCTGGAACAAGATGGCGGGTGAAGGTCGCGTTGATGAGACCGTCTTCCAATCAGAAATCGTGGCTGCCGGCAATCTGGCGATTGATGCCGCCGAAGGCATGACGATTGATCTGAAAGACATTGATCAACATTCCGTGAGCCAGTTGATCGATGGCATGGTGGCTAATAACCCGGACCTCGCGTGGTTGAAGGAAGCCGATGCGAACGGTGAGGTGGATTGGCAGCGTGTGCAGGAAATGCACGACAGCTGGGAGTACGAGAGCCAGAGCATGGGGGCGGCCAGTGCGTTGGTGGTGGCGATTGTGGTGACGGCGTTGACGGCGGGTGCGGCAAGTGCCGCTGTTGGCTCTATGGCAGGTGCAGGGGCTGGCACTGGTACTGCAATGGCGGCAGCTGGTTCCGGTGTTGCTGCGGGATGGGGAAATGCCGCTGCTACGGCGATGATCGTTGGCGCAGCCACAACAGCAACGACCAACACGATTAATAATGGTGGCCGCCTCGATGAGACCCTCAAGAGTATGGATAACTCTGAATTCTACGAGGGAATGGCAGTGAGTGGACTGACTGCGGGGCTGACCTCTGGTTTGGACTCACTGTTCAATGACTATGTTAGCTTTGGTCGTGAAGGTATCGCGCAGACCGATTCTATCAATGGGCTAACCAAAGGGTTCAATTTGAGCCAGGCTCCAGGTATGGCTGGGTTCACCCTGCACCATGTAGGACAAGCAGGGATTCAGGCAGGTGTTAGTAGCACTATCTATGGCTCGAGCTTCAGTGATGCATTTGACAGCAGTCTTGAAATACAAGGCAACAACGTATTGTCAGCGTTAGCGTTTAATCAGGTAGGTAATCTGGGGGATTACCTGACCGAAGATGCTGGGCTCAATGGAGACATTCTGGGCTTTGACTTATTCGTAGAAGGAGGGCTTGGCAGGACTGGACTGCACGCTCTAACTGGTGGAGCTATTACCGAAATCACAAGTGGAGACTTTGCCACCGGTGCTGCGGGGGCAGGAATGAATCAACTTCTGTCTGGTACGTTGGCAAGCGCTGCAAATGGATTGGGAAGTGGTGATCCGAGCAATATTAATGCCTGGCGAGTGGCGGGAGCTCAACTGGCAGGACTGGCAGGGGCCGTGGCAGTTGATGGCGATGTGAATGATGGTGCCTGGATCGCAAAGCAGGCGGATGCCTATAACCGGCAGCTTCACAGGGAAGAGCTGAAATTAATCAAAGATAATCTGGATGAATATATAGAGGAACAGGCAATTATTGGACGATATATTACTGAAGGAGAGGCGTTATCGGAGCTGGTGTTGGCTGCGCTTCAGGAGGTCGATGCCAATTATGATGGAAATATCAGTGATAACCCTCTTGCATCAGATTTCCTAAATCGAATTTCGAAAGAATCAAGTCTGAGTTTGATCAGCACTGATGGACAGAAGACGGCACTTTTTGAAGCCTCTGATGCGGATTATTTTAATTCATCTGCCTATATGGACGAGCTTTATTATTCAGGTATGGGGCTGTATGAAGGCGGTTTGGATGATCAAAATCTGGTTCGTCAGGTTTTGCTTGATCCGAGAAATGGGTGGTCTGTTGAAGCAGGTGCGTATCATATTTATCAAGATACATGGATTGAGGCTAATAGTTACTTTGCTGATAAGACCTCTGATCAGTTCTTCATGGTTTTTGGTGGGGCTTTGGCGGCTCCTATTGTTGTGTCTGCTGGTGTGGGGGGCGCTGGATGGGCTACTACACAGATGCAAGCCTTTTCCGCAGCGAGTTTGACTGGCGCGCAAAGTCTTGGAGCAAGCGGATATGCTGGGTTTTGGTCGGCTCAGAATGCTGCAGTAATAGGATTATATCGGCTTGGTACTGCAGTCTCAGGAACGGTTATGATTCCTCAGTTTTATAGTGGAGTAGCTGCTAACACCTCGTTGAGGTTGTCTCAGGCTGTAGGAGCTAGCGGTTATTCTGGTATGTATGCCGCAGAGAGCTTTGCCGTAAGTAATGCATACAGACTTGGAGCATGGGGGATGGTTCAGGTGGGCGCTATAAGCGGATCTTTATATAATGTATCCTCTAGGGCTAGTGGTTATTTACACAGTCCAACGGCGCAAAATAGTTTATCTTTCGCTGATGATTTTATACAGGGGGTGTTTGTTCCAGGCTGGCCGCCGAATTCATTGGCTGGTTATTTTGGGGCATGGACGGGAATGCAGATTTCTGAAAAGGATAATGATTGATGAATAATATTGATAGGGTTGCGGCTGTCGGTATTTCTTTCGCTATTTTTTCGGCTGGATCATTGGTTGTTAATGGTGGATTCTATAGTAAAAAGTTTAGATTTGATTTTGATTTTGGTGATTATAACTTGCTAATTGGTGGAGGTCTTATAGGTTTTTCTATTTATGTTTTTCTGTTGGCAACTAAATGATCTAGGGTTTGGTGATGTCTAGACCAATCCGTATTGAATTTTCAGGAGCGCTTTATCATGTGACGTCCCGTGGGGATCGGCGCGAGGCGATCTATGAGGATGAGGAAGACAGGGAGCGTTTTCTGGCGTTGCTTGGCGATGGTTGGCAAGCAGCCCAGCCCTCCCTGGCTGGAAACGGATGGCCTGCTGGCTGCCTTTGGCCCGAAGCGCGCTGTGACGATAAGGCGATACCGCGAATTTGTGTTTCAGGGAATAGGGGGAGAGTCGATCTGGATTAACCTCAAATCGCAGGTTTTTCTGGGTGATGAGGATTTTGTTGCAA
>NZ_AXBZ01000006.1:0-25182 GCF_000475295.1 Alcanivorax sp. P2S70
CCCAGAATCTGAGCGCGGCCTCCAGCCTGGCTGTATGCACCTGCGCCACACGCGCAACTATTAACTGTTAACCATTCACTATTAACGGTCTTTCAGTAGCCCTTGACCGTGAAGTCCACTTCGAAGGTGATCCCCTCAACCCGGCTGACGCCGGTATCAATGCGACCATCGGGATGCAAATCCAGCCAGCGGTAGCCGGGATTGGTATCGTCCACCGCGAAATCTTCGCTTTTGGGCTTGAACTGGACACAGGTGCTGGGCACCGCCAGCATCCGCACACCATTGCGTTCGTTGTCGTATTCCTGGTGAACATGCCCCCAAATGATGGCGCGCACGCGGTCATGGCGGTCGATCACATCAAAGAACTGGCTGGCACTGCCGACCACCTGGGTGTCCAGCCAGGCACATTCCATCGGCACCGGATGATGGTGCAAACAGACCATCAGATGGTCCCCTTTGGCATGGGCCAGGGATTGATCCAGAAATTTCAGGTCTTCATCGAACAGTTCGCCCGGCACCTCACCAGGAATGGTGGAATCGAGCATCACGATGGTCCAGTTCCCTACCTCAAGCACACAGGGACTCATCCGTTCACGCTGGGTATCCAGAGCCTCGAGCATGGGGGCAGGTTTGTCGTGGTTACCTTCCAGCCAGTACACAGGGGCATTGAAATCAGCCAGCGCCTGATCCAACCGCTGATAGGATTCGAAAGACGCATCCTGGGAGAGATCACCCGTGGCCAGAATCAAGTCCGGGTTTGGCTGCTCAAGGCGAATCAGCTCGAGCACCTTGTCCAGACTGAACTGGGTATTGAGGCCCAACAGCTTGCCATCCGTGTCGGCAAACAAATGGCAGTCCGATAACTGCACAACTCGAAGGGGCTGCAACTGCTGCGTCAAATCCCCGCTCCCGTGACCGTGATGATTCTTCTGGTTCCCATGGTTGAGAGCGCATGCTCTCTCGGGCGTCCCCACGCCCTCCTGCGATTCCTTATAACCAAGATGATGGCACTTTTCTAGGAATCCGGTCCAAGACCCGGAATTGGTTACCATTTCTCCACAATCCACCCTTTCGGGCAGGGGCTGCATATTGCCAAACCGGCCAGTCTGTGCTCAGCGTTCGCCAGTGACCTGTTGGCGCCACTGCTGACCGCCGTCACGGCCATGATCATGGACATGACGAAGCCACTCCGCCAGAAAACGGTTCCACTGCGCTTTCTCATCACGCTGATGCATATTGCGGTTGGGGTAGGCATAACGAGCGTTGATCCGTCGGAACGGCCGGGCCTCGGTCACTTCCGCCAACCGGGCATCATGGTACAGGCGCACCGTCAGCCGGGAGGCAGGCAATACGTCCAGCAGCTCCTGATCTTCCAGGCGCACCGTGGTGGTGTAAGGAGAACGCTCAAGCACCTGCATACGCAGGGTGTGAGGGTGATGGGCATGCCCCAGATCCACACTCATCTGATCACGGTCCCCGAGGGCATTCATCAGTGGCAGCATGCGAGCATAGTTCTCCTCGCACTGACTCATCAGGGCGCGAAAATCGAGACGATAACGGTCTCGCCGCGTCACTTCGCCCCCCAGCGGGCATCCAGATCCTGGCGATTAAGCAGCAGCCACTGCAAGGCGATCAGGCTGGCGGCATTATCCACCCGCCCCGAAGTCAGCAAGGCCGGGATGGTATCCGCCGACAAGGTCAGGGCACGGATGTCCTCTCCTTCATCGGGGCAGCCAAAGATGCCTCCTGCGCCCGCCAGGTCAGCCTTGCCCACGAACACATGCAGCCGCTCATTGGTACCCCCCGGGCTCGGCATGTACTGGGCCACGGTCTCCATTTCGGCCAGGGTCAATCCCGCTTCTTCAATGGCTTCGCGACGAATCAGGTCTTCGGCACTTTCGCCGTCCTTGTCTGCAATACCGGCAATCAGTTCCAGACACCAGGGAGTATCGCGCCACTCCAGCGCCCCCACGCGAAACTGCTCCACCAACAGGATTTCGCCGCGCACCGGGTCGTAGGGCAGCACGGCTGCGGCCGGAGGCCGAATGAACAGCTCGCGGCGAACCGGCTTGCCCCAGCCCCCCTGGTAGTGACGGTGGCGCAGGGTCAGGGCATCAACGCGGAAGAACCCCTGGAAAGGCGTTTCCGTTTCCAGGATTTCCACGTCATCCTGAGTGAATGGAGGCGACAGTTCAGTCATGGGCTTTATGGTACAGGGCACTGCCCTGCTCACGAAATTCCCGGGACTTTTCTTCCATGCCGGATTCCGCCTGATCGGCCTGGGCCACCTGGGCACGGCCATCACCGTAGGTCTCACGAACTTCCTGGCTGATTTTCATGGAGCAGAACTTGGGGCCACACATGGAGCAGAAATGCGCCACCTTGTGTGCCTGCTTGGGCAGGGTTTCATCATGGAAAGCCCGCGCCCGATCCGGGTCCAGCCCCAGATTGAACTGGTCTTCCCAGCGAAACTCGAAACGCGCCTTGGAGAGCGCATTGTCACGGATCTGCGCACCGGGGTGCCCTTTCGCCAGATCCGCCGCATGGGCGGCGATCTTGTAGGCCATGATGCCTTCTTTCACGTCTTCCCGGTTGGGCAGCCCCAGATGCTCCTTGGGCGTGACATAGCAAAGCATGGCGGTGCCATACCAGCCGATCATCGCCGCGCCGATGGCACTGGAGATGTGATCGTAGCCGGGGGAAATATCCAGCGTCAGCGGGCCCAGGGTATAGAACGGGGCCTCGCCACAATGGGCCAGCTGCTCATCCATATTGGCCTTGATCATATGCATGGGCACGTGGCCCGGGCCTTCGATCATCACCTGTACATCGTGCTTCCAGGCGATCTTGGTGAGCTCACCCAGGGTCCGCAGCTCACTGAACTGGGCTTCGTCATTGGCATCGGCCAGCGACCCCGGCCGCAGGCCATCGCCCAGGCTGAAGGTCACATCGTAGGCCTTCATGATCTCGCAGATGTCTTCGAAGTGGGTGTAAAGGAAATTTTCCTTGTGATGCGCAAGACACCACTTGGCCATGATGGAGCCACCGCGAGACACGATGCCAGTGACCCGGTTGGCCGTCATCGGCACATAGCGCAGCAATACACCGGCATGAATGGTGAAATAGCTGACCCCTTGCTCGGCCTGCTCAATCAGGGTGTCGCGGAAAATCTCCCAGGTCAGGTCCTCGGCGATACCATTGACCTTTTCCAGCGCCTGGTAGATCGGCACGGTGCCGATGGGCACAGGGGAGTTGCGCAGGATCCACTCACGGGTTTCGTGAATGTTGTCCCCGGTAGACAAGTCCATCACGGTATCACCGCCCCAGCGGGTAGCCCAGGTCATCTTGGACACTTCTTCCTCGATGGAGGAGGTCACCGCCGAATTACCAATATTGGCGTTGATCTTGGTGAGGAAGTTACGGCCGATGATCATCGGCTCCAGCTCGGGGTGGTTGATATTCGCGGGAATTACCGCGCGCCCGCGGGCCACTTCATCACGAACGAACTCCGGGGTGATGCGGTCAGGAATCGCCGCCCCAAAGCTCTGGCCCGGATGCTGCTGGCAGGGCAGGCCCGAGGCCAGGTGCTCGTCCAGTCGCTGATTCTCGCGAATGGCAATGTATTCCATTTCCGGGGTAACAATGCCCTGCCGGGCATAGTGCATCTGACTGACATTCTTGCCGGCACGGGCACGCAGCGGGGTGCGGACATGCTCAAAGCGAAGACCCGCCGTTTTCAGGTCAGCCGCGCGCTTGCGACCGTACTCGCTGGTCAAGCCGCCCAGTTCCTCGGTATCATCCCTTTCCTGAATCCAATTCAGGCGAATCGGGGCCAGGCCTTTACGCACATCAATCTGCATATCGGGGTCCGTGTACGGACCGGAGGTATCATAAACGCAGATGGGTGGGTTATCCTCGAACCTTCCTTCCGCCAGTGGCGTTGGATCCTGTCGGATCTCTCGCATGGGCACCCGGATGTCCGGGCGGGAGCCGGTAACATAGATTTTTTGCGAACCGGCAATAGGCAGGCAGGATTCTTCAATAGCATTAGCGGCAATGGGGCGCTGATCGTCTGGCACGTCGGCCTCCAGAAAGTGGGGTCACAATGAGGAATGGCGGACACTATACGCCAGCGCCCATTGGCCAAACAACCGCAGACCCCGGGCCGCAGAAGCAGTACCAATTTTCTGTACCAGCCAGTACTATTATTTGTTATCAACCCACAGGAAGAGTGCACCAGAATGAAGCGCAGCTACACCCAGTCCCTCGCCCTCCTGCTGACCGCCCTGGGCGGCTCTGTTCATGCCGCCAATCTGGTGGAAGTCGCCAACGCAGCCTGGTCCTACGACGGCACCTGGCGCGCCGCCCGCATGACCTGGAACGCCGATCAGCAGTTGCTGGTGCAAGGACGTGCCGCACTCTTCCCGAATGTGTCTGCCAGCTATGGCCGATATGACAACGAACAGGAAATCGAAGACCTGCGACTGGAACAGAATTACGGCAGCGAAGTCAGCACCTTTACCCTGACCCAGCCGCTGTTCCGGGTGGATGCCTGGTACGGCTACAAAGAAGCCAAATCCAGCACCGACATTGCCCAGGCCAACTTTGAACAGGCCCGGCAGGATTTTGTCTTGCGTGTGGCTCAGGGGTATTTCGGTGTCCTGCGCGCCTGGGATAACTGGGTCTCTGCCAAGGCCGAAGAAAAGGCCATCGGACGCCAGCTGGAACAGACCCAGGAGCGTTTCGATGTGGGACTGGTGCCTGCCACCGATGTGGAAGAGGCGCAAGCCACCTATGACCTGACCCAGGTCAACCTGATTGTGGCTCGCCAGCAGTACGAAATTGCCCGCGACCAGCTGGAAACCCTGACCGGACAACAGTGGGAGACCCTGTCAGAACTTCAGGACGACTTGCCCATGGACGGCCCGCAACCCGCCGCCATGAGTGAATGGATCGACAAGGCTCAGACGGAAAACCCCGGCGTGCGCGCTGCCTTGTTCAATACCCAGCTCACCGAGAACACCGCCAAACGCCAGCTCGGCACCATGATGCCCCAGGTACAATTGGTGGCGCAGTATCAACACTCCCACCTGTCGCCCGATGAAGATCCTGCGACCACCGGCGGCGGCGGTGGTAGCGGCTCCCTGTATGACACCCAGAATCGTCAGATCGGCATTGAGGTGAGCATGCCCCTGTTCCAGGGTGGTGGCCTGAACAGCCGCCGCAAGGAAGCCTACCTGCGTGCCGATGCGGCCGACTTCCAGTACGACCAGGCGGTACGCGACATCATTCAACAGACCCGCAGCGCCTACCGCACGGTAGAAGCCGATGCCCTGCGCATCAAGGCCCGTGAGCAAGCCATCCGCTCCACCCGTTCTGCATTGGATGCCACCCAGTCCGGCTACGAGGTCGGAACACGTAACGTGGTCGACGTACTCAACGCCCAGCGCGCGTTGTTTGCCGCCGAGCGCGACTACGCCAACGCCCGCTACGATTACATCATCGACTCCCTGACGCTCAAATCCACCACCGGGGATCTGCAACAAGGTGACCTGGCCGCCGTGAACCAGTGGCTCTCCCCCAGCGAGACCCTCAACCTTTACCAACCAGACCTGGAAGGAAAGAGTGAGGAAATGATGGAAGAAAATGCAGCGAACAATGAATAGTTAAACGCGTAACGCGCAGTATTAACTGAACGCAAAGAGGCCGCGCCCAGACACAGGGCGCGGCCTCTTGCTTTGAGGAGAACCTGTCACAGGCATCTACTTGCTGTGGGAGCTTGCCTGCAAGCGATCAACCACAATCCTCACCCAAACCCTGAACGCGGCCAAACACCCTGCAGCCCCCAACCACCCCCAACCGCGCGCTGTTAACTGTTCACTGTTAACTGTTCACCGATCAACGTCAGCCCCTTCTCCAACGCACCACGATTGGCCTCAACCACTGCCGCCGCCGCCTCACCTTGCGCCCGGCACCGCGCCGCATCGTCAAGCAGTGCCAGCAGGGTCATTGCCAGTGCGCCAGCATCGTTCACCACCGAGAGTCCACCGGCCTCGTCCAGCAACTGCGAGATGGCAGTAAAGTTATGCAGGTGCGGGCCGGTGAGTACCGGTTTTTGCCAGGCCGCCGGTTCCAGCAGGTTGTGCCCGCCCACCGGCACCAGAGAGCCCCCCACAAAGGCGACATCGGCGGCGCCAAACAACATCAGCAATTCCCCCATGGTATCCGCCAGATACACCTGTGCCTGGGCCGGCGATTCAGCAGCGCTACGCCGGGCCACCGTCATCTGCTGCTGTCGCACCAGCGACGCCACATCATCAAAGCGCTCAGGGTGTCGGGGCACCAGCACCAGCAACGCATCATCATGGCGGGCCATGACATCGCGGTGGGCCGCCAGCACCTGCTCATCCTCACCGGGATGCGTACTGGCGGCGATCCACACCGGCCGCGCGCCAATGTCGGCCCGCAGCGCCGCCGCCTTTTGACGCACCGGCGCATCGAGGGTCATGTCGAACTTCACACTGCCAATGGCATGGACACGCTCCGGCCAGGCCCCCAACGCCACGTAGCGCTCGGCCTCCACCGGCGTCTGCACAGCGAGCACATCGAATTGCGCCATCATCGGCCGCACCAGTCGCGGCAGCTTGCGGTAACCGCGAAAACTGTTTTCAGACAAACGCCCGTTCATCAGCATCAGCTTTGCCCCATGACGCTTTGCTTCGGCACAAAGATTCGGCCAGAGCTCGGTTTCCAGCACCACCACCAGCTGGGGATCAAACGCCCGGAAAAAGCGCTTCAGGGCGGAAGGCACCTCCCAGGGGCAATAGACATGGGTCACCCGGTCGCCGAACAGGGCTTTCACTCGCTCCGACCCGGTTGGCGTCGTAGTGGTGACCAGTAGCGGTGTCTTCGGATGATCGGCCAGCAACCGCTCAATCAACGGCGCTGCCGCCAGGGTCTCCCCCACCGACACCGCGTGAACCCACAAAGAGCGCCGCAGGGTACCCGGCCGATAGCCCCACGCCATTCGCTCTTTCCAGCGCTGTCGATACGCTGGCGCCTTGCGCCCGCGCAGCCAGAGCCGCAGGAACAGGAAAGGCAGAAGCAAATACCAGAGAAAAGAGTAGAAGGTTCGCATAGGCAGTCTTATGTCGGACATCTGATATCGGACGTCTAACGCCCGACCCCGCTATGCTAGCATAGCCGCACTGTTCAACGAGGGTGGACCATGAGCAACACAACCCTGAAACCCGACGTACTGATTGTAGGTGGTGGCATCGCCGGGCTGTGGCTGATCAACCGGCTCAATGCGGCCGGCTATCAATGCCTGCTGCTGGAAAGCCATACCCTGGGGGGCAATCAGACACTGGCCAGCCAGGGAATTATTCACGGCGGGCTGAAATACGCCCTGGGCGGCAGCCTCTCCAGCGAATCGGAATCCATCGCCGAGATGCCTGATCGCTGGCGTGCCGCCATGGCGGGCAACGACCCGGTGGACCTGCGCAACCTTAGCGTGCTCAGCGACACCCAGCACATGTGGTCCAGCGGCTCAGTGGCATCGCGTATGACCAATTTCTTCGCCAGCAAGATGCTGCGGGGCCGTATTGAAAAACTGTCGCGGGCAAATTATCCCTCTGCACTTGCCGACAAGGCCTTCAAGGGCAACGTCTATTCGCTGGACGATCTGGTCATCAATACCGAATCCCTGATTGCGACGCTGGCCGCCCCGGTCCGCCATCGACTGCTGGCGTTTGATCCGCAGCACGACACCCTGACCTGGAACGATGCCGGCCTGGCCTGCGCCACCGTCAACGGCCTGCGAATCGAGCCGGCCATGACCGTTCTGGCTGCAGGCAATGGCAACCCGGCCCTGTTGGAGCAAGCTCACAAGGCCCATTTGCTCGAGCAGGAAGACAGCCAATTGCGGCCGCTAAAAATGGTGCTCGTCAAGCATGACCTGGGCCACCGCTTGTATGCCCACTGTGTGGGCACCAGCAACAAACCGGTACTGACCGTGACCACCCACGATTGCCCGGATGGCAAGGTGGTGTGGTACCTGGGGGGCGATCTGGCTGAGCAGGGAGTGCAGCGCACGGATGCCGAACAATTGGCCGCGGGCCAGGCAGAACTGAAAAAGCGCTTCCCCTGGCTGGATTTCAGTCAGGCGCAACTGGCCACGCTGGATGTAGTGCGTGCCGAACCGAAGCAACAGACACTGGTAAAGCCGGACAGCGCCTATGCCCGCCGCGACCAGAACCTGATCATCAGCTGGCCTACCAAACTGACCCTGGCTCCAGATCTGGGTGACAGAATCATGGCGCTGGTGGAAGAGCATGGCCTGCAACCGGGCGCACCAATGGCGCTGCCTGCAGAACTGAAACAGGCGCCCATGGGCGTGCCGTACTGGCATAGGTGTTTTTAGGATCGCCGCAGGAGCGCCGCTGGCGGCCCGAAGGGTGAGCGGAGCGAATAACCAACGCTTCTGCGACAAGGGAAAAATGCGGGTCAGACATCGGAGGAAATTTATGGCTTTCATACGCCCGCTGGGCAACACCGGTTTAACCGTAAGCGCTCTTGGCCTGGGCACGGTAAAAATTGGCCGCGACAAGGGCGTGAAATACCCCAACGGCTTCACCATCCCCGATGATCGCGCCGTCGTCGAACTGCTGGCCCAGGCACGCGATCTGGGGATCAACCTGATCGACACCGCCCCCGCCTATGGCCACAGCGAACAACGACTCGGCCAGCTCATGAGCCAGCGACAGGAATGGATCATCGTCACCAAAGTGGGCGAGGAATTTGATAACGACAGCGGTGCCAGCCATTTTGATTTTTCCCCCGAGCATGTTCGCCGCTCGGTGGAACGCAGCCTGACACGATTGAAAACCGATTATCTCGATTGTGTGCTGGTACATTCAGATGGCAATGACCTGGCCATCATCGAGCAAGGGACCCTGGATGCCCTCAACGATCTCAAAAAGGCGGGTCTGATTCGCGCCACTGGCATGTCCACCAAAACCGTGGAAGGGGGCCTCGCCACCCTGCAGCATGCCGACATCGCCATGGTCACTTACAACCTGAGCCATCAAGACGAAGTTCCGGTGATTGAGCAGGCCGCCGCCGACCTGAAAGGCATCCTGATCAAGAAAGCCTTTGCCAGTGGCCATCTGGATGACAATATTGCGGACCCGGTGCAGGAAAGCCTGAACCAGATCCTTGGCACCGCTGGTGTCAGCAGTATCATTGCCGGCACCATCAACCCAAGGCACTTGCAGGAAAATGTGGCCAAAGCGCGCCAGGCCTGCCAGCCATAACAACAACGGAATAGCCTGAAATGCGCCTTACCTTGATCTTTCTGCTGACGGCCACCAGCCTGCTTGCCAGAGCCGATGACATCCTGATTCTTCGTGACGCGCCTCAGGGTTGCGAAGAAAGGGGCGAGGTGTCGGTATCGTCCGGCAGCAAGATGCAGGGCATGCTGTTCAGCGACGAAACCATCGACAACAACGTGAAGAAAAAACTGCGCAAGGCGATTAAAAAAGCCGACGGCAACCGTGGTGTGGTAAAAGACCGCCGTGAATTCATGATGGAAAGCCAGTTCCGCGGTATCGAACACATCGAGCTCGATGCGTGGGTGTGGCACTGCGAAGAGAAAGACGCCTCGTAGTCGCCATCAACATCTCTCCAGGCCTGACAGGAACGCTTTCTTGCCTTGTCAGGCCATCCCCCCTTGTGGGCGCCGCATTAACCGCTGGATGCAGACGGTATCTCCACCCCCAGGGCCTGCAACCCGGCCCAGTGCCCCTGCTGATAGCCCTGTTCCAGTTTCCGGGCATTGGTCGTCAGACGGTTCACCGGGAAATGTTCATCCGGTGCAATCACAGTGATCCGGCAGTCCGCCGGTGGGTTGGCAATAAACGCCAGCGAGGCATTGTAAACGTCAGTGCGTTTGACCATGGCGTCGTACAGGGCAGGCATATCTTTTACCCACGGTTTGATCAGCGGCGTCAGAGCGCTGGGTTTCTTGCGATATCCCTGATGCCGGGACAGCACCACCGTAATATCCCGCGCCCCTTGCTCGTAGGCCCATTGCACCGGAATGGAATCCGCCAGACCGCCATCGGTCATGGGCTGCCCGGCCACTTCCGGAAACGCCCGATAGGCAAAGGGGATGGAACAGGACGCAGTCATGATGTCGTCCAGGTTGTCGGGGCTGGCCTGGAAATAACGGGGGGTGCCATCTTCCACCGACGTAGCCACCACCCACAGAGGCACTCGGCCCTGCCAGTGCTGCTCCAGATGCAAGGGCACCTCGAGGCGAGACTGATGCCATAACCAGTGCACATCACATAGATGCCCCCCGCTCATGAACCGCTGCCAGTTAATAAAATCGGGACGGCAAGCATGGTCGGTAATGATTCTTCGGCTGCGTCCCAGATCACCGGCAAGGTACCCGATCAGATTGGTGGAGCCGGCCGACACCCCCACTGCAAAATCGAAATCCCGATAATCCTTTTCCAGAAACGCATCCAGCACCCCCGCCGCAAAAATGCCGCGCATGGCACCACCTTCTACCACCAACGCTCGTTGTGACATCGCTTTCCTCCACTGGGGAAATCAGTGAATACCCCGTAACCACAATGGCAAAGCCGCCAACGTTGCGGAAATAGATCCTTGCTGTCCCTGCCATCGGCATTGCTGATGCCAGACGCCGGCCCACCCGGGCTGCACCGATTCAGCGCAACCGCTTCATGTTGGCGCACCCAGTATTGGCAGAGGCCACCGCCGTACTCAATCCCACCCCCATTAACTATTGTAAAAACAGACAATTACCAACGACCGCCGCATCTGGCACTCGCCTTGCACAAGAACGCATACCAACTTGTATACAAACAGGTGTGCTAACGAAATGATCGGCTGGACTCTCCAACAATGGCAGGCGGCCTACCGCAGCGGGGACCTCACCCCGGTGCAGGCCATGAAACAACTGGCGATGCATCTGCATGACAGCGAGCGCGCCCTGTGGATTCATCTGCTGGACGAGTCTTCCCTGGTTGCCCAGGCCGGCGCCCTCACCGATCCCTCCCTGCCCCTGTATGGCATTCCCTTTGCGGTGAAAGACAATATTGATGTGGCGGGCATTCCGACTACCGCAGCCTGCCCCGCGTTTGCCTACACCCCCGAAGAAGACGCCACCGTTGTGCGCCTGCTACGCGAGGCCGGCGCCATCGTGGTAGGCAAGACCAATCTGGACCAGTTCGCCACCGGCCTGGTGGGCGTCCGCTCGCCCTATGGTGAAGTCCCCAATCCGTTCAACCCGGACTATGTCAGTGGCGGCTCCAGTTCCGGCTCCGGCACAGCCGTAAGCCTGGGACTGGTACCTTTCGCCCTGGGTACCGACACCGCCGGTTCTGGCCGCGTCCCGGCATCGTTCACCAATACGGTGGGGCTAAAACCCACCCGTGGCGCCATCAGCACCAAAGGGGTTGTTCCCGCCTGCCGGACACTCGATTGCGTAAGCGTCTTTGCCCTGAATGTCGATGACGCGCAGACCATCTACGAGATTGCCGGGCAATTCGATGAACACGATGCCTACAGCCGTCCAGCTCCGGCACGGCAAGCCAGCGGATTGCCGGCGCGGCCGAAACTGGGCATTCCCAACGTCTTGCCCTGGTTCGGTGACGCGCAGGCCAAAGCCCTGTGGGAACAACAGCTGGAAAGTATTCAGGCCATAGCCGATCTGGTGCCGCTGGATACCATGGTGCTGGAAGATGCGGCAGCGCTGCTTTACCAGGGGCCGTGGGTGGCTGAACGCTTCACCGTCACAGAGTCACTGCTGCAGACTCAGCCAGACGCCGTCCTGCCTGTGATCCGCAACATCCTTGAGCCCGCCGCCGACCTGAAGGCTGCCGACAGCTTCCGGGCCCAATACCAGCTGGCCGAACTGAAACGCGAAGCCGACGCCTTGCTGTCCCAGGTAGATGCCCTGCTGCTGCCGACCACACCGGGCATCTATACCCGGGCAGCAGTCAGTGATGACCCCATTACCCTGAACAGCCAGCTTGGCACCTGGACCAATTTTGTGAATCTACTGGACCTGTGCGCGCTGGCCCTGCCCGGTGGATTCCGGGCTGACGGTCTGCCCGCCGGCGTGACTCTCGTTGGCGACGCCTGGCAGGACCATGCCCTGGCAGAATTCGGCCGCCGCTGGCAGCAACATCAGCCCTGGCAAGCCGGCGCTACCGGTCAGGCATTACCCGCCCCCGCCCACCGCGCCGCCAACAATGACGGCAGTGATTTCATTACTGTGGCAGTGGTCGGTGCCCATCTCACCGGCATGCCCCTTAACAGCCAGCTCACCGAACGCAACGCCGTGCTGCTGGAAGCCACCCATACCGCACCCCGCTACCGGCTGTATGCCCTGGCCAACACCGTGCCCCCCAAACCCGGGCTGATCCGTAACCCGAAAGACGGCGGCGACAGCATTCCCATCGAACTGTGGCAAATGCCCGTCGAACACTTCGGCAGTTTTGTCGGGCTGATACCGGCACCGCTCGGCATTGGCAGCCTGGAAACCGTCGATGGCCGCTGGGTAAAAGGCTTTATCTGTGAACCGTGGGCCATCGATGACGCCACCGACATTACCGCGCTGGGAGGCTGGAGAAACTACATTGCCAAACTGAAACAAGAGGGAGCTCTTTGATGTTGAAGAAAGTGCTGATCGCCAATCGGGGTGAAATCGCCGTACGAATTTGCCGTACCCTGAAGCAGATGGGCATTGCCTCCGTAGCCGTCTATTCCGACGCGGACCGCAACAGTCAGCACGTCAGCGCCGCCGATGAAGCGGTGGCGCTGGGCGGTCAAACCGCCGCAGAGAGCTACCTGAAAACCGACCTGATTCTGAAAGCGGCCCTCGATACTGGTGCCGATGCGATCATCCCCGGCTACGGCTTCCTGTCAGAAAATGCCGAGTTCGCCGAAGCCTGTGAAGCCAACGGCATCGCGTTCGCCGGCCCGACCCCGGCCCAGCTTCGCAACTTCGGGCTCAAGCATGAAGCCCGTGCCCTGGCAGAAAAAGCCGGAGTGCCTCTGGCCCCCGGCACCGACCTGCTGCAAAGCCTGGATGAGGCCAGACAGGCGGCCAGCGATATCGGCTACCCGGTCATGCTGAAGAGCACCGCCGGCGGCGGCGGTATCGGTCTGTCACGGTGCAACAACGAGGCCGAACTGGTCTGCGCCTATGAATCCGTGAAACGCCTTGGCGAAAGTTTTTTCTCCGATAGCGGGGTATTCATCGAGCGCTTTGTGGCCCGGGCGCGCCATGTGGAAGTACAGATTTTTGGCGACGGCGAAGGCACCGTGTTGGCGCTGGGGGAACGCGAGTGCTCCCTGCAACGGCGCAACCAGAAAGTGGTAGAAGAAACCCCCGCCCCCAATCTTCCCCAGGCCACCCGCGAAAAACTTCATGCCAGCGCCGTACGACTCGGTCAGTCCGTTAAGTATCGCTCCGCGGGCACCGTGGAATACATCTATGACGACGAGCGCGACGAATTCTATTTCCTGGAAGTGAACACCCGCTTGCAGGTGGAGCATGGCGTCACCGAATCCGTCTTCAACGTGGACCTGGTGCAGTGGATGGTGGAACTGGCGGGCGGCCAACGCCCCCCGCTAAACGAAAGCTACATCAGCCAGGGCGCCTCCATGGAAGTGCGTATCTACGCAGAAGACGCCCTGAAAGATTTCCAGCCCAGCCCCGGTGAACTGACCGAAGTCTTTTTCCCGGACAACATTCGACTGGACGGCTGGGTCGACACCGGCACCGTGGTCAGCCCGCACTACGACCCGATGATTGCCAAGGTAATCGTGCACGGTGCCGACCGCACTGATGCACTGGCTAAAATGCAGGATGCACTGGCACACACCCGACTGTCCGGTATCGCCACCAACCTGGATTACCTGCGCCAGATCCTGCGCGACGAAAACGTGATCGCCGGCAAGGTCTCCACCCGTTACCTGGAAACCTTCCACTACGCCCCGACCGCGTTCGAAATTGAGGACCCCGGCACCTACACCACGGTGCAGGATTACCCCGGCCGTGACGGCTACTGGGATATCGGCGTTCCGCCTTCCGGCCCCATGGACGATTTTGCTTTTCGGCTGGCCAACCGCATCGTCGGCAACCATCCCTCCGCAGCAGGACTGGAAGCGACCCTGTGCGGCCCCTCACTGACCTTTCATTGTGACACCGTGATTGCCCTGACCGGCGCAGACTGCGAGGCCCAACTGGACGGCCAGCCCGTTGCCCTGTGGCAGCCAATCACGGT
The DNA here is from genome assembly GCF_000475295.1 of Alcanivorax sp. P2S70. Taxonomy (NCBI): domain Bacteria; kingdom Pseudomonadati; phylum Pseudomonadota; class Gammaproteobacteria; order Oceanospirillales; family Alcanivoracaceae; genus Alcanivorax; species Alcanivorax sp. P2S70. The sequence goes on from NZ_AXBZ01000006.1 coordinate 14,325, forward strand.
CAACGCCGGGCAAACCCTGACCACCGGCAAGGTCACCTCTGGCTGCCGCAGCTACATCGCCATTCGCAACGGCATTGATGTACCCGATTATCTCGGCAGCAAATCCACCTTTGTCCTGGGTCAGTTTGGCGGCCACGGAGGACGCACCCTGCGCAAGGGAGACGTCCTCTCCATCTGCCAACCTCGGCTCGCAGGTTGCCCCACCCCGGCGCCAGTGGCCGAGCCTCACGGTGCGGAAGTCTCACTGATTCCGGACTACCCGCAGCAGTGGGACATCAAGGTACTCTACGGCCCCCACGGTGCCCCCGACTTTTTTACCCAAGACGCCATCGACGAGTTCTTTGCTGCAGACTGGCAGGTGCACTACAACTCCAATCGCCTCGGCATTCGCCTGGTCGGCCCCAAGCCCAGCTGGACCCGGACTGACGGTGGTGAGGCCGGGCTGCATCCCTCCAATGTCCACGACAACGAATACGCCATCGGCTCCATTAACTTCACCGGGGATTTCCCCGTCATTCTTACCAAGGATGGCCCCAGCCTCGGCGGGTTTGTCTGTCCGGTCACCATTGCCAAGGCCGAACTGTGGAAAGTGGGCCAGCTGAAACCCGGCGACAGCATTCGCTTTTCGCCCATCAGCTTTGCCGAAGCCAGAGCCATGGAGGAAGCCCAGGATGCCTCCATCGACAACCTTGGCTGCATCCCGGTGATTCATCCCCAGGTGAGCTCCGAAGACCATGCCTTTACCTCGCACACCATGCTGGCGGAACAAGACGCCGACGGGGATGCGCCTCGCATTGTCTATCGGCAAGCCGGCGACAAGTACATCCTGATCGAATACGGCGACAACGTGCTCGATCTGGCCCTGCGCATGCGTGTCCACGCCCTGATGGAAAACCTCAAGGCGACACCGGTGTCAGGCATCCTGGAATTGTCCCCGGGGGTGCGCAGCCTGCAGGTGCATTACGACTCCCGCCTGATCACCCAGAGAGACCTGGTCAACACCTTGCTGGAGCGGGAAAACCGCCTCGGCAGCATGGATGACATGGTGGTCACCTCGCGGGTGTTGCACCTGCCCATGGCATTCGAAGACAGCGCCACCCTGGATGCGGTGACCCGCTATCAGGAAACCATTCGCAGCGAAGCGCCCTGGCTGCCCAACAATGTGGAATTCATTCGTCGTATCAACGGTCTCGATTCCATCGATCAGGTTCGCGACACCCTGTTCAACGCCAGCTATCTGGTGATGGGGCTGGGCGACGTGTATCTGGGCGCCCCCTGTGCCGTGCCCATTGATCCACGCCATCGTCTGATGACCTCCAAGTACAACCCGGCACGCACCTACACCGCCGAAGGCACCGTGGGCATCGGCGGGGTGTACATGTGCATCTACGGCATGGACTCCCCGGGTGGTTACCAGCTGGTGGGCCGCACCCTGCCGATCTGGAACAAACACCTGAAAAATCCGCAATTCGCCAACGACGAACCCTGGCTGCTCAAGTTCTTTGATCAGGTCCGTTATTACCCGGTCAGCGAAGCGCAACTCGACGAAATGCGAGACGCTTTCCGCCATGGGCATCTGCAGATCGACATCACCGAAGAACCCTTCAGTCTTGCCGAACATCGCCAGTTCCTCGCCGACAATGCCGACAGCATTGCCCGCTTCACCGAGCAACGGGATGCCGCCTACCGTGAGGAAGTGGCGCGCTGGCAGAACGAAGACGCCGCCATCGCCTCCGCCATGCTCGGTAGCAAAACGGACATTGGCGAAGTCAACGGGCACCTGATCAGCGCGGAAATCAGCGGCAATGTCTGGAAGCTGCTGGTGGACGAAGGAGCCCAGGTCACCGAAGGGCAACCGGTGGTGGTGGTGGAAGCGATGAAGATGGAATTCGAAATCCTCGCCAATGCCAGCGGCAAGGTTACCGGCCTGCATTGCCAGCCCGGCGCCATCATCAATGCCGGCGATCCAGTACTGGTGATCGATACCGGGGCGGTTGCCTGAGGAGGCCATGATGAACGCACGCACCGCCCGTAAAAGCGAAAACCTGGCTGAGCGCATCTACCTGCAACTCAAGCAGGACATTTTTGATTTTCGCCTGATGCCCGGCGACCGGTTCAGTGAAAACGAAGTTGCTGAGCGGATGGGCGCCTCCCGCACCCCGGTGCGTGAAGCCCTGTTCCGGCTGCAACGGGAATCCTACGTGGATGTGTTGTACCGCAGCGGCTGGCAGGTCAAACCCTTCGACTTCAAATACTTCGAAGAGCTCTATGACGTGCGCACCATTCTTGAATGCGCAGCGGTGCGCAAACTCTGCGAGCAACAGGAACAGAACACCCTCGATGAACTGGTCAACCTGTGGTGCGTGGACCCGGCCGACCGGCTCGATCACGGCCCCACCGTCAGCGGCATGGACGAGCGTTTTCATGAACAACTGGTGGAAGCCGCAGGTAACCAGGAAATGGCGCGCATTCACCAGGATCTGACCGAGCGGCTACGCATTATCCGGCGGCTGGATTTCACCAAGCCACCACGCGTGGAAGCCACCTATGAAGAACATGCGGCAGTGCTGTATGCGATCCTGCACCGCCGGGTGGAGCAAGCGCAGATGCTACTGCGTGCCCACATCGAAGAATCCCGAAACGAAGTACGAAAAATCACCGTGCACATGCTGCACGAGGCCAATGCACGCAGTCAGTTGCAGGCGGTCGACAACAACAGCGTACCTCGGGGGGATACCACCATCGCTCATGACGAGTGAAGGTTGCTTTGCTTGGATCGACTCGGTCCGGGGACTACAGGAAATGGATAAACCAACTTCAAACGCAAGGGGAAACACCATGAGTTTTTCACAATCCATGAAAAAACTGGCCGCCGGCGTTATCGCCTCCTCGGCCATTGTCTACAGCGGCGCGGTGATGGCTGCCGACACCATCAAGGTCGGGGTGCTTCACTCCCTGTCCGGCACCATGGCGATCAGTGAATCCACATTGAAAGACACCGTTCTGATGATGATCGAAGAGCAGAACAAGAAAGGTGGTGTGATGGGCAAGAAGCTGGAGCCCGTAGTGGTTGACCCGGCTTCCAACTGGCCGCTGTTCGCGGAAAAGACCCGCGAGCTGATCACCAAGGAAGGCGTGGATGTGATCTTCGGTTGCTGGACCTCGGTGTCCCGTAAATCGGTCCTGCCGGTGGTCGAAGAACTGAACGGTCTGCTGTTCTACCCGGTTCAGTATGAAGGCGAAGAATCCTCCAAGAATGTGTTCTACACCGGTGCAGCGCCGAACCAGCAGGCCATCCCGGCAGTGGACTACCTGATCAATGATCTGGGCGTGAAACGCTTCGTGCTGGCTGGTACCGACTACGTTTACCCGCGTACCACCAACAAGATCCTTGAAGCCTACCTGAAGGCCAAAGGGGTTGCCGCCGACGACATCATGATCAACTACACCCCGTTCGGTCATTCCGACTGGCAGTCCATCGTCAGCGACATCAAGAGCTTCGGCAGCCAGGGCAAGAAAACCGCGGTGGTTTCCACCATCAACGGTGACGCCAACGTGCCGTTCTACAAAGAGCTGGGCAACCAGGGGGTTAGCGCAGAAGACATCCCGGTAGTGGCCTTCTCCGTGGGTGAAGAAGAGCTGTCCGGCATCGACACTGGCCCGCTGGTAGGTCACCTGGCCGCCTGGAACTACTTCCAGAGCGTTTACAACGACAGCAACGAGAAGTTCATCGAGCAGTGGCATGCCTTCACTGGCGACGACAAGCGCGTCACCAACGATCCCATGGAAGCGACCTACATTGGTTTCAACATGTGGGTGAAAGCAGTAGAGAAAGCCAAGTCCACCGATACCGACAAAGTGGCTGACGCCATGATCGGCATCGAGACCCCGAACCTGACCGGCGGCATGGCCGTGATGAACGCCAACCACCATTTGTCCAAGCCGGTACTGATCGGTGAAATCCAGGATGACGGTCAGTTCGCTGTGGTCTGGGAAACCGACGGTCTGGTGAAAGGTGATGCCTGGTCTGACTACCTGCCGGGCTCCAAGGACCTGATCTCCGACTGGACCGCACCGGTCAAGTGCGGCAACTACAACACCAAAACCAAGAGCTGTGGCGGCGCAGCTGCCGAGTAACACCACAAAAGAAAACGGCACCGGGGTTACTCCCGGTGCCGCTTTATAAAAAAGTACGCTTTTTATTTAACGCAAATCTGACGCTCTGTAAGGAGGCCGTCATGGGTTACCGTTTCAGCCAAACGCTGGTCGCCATGCTTGTCATGTTGTTGACCTGTGTGAGCTGGGCAGAACAGGCGCTGCAAGACACAACAGTGCCACCCCAGACCGAACAAGGCCTGAACTCAGGCACCGACATGATGGACGCCGACGAGCCGAACCGCGTCGTCGCGCCACCCACCATCAACGAGATTCTCGATCAGTTGACCAGCCGCAGCTTCGACGATAAAGAAGCGGCCATCCGTCAGCTGGCCAACCAGAACAATCCGCGAGTCATTCCACTGCTGAATGCACTGATGAACCGGGAGCTGGTCCACAACCGCAAGGACGACACCATCGCCCTGGGGGAAAAACAGGACGGCCAGTGGGAACTGCGCGACCCGACGACCGAAGAGGTAGTGGGGCACGTGGACAGCCGGGCGGCGCGCCCGGTGGTAATCAACAATCGCCTGCGTACCGTGATCAACAACCAGCTGGCCCTGTCCGGTCTGAACGACCCGGACAGTGATGTTCGCTATCAGGCCGCTGGCCAGCTGATCGGCAATGATGACCCGGAGATGCTCACTGCCCTTGGTGAGCGCCGGGAGCAGGAATCCAGCCAGCGGGTACTCGATCAAATTGAGACCGCTCTCAACATTGCCGCCCTGCAAAGCGACGACCTGACCGCACGCCTGAATGCCATCGATGCCCTGTCCGGGAACCTGCATCCAGAAGTGAAGAACAGTCTCAACAGCCGCCTGAGCGTTACCGACAACGCCTCAGAAACCCGCGCACTGGAACAGGCCCTGAAAAAGATCGATGCCCGCATCAGCACGTTCCAGACCGCTGACACGGTGTTCTTCGGCCTGAGCCTCGGCTCGGTACTCCTGCTGGCTGCCATCGGCCTGGCCATCACCTTCGGGGTGATGGGCGTGATTAACATGGCCCACGGCGAACTGATCATGCTCGGCGCCTACACCACCTACGTGGTGCAGCAACTGCTGCCCAACAGCCACGAATGGTCACTGTTGATTGCCATCCCGGCAGCATTTCTGGTCTCTGCGTTGACAGGGATTCTGATCGAACGCTTTGTCATCCGTTTCCTTTACGGCCGCCCGCTGGAAACCCTGCTGGCGACCTTTGGTGTCAGCCTGATCCTGCAACAGGCCGTGCGGGTGATTTTCTCGCCTCTCAACCGCACCGTGATTACCCCGGAATGGATGAGTGGCGCACTGGAAATCAACCCGGTGTTCTCGCTGACTTACAACCGTCTTTACATCATCTTCTTTGCCCTGGCCGTCTTCCTGGCGCTGCTGACGCTGCTCAAGCGCACCCGTCTGGGCCTGCAGGTGCGTGCCGTCAGCCAGAACCGCACCACGGCGCGGGCACTGGGTATCCGCAGCGAGCGGGTCAACGCCCTCACCTTTGGTCTGGGCTCCGGCATCGCCGGGGTGGCCGGGGTCGCCCTGGCCCAGCTCACCAATGTGGGGCCCAACCTGGGTCAGAGCTACATCATCGATTCGTTCATGGTGGTGGTGTTTGGTGGTGTCGGCAATCTGTGGGGCACCCTCACCGCCGCCTTTGGACTCGGTATCGCCAACAAGCTGCTGGAACCCATGGCCGGTGCCGTACTGGCAAAAATCATTGTGCTGATCTTCATCATCCTGTTTATCCAGCGCAAACCCCGCGGACTCTTCCCGCAACGTGGCCGGGCAGCGGAGGAATAACATGAGAGACTCAACGTTCAAAGGTGCACTCAGTGATCGCACCGCCCGCACCTTCATGGGTGTGCTGTTTGGCGCCACCCTGCTGGTGACCCTGCTCAACCAGATCTTCCCACCGGATTCGGCACTGCATGTGAGTGCCTACACGGTCACGCTGCTTGGCAAGTACCTGTGCTATGCCCTGCTGGCCCTGGCGCTGGATCTGGTGTGGGGTTACTGCGGCATTCTCAGCCTGGGGCATGGCGCCTTCTTTGCGCTGGGAGGCTACGCCATGGGCATGTACCTGATGCGCCAGATTGGCGACCGTGGCGTGTATGGCAACCCGGAGTTGCCAGACTTCATGGTATTCCTCAACTGGCAGGAGTTACCCTGGTACTGGCACGGGTTCGACCAGTTCTGGTTTGCAGCCCTGATGATTCTGCTGGTCCCCGGGCTGCTGGCTTTCGTGTTCGGCTGGCTGGCCTTCCGCTCGCGGGTCACCGGTGTCTACCTGTCGATCATCACCCAGGCACTGACCTACGCCCTGATGCTCGCGTTCTTCCGTAACGAGCTCGGGTTTGGTGGCAACAACGGTCTCACCGACTTCAAGGATCTGCTCGGCTTTTCACTACAGTCAGACGCCACCCGCGTTGGCCTGTTGATAGCCACCGCTGTAGCCCTGGCCAGCGCCTTTGTGCTGTGCCGCTGGATTACCGGCAGCAAGCTTGGTCGCGTTGTTCTGGCCGTGCGTGATGCCGAATCCCGCGCACGTTTTGTCGGCTACCGTACCGAACACTACAAACTCTGGGTGTTCACGGTCAGCGCCATTCTGGCCGGCCTTGCCGGTGCGCTGTATGTCCCCCAGGTCGGCATCATCAACCCCGGCGAATTCTCACCGCTCAATTCCATTGAGCTGGTGGTATGGGTTGCCGTGGGTGGTCGCGCCACGCTGTATGGCGCAGTGATCGGTGCCATTCTGGTGAACTACGGCAAGACCGTCTTCACCGGCGTCATGCCTGAAGCCTGGCTGTTCGCCCTCGGTGGCTTGTTCGTGGCGGTGACCGTGTTCCTGCCCCAGGGTATTGTCGGCCTGGTGAGCCAGCACTGGGAGCGTCTGCGAAAACGTTTTGTTAAAACCGGCGACAGTGATGACACGCCAGCGGCACAAGGAGAACACTCATGAGTGCACTGGACAATCTGCGGGAAACCTTTCGCCGCGATCAGGTGTTCGACTTCATGCGCCAGGGTACCCGCGCAGTGGCACCGGGCCAGCTGGATTCCGGGGCCGGCAAAAACATTCTGTATCTGGAAGATATCACTGTCAGCTTTGATGGCTTCAAGGCGCTCAATGACCTGACGATGTACATCAAGACCGGCGAACTGCGTTGTATTATCGGCCCGAACGGCGCCGGCAAGTCCACCATGATGGATGTGATCACCGGCAAGACCCGGCCCGACAGCGGCACCTGCTTCTTTGGCCAGACCCTGGACCTGACCCGGCTCAGCGAAACCGAAATCGCCACCGCCGGCATCGGTCGCAAGTTCCAGAAACCCACCGTGTTCCCGGAGCACACCGCGTTTGAAAATCTGGAACTGGCCATGAACGATGCCAAGGGCACCTGGCACTCCCTGTTCACCCGCATGAGCGGTGAGCAGAAAAGCTGGATCGAGGAAACCCTGGCTCAGGTCGGCCTGCTGGACGACCGCCACAAGGTGGCCGGCCTGCTGTCCCATGGCCAGAAGCAGTGGCTGGAAATCGGCATGGTGCTGATGCAGAAACCCCAATTGCTACTGGTCGATGAGCCCATTGCCGGCATGACCCGCCAGGAAGTGGAGCGCACCGGGGAGCTGCTGCAAAGCCTGGCAGGCAAACATTCCGTGGTGGTGGTCGAACACGACATGGAATTCATCCGCTCCATCGCCAGCACCGTTACCGTGTTGCATCAGGGCAGCGTACTGGCAGAGGGCACCATGGATCAGGTACAGAACGATCCGAAGGTGATTGAAGTTTATCTGGGTGAATAAATTCAGCTTCAAGCCATGAGCTTCCAGCTGCGAGACAACCATTCATTCATCTTGGTTTTCCTGTTGGCTAAAAGCTCATAGCTCGTCGCTTTTTACGGAGTAAAAACCGTGCTGAAATTGAACAACGTCAACCAATACTACGGCGAATCCCATACCCTCTGGGATCTGGACCTTGGCCTCACCCAGGGCGAGTGCCTGTGTGTGATGGGCCGTAACGGGGTGGGCAAGACCACGCTACTGAAAACCATCATGGGCTTGTTGCCGGTGAAAAGCGGCAGCATTGAATTTGATGGTGAAGACTTCGCCCGTCTGGCAGCCGAAGAGCGCGCCCGAGCCGGGATCGGTTATGTTCCTCAGGGGCGGGAAATTTTTCCATTGCTGACGGTGGAAGAGAACCTGGAAACCGGACTGCAGGCACGCCCGGATCGCAGCAAGAAAATCCCTGACCGGATTTATGAACTGTTCCCGGTGCTGCATGAAATGCGTAACCGTCGTGGCGGAGACCTGTCTGGCGGCCAGCAACAACAGCTGGCTATCGGCAGAGCGCTGGCCCTGGATCCGAAACTGCTGATCCTGGATGAACCTACCGAGGGGATCCAGCCCAACATCGTCGACATGATTGGTCGGGTCATCAAGACGCTCAACAAGGAAGAAGGTCTTACCGTGCTGCTGGTCGAGCAGAAACTGCACTTTGCCCGCGCCACCGCCGATCGCTTTGCCATTCTTGACCGCGGCAGCAAAGTTGCAGAGGGCGAGATGAAAGAACTGGACGATACCCTGATCAAGAATTATCTGACCGTCTGAGGGCACCAGTAAACCGTAAGGTGGATAGCGAAACACCTGAAACCTGTCCGCCGGTGGTTCAGGGATAGACATAGGCGTGATCCGCTTTCACACTGCGCAGTCCCTGTCTTGTCTGTGGATTGCTGACCATGCTGGCCACGCTCTGGTCGATTATTGCCCCTGTGCTGTTTTGTGCCGCGCTGGGCTACCTGTGGGCCCGGGCGGGCAAACCCTTTGATACCCGCATGGTGACCTCACTGGTCACCACGGTCACGACCCCCTGCCTGATTGTCGCCACACTGGGAAAAACGGACCTGGACATGGCGGCGCTCACCGAAGTCGGCGGGCTGGCGTTACTGGTGCTGGCGCTGACACTGGCGCTGTCCGCTCTGGCCATTCGCCTGAGCGGGCAATCCTTCCGGGTCTTCCTTCCCTCTCTGACGTTTGCCAATACGGGCAACATGGGCATTCCCCTTTGCATGCTGGCATTTGGTGAGGCGGGGCTGGCCTTGTCGCTGGCCTGGATGATGCTCTATTCGGTAGCGCACTTTTCCCTCGGACTTGCCATCGTCAGCGGCCAGGGCCTATCCGTAAAACTGTTCCACCACCCGATTCTTGTCTCGGTGTTCCTTGCCGTGGCCATGGTGGGCTTCGAGCTGACATTACCGCAGTGGCTGTACAACACCGTCTCACTGATCGGTGACCTGACCATCTCGTTAATGCTGATCACACTGGGGGTCTCGTTATCGCAACTGAAAGTACACCATGCAGGCAAAGGCGCCGCATTTGCCGCACTGCGCTTGTTGATCGGGTTTGCTGTCGGGTTCGCGGTGGCGGAAGCGCTGGCTCTGGAAGGGGCTCTTCGCGGGGTGGTGCTGATCGAGTCCACCATGCCTGTGGCTGTGTTCAACTACCTGCTGGCCAAGGCCTACCAACGGGGTGCCGAAGAAGTGGCCGCCATGGTGGTATTCTCCACATTGATGGCATTTTTGATGTTACCGTTTTTGCTGACGTTGGCGTTGTAGAGCAAGCTTCACGCGACAAGGCGCGGCCAGACATGGTGTGGTTTTGACGCGCCGTGCCCGCGCCCCACATTAAAACCCAGGCAGGGCATTGCAAAACGCCCTGAATCCGACCGTCTTGCAACTTGAAGCTTGTAACTTGAAACACTCAACACCTGGATCCAAAGCAAATAACGAGGGCCTGCACCACCATGATCCCGCGACTCACCCAACTCTTCCCCCTTTGGGCATTAGTGTTTTCCCTGCTGGCCTGGTGGCAACCGCAGTGGCTGGTCGCAGGCAAGCCGGCCATTGTCCCCCTGCTAATGCTGATCATGTTCGGCATGGGACTGACGTTACGCTGGGATGATTTTCGGCAGGTCTTTAAACGCCCCGGCGTAATTGCCCTTGGAGTCGCACTGCAATACAGCCTGATGCCCTTGCTGGCCTGGACAATAGGGCGAGCCTTGCAGCTCCCCCAGGAATTGCTGATCGGACTGGTGGTGGTCGGAGCCTGTCCTGGCGGCACCGCCTCCAATGTGATCGCTTATCTGGCGCGGGCGAATGTGGCGTTATCCGTTTCCATCACCCTGGTATCCACCCTGATTGCCGTGATTGCCACCCCCTTGCTCACCTGGTGCTATTTGGGTGAGCGCATTCCGGTGCCAGTGGAAGGAATGCTGGTGTCACTGCTCCAGATCGTGGTCATCCCGGTGGTCGCAGGCAGCGCCCTCAATACGTTTTTTCCACGCCAACTGGCTACCGCAAGAGAGCTCTTTCCGCTGCTCTCCGTCATCGCCATCGTGGTGGTCATCGGCATCATCGTGGCATTGAACCAGTCGCGGATGGCCGAGGCCGGCATCGCCGTCTTTGTTGCCGTCGCCTTGCACAATGCCCTGGGGCTGGCGGGGGGCTATGGCATCGCCCGCCTGCTTCGTCAGGACAAGGTCACTGCCCGTACCCTGGCCATCGAAGTGGGTATGCAGAACTCCGGTCTCGGCGTGGCATTGGCCGTCAAACACTTCACGCCACTGGCCGCCTTACCCGGCGCGTTGTTCAGTGTCTGGCACAACCTGTCAGGCTCATTGCTGGCAGCGTTATGGCGCAAGCAAGTGAACAGTGAACAGTGAA